>DASVWR010000075.1:0-79735 GCA_036393115.1 Casimicrobiaceae bacterium
CGCTTACGGCTTCGCCGCCGCGTCGCAGATCTACTTCGGCAAAGCGCTGAAGGACGTCACGCCGGCCGAGGCGGCAATGCTCGCCGGCCTGCCCAAGGCGCCGTCGGCGTACAACCCGATCAGCAATCCGCGCAGGGCGAAGGCGCGCCAGCAGTATGTGCTTCGGCGGATGCATGATCTGCACTACATCAATGACGACCAATGGCGGCAAGCACAAAGCGCGCCATTGCCAACCCGCCAGGCGACCCAGAACGCGCGCTCGGAATTCCCCGTGCACGCCGAGTACGTCGCCGAGATGGCGCGTCAGGTCGTCTACGATGCCTACGGCGACCAGGCCTACACACGCGGGATCACCGTCGTGACGACCATCCGCAGGGCCGACCAGGACGCCGCCTGGGCGGCGGTGCGCCGCGGCGTGATGGAGTACGACGAGCGGCACGGTTATCGCGGCCCCGACGCCTACGTCAGCCTGCCGTCCGATCCTGACGAAGAGGAGCAGGCCCTCGACCGCGTATTCGAGGACCACCCCGACAGCGACGATATCCTCACTGCGGTCGTACGCAAGGCGACGCCCCAGGACGTGCAGGTGACGCTTTCGAGCGGCGACGACGCCGATATCACCGGTGCGGGGCTCAAGTTCGCGCAGAAGGCACTGTCGCCGCGCACGCCGGCGAACCAGCAGATTCGTGCCGGCGCGGTCATCCACGTGATCCGTGACGACAAGGGCAACTACGCGATCACGCAGATCCCGCAGGCCGAGGCGGCCTTCATCTCGGTGCGCCCCACCGACGGCGCGATCCTGGCGCTCGTCGGCGGCTTCGACTTCGACCGCAGCAAATTCAACCACGTGACGCAGGCGTATCGCCAGCCGGGGTCGGCGTTCAAGCCGTTCATCTATTCGGCGGCGCTCGAGAAGGGCTTCACGCCGGCGACGATCATCAACGATGCGCCGTTCTTCGTGCCGGCCGACAAGGCCGGCGGCGAGGCCTGGGAGCCGAAGAACTACGATGGGAAGTTCGAAGGGCCGATGCGGCTGCGCGTCGCGCTCGCCAAGTCGAAGAACCTCGTCACGATCCGCATCCTTCAGGCGATCGGCCCGCAGTACGCGCAGGACTACATAGCACGCTTCGGGTTCGATCCGAAGCTCCATCCGGCGTACCTGACGATGGGCCTCGGCGCCGGGTCGGCGACGCCGCTGCAGATGGCGACCGCCTACTCGGTGTTCGCGAACGGGGGCTACCGGATCACGCCGTACCTGATCTCGAAGATCGTCGACGAGCGCGGCGACGTGCTGTCGCAGCCGACGCCGGCCGTTGCGGGCGACGACGCGAAGCTCGCGATCGATCCGCGCAACGCGTTCATCATGACGTCGCTGCTGCATGATGTGATCGCGTACGGAACCGGCGTGCGGGCGAAGGTCCTGAACCGCAACGACCTCGCGGGCAAGACCGGAACGACCAACGAAAACGTGGACGCGTGGTTCTGTGGCTACGACGCCGCCAAGGTCGGCATCGCGTGGATCGGCTTCGACCAGCCGAGGACGCTCGGCACCAACGAGACCGGCAGTCATGCCGCGCTGCCGATCTGGATCGCCTACATGCGAAGCGCATTGAAGGGGGTGCCGCAGGTCGTACCGACGCCCCCGGCGGGCGTCGTCTCGGTCCACATCAATCCCGACACCGGCCTTCGCGACGATTCGAGCCCGATGACCGACTGGTTCATGGCCGAGTTCACGCCCCGGCCCGCGCAGGATGCGTTGGCGCCGGTCGCCATTCCTGGCGGCGCGGGCGGGCCGGCGGTTCCGGGGACTCCGGCGAGCGCTGCAGCTCCGGGTCCTGCGCCGGGGCCGGCGGCGCGGGACGTGCGCAACCAGCTGTTCTGATGCCGCGACGCGCCGGCGGACGCGAGGAGGCGCGCGACCGGGCGCGCATCGCCGCGGTCGCGGCGCGCCTGATCCTCGAGCACGGCATTTCGGACTGGTCGCTCGCGAAGCGGAAAGCCGCACACCAGCTGATGCTCGACGCGCGCGCCGCACTTCCCGCCGACGACGAGATCGAGGACGCGCTCGCCGCGCATCAGTCGCTGTTCGGCGGCGCGAGCCAGGTCGAGGCGCTCGCACGAATGCGTGCCGAGGCGCTGCGCTGGATGCGCGATCTCGCCGCGTGGTCGCCGCGGCTGACCGGCGGTGTCGCCGCCGGCTGGGCCGGCGACCACAACGAGATCCGCATCGAGCTCGTCGCCGACGACGCGAAGGCGGTCGAGCTTGCGCTCATCAACGGCGGCGTCGTCTACCGCGTGGCGCCGTCGGGGACGAACGGGGGCGCCGAGCTCGCAATCGATGCGCCGGGAGGCTCGGTTCGCCTCGTCGTGCTGACCCCCGCGATCGCGCGTCAGCGGCCGCGCGCTCGAGGTCGTCCGCGACCTTCGCTCGACGCCGAAGCGGTCGAGGCGCTGCTGCGCCGTTAGCGCTGGCGCAACCAGCCGGCCGCGTCAAGCGCGAAGTAGGTGAGGATCGCGTCGGCGCCCGCGCGCTTCATCGACGTCAATGTCTCCAGCACGCACGCGCGCTCGTCGATCCAGCCGGCCTGCGCAGCGGCCTTGAGCATCGCGTATTCGCCGGAGACCTGGTAGACCGCGGTCGGCATTCCGAACGCCGCTTTGACTCGCCACAGGATGTCGAGATACGGCAATCCCGGCTTCACCATCACCATGTCGGCCCCTTCGCCGATATCGAGGAATGCCTCGCGCAGCGCCTCGTCGCCGTTGGCCGGGTCCATCTGATACGAATACTTGTCGCCGCAGCCGAGACCCGCCGCCGAGCCCACTGCATCGCGGAACGGGCCATAGAACGCCGACGCGTATTTCGCCGAATAGGCGAGGATGCGCACGTCGAGATGATGCGCATCGTCGAGCGCGTTGCGCAGCGCGCCGATACGCCCGTCCATCATGTCGGACGGCGCGACGATGTCGACGCCCGCCCGCGCGTGGCAGAGCGCCTGCTTGACGAGCGCCGCGACCGTGTCGTCGTTGACGACGTAGCCGCTCGCATCGATCAGCCCATCCTGCCCGTGGCGGGTATAGGGGTCGAGTGCAACGTCGGTGACGACGCCAAGCTCCGGAAAGCGCGATTTCAGCGCGCGGACGGTGCGCGGGACGAGTCCCGCATCGTCGAACGCGGCAGCGGCGTCGTCCGACTTCAGCTCGGCCGCGACGACCGGGAACAGCGCAATGGCCGGGACACCGAGTGCGACGCAGCGCTCGGCGTCGGCGAGGATGAGGTCGATCGACTTGCGCGACACGCCCGGAAGCGACGCCACGGGCTCGGCGTGCTGGCTGCCCTCGCAGACGAATACCGGGTAGATGAAATCGTCGGCGGCAAGCCGCGTTTCGCGCGCGAGGCGCCGGGAAAAATCATGGCGGCGCATGCGCCGCATGCGGGTGCGGGGGAATGCCCCGGCAAAGCTCGTCGTCATTGCATGCTCCGGCACGGATGCTGCCGCGACGGAACTCGACGTCGCGGCGCGAGTCTCATGATTGGACGGTTTACGTCTCCCGCTTTCCTCCCTGAGCGGGTGCCGATGCCAGTTTCACTGGTGTCGGCGTTTCGAGGCCCCAGGTCACTCCCCTTGACCGCGGGGCCTTTTCTTTTGCCGTCATGCGGTCCATTCCGCAAGCACCGCGTCGGCGGCTTCGAGTCCCAACGGCTGCGTCGCAGAGAAGGCGACGACGGTGATGCGCCCGCCTTCGGTCGGGTGATCGAGGCGCGCCTGTGCGAGGATGGTCGCGGCCGCGGCGCGGCGCGCCGAGGACCCGAGCTTGTCCATCTTCGTGGCGAGAATCAGCGCGGGACGTCCGCTCGGCAGATAGACATCGAGCAGCCGGCGATCGAGCTCGGAAAGTCCGCGGCGCGCATCGGCGACAAGTACCAGCCCGACGAGCTGAGTGCGAGCACTCACATACGTCCACAACAGCTCCTGCCACCCCTGTTTCAGCGCGTCCGATACGGCAGCGTAGCCATAGCCGGGGAGGTCCGCCACCCGCGCCCCGCCGCGCAGCCGGAAGAAGTTGATCTCGCGCGTTCTTCCGGGCGCCCGACTCGCGCGGGCAAGACCGCGGTGCCGCGCGAGCGCATTGATGGCGCTCGACTTTCCGGCGTTCGAGCGCCCGGCGAACGCGATTTCGCGCTCGCCCGATCCGGGAAACTGTACCGCAGCGACCGCACCGGTCTCGAACGCGGCGCCGACGAGGGGCGCCGGCGCGGCAGCGGGCCCCGTCGATGCCGTCGCGGGCCGCGCTGATGCAGCCCGGGCCTTCGCCGCGACGGAGCGTTTCGCTAGAATAGATAATTTAGCCCTCGACAGCGGTGGCTTCGCCCGCACGAGCTTCACCACGGATTTCGGGCGGCTTTGCACAACGAATCGAAGAATGGAGCTTTGCCCATGACCCGCAACCGCCTCTGTGCCGTCATGGCGGTGGCCGTGCTGTACGCCGCCGCCGCATCTGCCCAGGAGGCTGCGCCCGCCGCCGCGCCCGATCTCAAGAAGGCGCAGCAGACTGCGACGACCGTCTGCGCGGCGTGCCACGGGTCCGACGGCAACAGCACCGTGCCCGCCAATCCGAACCTCGCCGCCCAGGGCGCCGACTATATCACCCTGCAACTCGCGCACTTCAAGTCCGGCCTGCGCAGCAACGCGATCATGCAGCCGATGGCGGCATCGCTCTCCGAAGCCGACATGATCGCGCTCGGCGACTATTTCTCGAAGCAGCCGCTGAAAGGTGCGGCGGCGACCAATATCGACCTCGTCAAGGCCGGACAGCGCCTGTGGCGCGGCGGTAATCAGGAGTCGGGCGTTCCCGCCTGCGCGGCATGCCACTCACCCGACGGCGCAGGCGTGCCGAAGAATTACCCGCGCCTCGGCGGGCAGCACGCGGACTACCTGCTCACGCAGTTGAAGGCGTTCAAGGCTGGAACGCGCGGCAACGACAAGGCGGGCAAGGACGTCAACGGCCATGTGATGTTCACGATCGCATCGCGGATGACCGACGACGAGATGCAGGCCGTCGCGCAGTACGCAGCCGGACTGCGCTGAGACTCGCACCGCGCCACCGCGCTCCGCCGACTTCGGCGCGATGCGAGCGCAGTGATCGCTCGTCGGCGCTTCAGCTCCCCGCCGGCGCACACATGATCACCTGGTCGGGCCCGTAGCCCTCCTCCACCCACGTCGCGGGATCGGCGCGCATCGCGTCGCGGGTCGTGCGATCGGCCGTGTAGCGGTGGTTCGTGGTCACCTGGTCGAAGAAGCGCCACACCGGGATGTCACCGGCCGGACATGCGCCCGACACCGGGTCGGGGAGCGCGACGTAGAACACCGCGGCGCTCTCGTAGGTCCAGCCCGGATACTTCGCCGGGTTCGCGAGCACCGCCTGGCATTCGGCGGAGCTCGCGGAATAGAAGTGCGAGTCGCCGAATCCGGGCGTTCGATAGAAGCGGCACACTGGGCTCGATCCCGAAACCGGCGCCGAATACGCGAGGAAGCGCAGCCCGGTCCGCTCCCATCCGGGGTGCGCGCCGGTATCGAGGTCGTTGATCTCGGACGGATTCATCGTCATGAAATAGTGCTGCAGGCTCGCGTTGTAGAACTCGACCACCACCGCCTCGTCGGCGCCGGAAAGCGTTCCGGGGGTCAGGTATTGCCGCGTCAACGGCAGCATTGTGTCTAGACGCGAATAATCGTCGGTGCCCTGCGGGTTCTGGCATGATGCGTCGCCCCGGAACAGCCCGCCGCGGAGCTCGTAATAGCGGCCGGGCGCGAACCAGGTGAGAAGCCCCGCGCCGCTCGACCCCGGTTCCGTGGAGCCCTGCGCATATCCGACCGCCGCAAAGCTCGAACCGTCGCCGTACTGGTTGTAACCCTGCGTCGCGCCTTCGCTCCACTTCAGGAGATCACCTTCGGGATGATGGAGCACCGAGATCGGCGTCGACGCCGCGATCGGCTCGGCACGCCACGCGGCGAAGCGCGCGCCCGGCGGCGGGTCCTGGTTGAGGCGCACGAGCGCCCAGTCGAAGTCCTCGCTGCGCGCGAGCAGCATCGCTCCCGCCGTGAGCTGGGCGTACGGCGGCATCGACGTATTGCCGCAGGTCGCCGCCTGGAAGAACCAGTAGGTATTGAGCGTCTGCGCCGCGTAGGCCGAGTCGATGCAGTGACTGGCGGTGAAGAAGTACGGCGTATTGCTCGCGATCGAGTCGTTGAGAAGCTGGCCGGTGCAGAGATAGCTGTAGCCGTCGCCCTGCGTGAAATCCATCACGGCGACGGCCGCTGCCTCGTCGTTCAGCGCCGCAGACGACGGACCCACGCAGGCAAGATCGATCTCGCAGCTCCCTGCAGCTCCGATCTGCAGCAGATCCTTGGCGCCGAGCTTCTTGAGGTTCGCCGGCGCGACAAGCTGATGCGAAACGCCGACGACGACGAGCACGATGCCGGCGATGCTCGCGCCGGGCTCGATGGCGATCTCGATCGTCGCGCGATCGCCGACGAGCACCGGCGTCCAGAACCGGCCGAAGCGCGCCGCCGCGGCAGCCACCGCATTCGCGGGAACAGGGCCGAACACCGCCGGCGTGGCGCCGCTTCCCGCGAAACGCAGCGAGACGCCGGGATCGGTCACGCCGAGTGTCAGCGCGACGCGCAAGGCGAGCGCTTCCGGCGAGACGATCGCGATGCGTGCTGCGCGGGTGCCGTCTGCAAGCGTCGTCCACGCAAGCGTGTCGAGTGCGATCTCGCGCGAGTCCGCTGGAATGTCGCGCGGAAAGGCGATCGCCAGCGCCTTCGGGTGCGCCTGCCTGGACGCGCCCGGCACCGCGGGTTGATTGCGCGCGCGCACAAGTGCACGCTCGGCCGCCGTAGGCACTGGCAGCTCGATCGTGCGTGCGCGCGCGTCGGGCGACAGGAGAAGCTGCACGGGAGCTGCCTTCTTCCCGGCTTTCGGCTGCAGCGTCGCCGGCGGAACCGATGTGATCGGTGCGGCGCTGGCCGCGGTGACCATGCCCGCCCCGATCGCGATCGTCGCGAGCGCGATCGCGATCGTCGCCGCACCTCGGGCGAGACTTCGCCCGCTTCCTGCGCATCGATTCATTCGTGGCTCCCCTGCTGCACGTCGAAGCAGCGCGGTCGCGCGCACCGCAAACATCACGAACGCTTGCGGCCCGCGCGGTTCGCGCGGAAAGCGATGGACCTCACGCGCGCGCCGGCGGTTCCTCGCGACTGTGCAGGCACTCGCGCAGCGTGTCGAGCCAATGCGGAAGCTCGAAGCCGAATGTCGCCCTGAAGCGACGCGTGTCGAGAATTCCCCACGCAGGCCTGCGTGCGGCCGCGGCATGTTCCGCACTTGTGATCGGCACGAGATGCACGCGTGTGGCGTCGCCGAGGATCGCGCGCGCGAAGCCGAACCACGTCGTCGCACCCTGCGCAGAAAGGTGATAGAGCCCGGACCGCTCGGCGAGCCAGGGCACACCCTGGGCGACGAGCTTCGCCGTTGCGCGAGCAAGCTCACGGCTCCAGTTGGGCGTGCCGTGCTGATCGTCGACGATGCGAAGCTCGTCGCGCTCGCGCGCGAAGCGCTCGATCGCCGTCAGGAAATTCCTGCCCGTGGCCGCGTACACCCAGCTCGTGCGAAAGACGAGCGCATGGCCACCGGCCGCAGCCACGGCGCGCTCACCGTCGAGCTTGCTCGCGCCGTACACGTTGAGCGGGCCGGTCGGCGCGGATTCGTCGAGCGGCTCCGGGCTCGCGCCGTCGAACACGTAGTCGGTCGAGTAGTGAATGAGGAGCGCGTCGAGGCGCCTCGCCTCGTCAGCTAGGATGCCCGGCGCGCGCGCGTTGACCGCGTACGCCGCGTCCGGCTCCGCTTCGGCGCGGTCGACGGCGGTGAAGGCGCCGGAGTTGACGATGATCGCCGGAGCCACGCGGCGCAATACCGATACGATCTCGTCGGGCCGCGCGAGATCGAGGGCGGAGCGATCGAGTGCCGTCATCTCGCCGAGCGGAGCGAGCGCACGCGCGAGCTCGCGGCCGAGCTGTCCCGCCGCTCCGGTGACGAGGATCCGCGGGACGCCGGTGCGCGTCGCGACTGCGCCGCTCACGGATAGCAATCGGCGCGGGCAAGTGGCGAGCCGGCCGCGTCGCGCGGAGCGAGCACCGGTGTGATGCCCACGGGCCACGCGATCGCCAGCGTCGGATCGCTCCAGAGCAGCGTGCGCTCGTGCTCCGGATACCAGTAGTCGGTCGTCTTGTAGAGAAATTCGGCAGCGTCCGACACGACGACGAATCCGTGCGCGTAACCCGGAGGGATCCACAGCATGCGCCGGTTCGCGGACGACAGCTCGATCGCGACATGGCGGCCGAACGTCGACGAGCTTCGGCGCAGATCGACGGCGACGTCGAGCACCGCGCCCTCGGTGACCCGGACGAGCTTGCCCTGCGCATGCTCGATCTGATAGTGGAGCCCGCGCAGCACGCCATGCATCGAGCGCGAGTGATTGTCCTGCACGAAGTCGGCGTCGATCCCCGCTTCGGCGAACACGCGCCGATTCCAGCTTTCGAGGAAGAACCCGCGCGCGTCGCCGTGAACCTGCGGCTCGACGACGAGAACGTCGGGAAGTGCGCTCGGCGTCACCCGCATCAGCTGAGCACCCGATCGTCGAGCAGGCCGAGCAGGTAGCGCCCGTAGCTGTTCTTCGCCATCGCCGAGCCGAGGCGCTCGAGCGCTGCGGCGTCGATGTAGCCCTGACGCCACGCGATCTCCTCCGGGCACGCGATCTTCAGCCCTTGGCGGCGCTCGATGGTCTCGATGTACTGCGAGGCCTCGAGCAGCGTCTCGTGCGTTCCGGTATCGAGCCACGCCATGCCGCGGCCCATCACCTCGCACTCGAGCTCACCCCACTCGAGGTAGCGCCGGTTGACGTCGGTGATCTCGAGCTCGCCGCGCGCCGAAGGTTTGAGGCTCCGCGCGATGTCGACGACGCGATGGTCGTAGAAGTAGAGACCGGTGACGGCGTAGCGCGAGCGCGGCGCGGCCGGCTTCTCCTCGATGCCGACGATGCGCCCCGTGGCATCGAACTCGGCGACGCCGTAGCGCGCGGCGTCCGAGACCGGATAAGCGAACACCGTCGCACCGCGCGTCGTCGCCGAAGCGCGGATGAGCTGCGGCTGCAGATCGTGGCCGTAGAAGATGTTGTCGCCGAGCACCAGCACCGAATCGCCGCCGGCGATGAACTCTGCGCCGATCACGAACGCCTGCGCGAGCCCTTCCGGGGCCGGCTGCACCGCGTACGAGAACGCGAGGCCCCAGCGGCTGCCGTCGCCAAGGAGTTGCGCGAAGCGCGGCGTGTCCTCCGGGGTGGAGATGAGCAGGATGTCGCGGATGCCGGCGAGCATCAGCGTCGACAGCGGATAGTAGATCATCGGCTTGTCGTACACCGGGAGGAGCTGCTTCGACACCACCTGCGTCACCGGATGGAGGCGCGTCCCCGAGCCTCCGGCCAGAATGATTCCCCTGCGGCTCATCGTGACCTCACCCGTAGTGGACGTCGATCCAGCGCCGGTACTCGTCGCTTTGCACGCCGGCGACCCAGCGCTCGTTGGCGAGGTACCAGTCGACGGTGCGCGCGATACCGGTCTCGAAGGACTCCTCGGGCTTCCAGCCGAGCTCGCGCGCGAGCTTCGATGCATCGATCGCGTAGCGTCGGTCGTGTCCCGGGCGATCGGCGACGAACGTGATCTGCGCCGCGTAGTCGCGGCCTGGCCGCCGCGCTTCGAGGACGCGGCAGAGCGTGCGCACGACGTCGACGTTGCGCATCTCGGCATGGCCGCCGATCGCGTACGTCTCGCCGGGCCGGCCGCGAGCGAGCACCGCGCGCAGCGCGCTGCAATGGTCGCCGACATACAGCCAGTCGCGCACGTTCTGCCCGTCTCCGTAGACCGGAAGCGCCTTCCCGGCGAGCGCATTGAGGATCATCAGCGGAACGAGCTTCTCCGGGAACTGGCGTGGCCCGTAGTTGTTCGAGCAATGCGTCGTCAGCACCGGCAGGCCGTACGTATGGTGCCACGCACGGACCAGATGATCGGAGCCTGCCTTCGATGCGGCATACGGGCTGTTCGGTGCGAACGGAGTGGATTCCGAGAACGCCGGATCCGTGGGGCCGAGCGAGCCGTAGACCTCGTCGGTCGACACGTGCAGGAAGCGGAATTCGGTACGCTCGCCGCCGGCGAGACCCTCCCACCAGCGGCGCGCGGATTCGAGGAGCTCGAGCGTGCCGACCACGTTGGTATCGACGAAGGCGCGCGGCCCGCGAATCGAGCGATCGACGTGCGATTCGGCGGCGAAATTGACGATCGCCCGCGGGCGGTGCCGCGCGAGCAGACTCGACACCAGCGGCGCATCGGCGATGTCGCCGCGGACGAAAACGTGCCGCGCGTCTCCCGCCAGCGCCGCGAGGCTCTCGAGGTTGCCCGCGTAGGTCAGCTTGTCGAGGTTCACCACTGCCTCGTCGCTCGCGGCGAGCCAGTCGACGATGAAGTTGGAGCCGATGAATCCGGCGCCGCCGGTGACGAGAATCATGGTGAGGGCCGATAGTAATCACGGTACCACGCGACGAAGCGCGCAAGCCCGTCGTCGAGCGATGTCGTCGGGGTGAAGCCGGTCGCCTCGCGCAGGCGATCGATCGACGCGAAAGTCGCCGGAACGTCGCCGGGCTGCATCGGCAGCAGCGTGCGGAGTGCCTTGCGGCCAAGCAGCCGCTCGAGCGTTTCGACGAAGGTGCCGAGCTCGACCGCGCGATGGTTGCCGATGTTGTAGATCGCGAACGGTGCGGAGTCGCCGTCAGGCTCGGGAACACGCGCGGTCACGCGTACCACACCTTCGACGATGTCGTCGACGTAGGTGAAGTCGCGCTGCATCCTGCCGGAGTTGAAGAGTCGGATCGGCTCGCCCGCGAGAATCGCGCGCGTGAACAGCATCGGCGCCTGATCGGGGCGCCCCCACGGCCCGTACACGGTGAAGAAGCGCAGGCCCGTCGCGGGCAGTGCGTAGAGATGGCTGTAGCTGTACGCCATCAGCTCGTTCGCGCACTTGGTCGCCGCGTAGAGGCTCACCGGGTGGTCGACCCGCTGGTCCTCGGAGAACGGCAACGTGTGGTTCGCCCCGTAGACCGACGACGAGGACGCGAATACGAGATGCCCGACGCGGTGCCGCCGACAACCCTCGAGGACGTGACCGAAGGCGACGAGGTTGTTGCGCACGTAGGCGTCCGGGTGCTCGAGCGAATGGCGCACGCCGGGCTGCGCCGCAAGATGCACGACGTGGTCGAAGCCGCGCTCGAAGAGCGCCGCGCAGGCGGCGGGATCCGCAAGGTCGACTTCGGCGAAGGCGAAGCGCGGATCCCCGACTAGCTCCGCCAGCCGGGCGCGCTTCAGCGACACGTCGTAATACGGATCGAAGTTGTCGATGCCGGTGACCGCCGCACCGGAGGCGAGGAGCGCCCGCGCCGCGTGCATGCCGATGAAGCCCGCGACGCCGGTCACAAGCACCCGTCCGGACGCCGGCGCCGCGCTCATCGACGTTGCTCGTCGGCGGCGGGTGCCGCCGCATCGCGCTCGAGCGCGCGCAGCTTGACGTGCTTCATGAAGCTCGCGAAAGCGCCGATCGCGCTGTGCGCGAAACCGGCCGTGCCGTCGAGGAAGCCGAGCCTCACGATGTAGTTCCTGGCAAAGCGGACGAGCGGCGAGAAGAACATCGCCGGGGCGGGGCTGCGCGCGCCGCGCGCGTGCAGGAGATCCGCCTGCAACGTCGTGTATCGGTTCTGCTTCTCGATGTAGCGCTCGATCGATTCCGCCGACAGGTGGAGCAGATCGCCGTCGAGCCTTCCGACAGTACCGGACACGACGACGTGCTCATGCACCGCGTCGCTGCTCCAGTGTGCGCGGCGGCGGTCGAACAGGCGCACGATGCGATCCGGATAGCCTTCGCCGTGCGCGAGCCAGCGACCGAGGAACCGGTTGCGCCGCGCGACCTCGTACGCGGCGTGACTCGGCTCGCCGCGCGCGAACAGCGCCTCGAGCGAGCGCGCGAGCGCGGGCGTCACGCGCTCGTCGGCATCGAGACAGAGCACCCAGTCGCGCGACGCCGCCTCGACGCCGAACTGCTTCTGCGGGCCGAAGCCGGTCCAGGCGCGCTGCAGCACCCGAGCGCCGCGGCTCTTCGCGACGTCTACGGTATGATCTGCGCTGCCCGAATCGACCACCACCGACTCGGCCGCGAACGCCGCGGAAGCGAGGCATTCGGCGATGTCGTCCTCGGCGTCGCGCGTGATCACGATCATCGACAGGGGAAGGGTTGCGGGCATGAGAAGGATCCGGGACGCCGCGCGCGGGCCATGGCGCATCGCTCCGACCGCCACCGCGTCCTCGAAGCTCGCGCGATTTTACGTGGTCCGCGCCGGAGGCGAAGCGACTTCCGCTAAGTGCCGCGCATGAGTGCGGCCGATGCCGACTCGCCGGCCGTGCTCGTCGTGCGTCCCTCGTCGCTCGGCGATATCGTCTATGCGCTCGCCGTCGCGACCGACATCCGGCGCAACCGACCCGATCTCGCCGTCGACTGGGTCGCAGAGCCGGGGTTCGAGCCGCTCGTGGCGATGTGCACCGAGGTCCGCGCGGTCGTGCCGTTCAACCTGCGCCGCTGGCGCGGCGCGCCGCTGGCCGCCCGCACATGGCGCGAGGTGCGCGGATTCGTCCGCGGCCTGCGCAGCACACGCTATGCCGCAATCCTCGACCTGCAGGAGCAGGTGAAGGGCGCGCTGATCGCGCGGCTCGCGCGCGGACCGCGCCACGGCTTCGACCGTGCGAGCATCCGTGAGCCGCTTGCAACGCTCGGCGACGATTTCCATCATCGCGTTTCGCGCAAGCTTCATTTCGTCGCGCGCGTACGTGCGCTCGCCGGCGCCGCGCTCGGCTACGGCGTCGAAGGGCTGCCCGCTTGGAAGATCGCGCCGCCGGCATCGTCGCGCGCGATGCCCTCGCGTCCCTACGTCGTGCTGTTGCACGGGACGAGCCGTGCGGAAAAGCTCTGGGCCGAGGACGACTGGCGCGCGCTGATCGAGCGCTGTGAGGGCGCCGGCTACGCGTGCGTACTGCCGTGGGGCGACGCCAGCGAGGAAGCGCGCAGCCGGCGCCTCGCCGCCGGCTTCGACCTCGCCGTCGTGCCGCCGCGCCTGTCGGTGCCCGAGGTGGCGGCCATGCTCGCCAGAAGCGAGCTCGTCGTCGGCGTCGACACCGGCTTCACCCATCTCGCCGCCGCGCTGGTGACGCCGACGCTCGCCATCTTCTGCGCGACCGATCGGCGCCGCCATGGCGTCGCGTGCGCCGGCCCTCACGCGATCGATCTCGGCGATGCCGGCGCGCCGCCGTCGCGCGAGAGCGTGATCGTGGCCGCGGGCAAGCTTCTCGAGACGGCGCCGGACTAGGCCCTGTCGACGCTATGTACGCAAGCGCGCAATCGATGCTGGAACGCCCGGCGCGCTTCCTCTACACGCTGCTCGGGTGGATCGCGCTGCCGTGGGTGCTCGTTCGCCTGGCATGGCGCGGCCGGCGCGAGCCCGGATATCGCGCGCGCGTGGTCGAACGCTTCGGCTTCTACCCGCACGCCCACCACGGGCCCGCGCCGGAAGGCGCGCGCCCGGTCTGGATTCACGCGGTGTCGATGGGCGAAACGCGGGCGATCGCACCGCTCGTGCGCCGCCTCGCGGCGCTCGACCCGCCGCCGCCGATCCTGCTCTCGCACACGACGGCGACCGGGCGCGAGACCGGACACGCGCTGTTCGGTGGGCGCGTGACGCAGGTGTGGCTTCCGTACGACCTGCCCTTTGCGATGCGCCGCTTCCTCGAGCGCTTCAGGCCGCGCGTGGGACTCCTCGTCGAGACCGAACTGTGGCCGAACCTCGCCGCGCTCGCGGCGCGGTCGGAGGTGCCGCTCTTTCTCGTCAACGCGAGAATGTCCGCACGCTCCGCGGCGGGCTACGCGAGGGTCGCCCTCCTGTCGCGTCCGCTGATCGGGTCACTCGCCGGCGTCGCCGCGCAAAGCGACGTCGATGCCGGACGGCTGCGCGCGCTCGGTGCGCGCGAGGTCGTCGTCACCGGAAATCTGAAGTTCGATGCCGAGGTCCCGCCGGAGATGCGCGAGCGCGGGCGCGCGCTGCGCGCGCTGATCGGAGTCGATCGTCCGGTGATCGTCGCGGCATCGACCCGCGAGAACGAGGAAGCGGCAATCCTCGACGCGTGGCGCAGGCGCGCATCGACGCTGCCGCCGGGCACCCTGCTCGCGATCGTGCCACGCCACCCGCAGCGCTTCGATGCGGTCGCGACGCTCCTCGCCGAGCGTGGCATCGCGTTCGTCCGCCGCAGCAGCGCCTCGCAGGTGCCCGCCGCGACGCAGATCCCCGCCACGACGCCGGTCCTTCTCGGCGATACGCTGGGTGAGCTCGTCGCGTACTACGCCGCTGCCGACGTCGCGTTCGTCGGCGGCAGCCTCTTCCCGCTCGGCGGGCAGAATCTGATCGAGCCGATCGCGCTCGGCGTGCCGACGCTCGTCGGCCCGCACACGTTCAACTTCGCCGACGCGGCTGCGCAAGCCGTCGCCTGCGGAGCGGCACGGCGCGTCGCCGACGCCGACCGCCTGATCGAAGCCGCCGCGGAAATCCTGGCGAGCGCGACAGCGCGCGAGAACATGCGTCGCGCCGCGGACCGCTTCATGGCGGCGCACCGCGGCGCCGACGCGCGCCTGTGGGCGTGGCTCGCGCCGCGGATCGACGGTCTCGGCTGAGGAAGCGCTTCCTTAGCCGGTGAGCCGCCGGTTGGCGTCCTGCAGATCCTCGATCGACAGCGTCCCGGTGGCGGCCTTCAACTGCAGCACGCCGAGCAGGTAGTTGAAGTACGCCTGCGCAAGATCGCGCCGCGTCTGGAACACCTGCTGCTGCGTGTTCAGCACGTCGAGGTTGGTGCGCACGCCGACCTCCTGTCCGGTCTTGTTCGATTCGTAGGCGACCTGCGCCGACTTCAGCGCCTGCTCGAACGCCTTCACCGATGCGACGGCGCTCGTCACGCCGGTGAAGCCCGTCTGCGCGCCTGAGAGCGCACTGCGCCGCGCGAGCTCGAGGTTGTGGCGCGCGCTCTCCTGCAGCGCGACCGCCTGGCGGACCTTGGAATCGATGAAGCCTCCGGTATAGAGCGGTATGTTGAGCGCGAGACCGATCATCGACTGCTCGGAATTGCTGCGAACGCCGACCTGGACGGTCCCGTTGGAGCCCTGCGCGTTGACGCTGCCGACGAGGTCGATCGTCGGCAGGCGTGCGGCGCGCTGGCGCTCGACTTCGAGGCTCGCGATGTCGCTGTTGTACTGCGCGACCTTCACCGCGAGATTGTCGGAGAGCGCGCGCTCCACCCAGTAGTCGAGCGAATCGGGCTGCGGGAGGGTCGGCTCGAACGAGCGTCCGAAGCGCTTCAGCTCCGGCGGTGGATGACCGATGATCGCCCGCAGCGCAGTGCGCTTGTTCTCGAGGTCGTTCTTCGCCGTGATCTCCTGCGCGGCGATCCGATCGTAGGCGGCCTGTGCCTCGTTGGTGTCGGTGATCGTCGCGACGCCGACTTCGAAGTTGCGCTTCGCCTGTGCGAGCTGCTCCGACACAGCCGCCTTCTGGCTCTCCGCGAGCTCGATGTTGTACTGCGCGAGGAGGATGTCGAAGTACGCGCCGGCGACGCGCAGCATCAGGTCCTGCTGCGCGGACTTCAGCGTGTATTCGGCCTGCGCAGCCTGCTTCTCGGCTTCGGAGAGCGCGACCTTGTTCGCGTACCGGTAGAGCGGTTGCGACGCCGACACCGTGAGCCCGCCGAACCAGAAGTTGCGATCGATGTTGACGCGCGGATCGGTGAACAACGACGCGTCGTACTGGTTGACGTTGGCCTGCGCTTCGAGGTTCACGTTCGGCAGGAGCGCCGAGCGCGCCTGCGGCACGGCTTCCTGTGTCGCGCGGTAGCTCGCCTGCGCGGCCGCGAGCGTTGGGTCGTTGCGCAATGCGTCCTGATAGACCTGCACGAGGTCTTCGGCGCGGACGGGGGCCGCCGCGGCGACGCTCGCAACGAGCGCGGCGACGGCAAGGAGAGCACGGTTCATCGGAAGAGACCGGTTGAAGTCGGGAAAGGTGGTCGCGGATCGGTCCTGGAGCGTCGCTGCGGCCGACTCAGAAGCGGAAGCGATCGGGCGTCGGGGCGTTGACGAGGGGCTCGACGACGGTCTCGAAGAGATCGACGACCAGCCGCGATCCGGGCGTTTCCCAGCGGATGATCCGCGCGGTCATCGCCGGTGCGTCGCCGACGATCGCAAAGAGGCGTCCTCCGGGGGAAACCTGGGCGACGAGCGCATCGGCAACGATCGGCGTCGAGCCCGTCAGCACGACCGCATCGTAACTTTCGCCCCTCCAGCCGTTGGCGCCGTCGCCGGTTTCGACGCGCACGTTGTCGAATCCCATCCTGGCGAGTCGCGTGCGAGCGGACTCCGCGAGCGCAGGATCGATCTCGACGCTGACCACTTCGGCCGCAAGGCTTGCCATCAGCGCCGCGAAGTAGCCGCTGCCGGTTCCGATCTCGAGGACGCGATCGGATCGGCCGAGGGCGAGTTCCTGCAGCACCCGCGCCTCGACGCGCGGCGGCCACATCTTCGCGCGGCCGCCGAGCGGCAACTCGAGGTCGGCGAAGGCGAGCGCGCGCCACTTCGGTGGCACGAAGCGCTCACGCTTGACCCGGAAGAGGAGATCGAGCACGCGCTGATCCAGCACGTCCCAGGTGCGGATCTGCTGCTCCACCATGTTCGCGCGCGCCTGCTCGACATCCAGCGTTTCCATCAGCTCGCTCATAACTGACCGTTGGTCATTGTAGCAAAGGGCCAGGGCCCGTTAACGCTATGTACACGAGCGCGAACGCGTCGTTCTGCTCCGATGCGCGACCGCGTCGTTGCGGATTCACGACTCGGTAGCTCGACGAACGCATCGCGCCGATCATCAATCGAGGGTCCGACGGTAGCGCAGCATCGCAACGGCCGCCACTACGGCGAGAAACACCGCGAGCGGCCACAGCTCGGGCGCGATATCCGAAGTGCCGTTGCCCTTGAGCAGGATGCCGCGGACGATGCGCAGGAAATGGGTGAGCGGGAACACGTCCCCCAGCCACTGTGCCCACGACGGCATGCCGCGAAACGGGAACATGAATCCCGACAGCAGCAGCGAAGGGAGGAAGAAGAAGATCGTCATCTGCATCGCCTGGAGTTGATTCTGGGCGACGGTCGAGAAGGCGAATCCCAGCGCGAGAAGCGATGCGATGAAGAGCATCATCGCCGCCAGCAGGAGCGCCATGCTCCCCTCCATCGGCACGTCGAAGAGGAGCCTCGCCGCGGCGACGATGATCGCCGCCTGGATGAGCCCGACGATGATGTAGGGCGCGATCTTGCCGGCCATCACCTCGAGCGGGCGTACCGGCGTGGCGAGCAGGGACTCGAAGGTGCCGCGCTCGCGCTCGCGCGTCACCGCAAACGCCGTCATCATCACCATCGTCATTTGCAGGATCACTCCGAGCAGCGCCGGCACGATGTTGTACTGCGTGATGGCCTCGGGGTTGTAGCGCCGCTGGATGTCGATCGTAAATGGCGCCGGTCCCTGCGCAAGGCGTGCGAGCGGCCCGGTGAGATCCGGCGCGAGCGCGCTCGTCGCGACATCTCCGACCACCGCAAGCGCGTTGCCGGCGGCCGCCGGGTCGGTCGCATCGGCCGCGAGCAGCAGCGTCGGCCGCTCGCCTCGCACGAGGCTCTTCGAGAAACCCGCTGGAATCACGATAGCGAACTGGATCGTGCCTCGCTCGAGCAGGCGGTTCGCCTCTCCTTCCGACACGACGCCCGGGACGAGCGCGAAGTAGCCGGTATTCGCGAGGCCGGCGACGATGCTGCGCGTGAATTCGGTGCGATCGTAATCGACGACCGCAGTCGGAAGCTGCCGCGGATCGGTGTTGATCGCGTAGCCGAACAGAACCACCTGCAGGAGCGGAATGCCGACGATCATCGCGAACGTCAGCCGGTCGCGACGCATCTGCACGAACTCCTTCAGCACGATCGCCCACGTGCGAGCGAGCGAAAAGCCTGCACCGCCGCGCCGCACGCGGTCAGCGTCCATCTGCACTCGGCTCGCGGATGAGGCTCACGAACACATCCTCGAGCGACGGTTGCGCCGCGGTGACGGTGAGCGTCGGCGTACCCTCGAGCCGCGCGAGCGTCGGTGCAACGGCCGCATGATCGAACGCCGAGACGCGCAGCGTCGCCCCCAGTGCCACCAGCGTCGTCACGCCAGGTGCGCCGCGGAGCTCGGCCGAGAGGTGCGCGAGCTCGCTCTCGCCGCCGGCCGCCGACACGACCCACGTCGAGAGACCCGATCGCGCGACGACGTCCTCTGCGCTGCCGGTCGCCAAGAGCTTCCCCCAGGCGATGTAGGCGAGCCGGTGACAGCGCTCGGCTTCGTCCATATAGTGCGTGCTGACGAGCACCGTGATACCCCGCGCCGCAAGAGCGTGGATCTCGTCCCAGAAGTCGCGCCGCGCACGCGGGTCGACTCCCGCCGTCGGCTCGTCGAGCAGGAGGAGCTGCGGCGAATGCAGCATGCAGCTCGCGAGCGCAAGCCGCTGCTTCCATCCGCCGGAAAGCGTTCCCGCGAGCTGCCTGCGCCGCCCGCCGAGCGCGAGGCGATCGAGCGATGCCTCGATCGCCCGGCGCCTCTCGGATACGCCGTAGACGCGTGCGACGAAATCGAGATTCTCCTCGATCGTCAGGTCCTCGTACAGGCTGAAGCGCTGCGTCATGTAGCCGACTTCGCGCTTGATCGCCGCAGCGTCGCGGCGCAGGTCGTAACCGAGGCAGGTGCCCTCGCCGTCGTCGGGAGTGAGAAGGCCGCAGAGCATGCGGATCGTCGTCGTCTTGCCGCTCCCGTTCGGCCCGAGGAACCCGACGATCCGGCCGCGCTCGACGGCGAGATCGAGGTGGTCGACGACCGTACGCTCGCCGTAGCGCTTCGTGAGTCCATGAACGTCGATGACCGGAGTCACTTCGCGCTTCCTGCCGCCGCAGTCACTTCGACCGGCAAGCCCGGATGCAGCGCGGCGGTGGCGACCTCCGGGTACGCCTCGGCGCGGTACATGAGCTTCGCCCGTGTTTCGCGGCTGTAGATCACCGGGGGAGTGAACTCGGCCTGCGGCGAGACGAAGCGCACGCGCGCAGCGATCGGCTGCGCGCAGCCGTCACAGCGCACATCGACGCGCTCTCCGATACGGATCGCCGAGAGCTGCGTCTCGGGAACGTAGAAGACGAGCTTCACGTTGCCGGGAGGAAGAAGCGAGACGACCGGCGCCCCCGCCGCGACCCACTCACCGGGCAGAAAGTAGGTATCGTCGACGAGACCCCCGACCGGCGCCGCCTGCGCCTTCTGATCGACGCGCCACTGCGCCTGCGCGAGCGCGTCGCGCGCGGCCTTCGCCGCGGCACCGGCAGCGACGATCGCATCATTGCGCGCGGGAAGCTTCGCGATGTCGACTTCGAGCGAAAGCTGCGCGACCTGCGCGCGGTCGCGATCACGCGCGGCGAGCGCCGCATCGAGCTGTTGCCGCGGCAGGAAATGGTCGGCGACGAGCTTCTGGGTGCGGGAGAGGTCCGCCTCGCTCTGGCGCAGCGACGCCTGTGCCTGCGCGAGCTGCGCACGCGCGGCGTTGACCTCGGGCGGCCTGCGCCCTTTCTCGAGATCGGCGAGGGACGCCTGCGCCTGCGCGAGCTGCGCCTCGGCCTGCGCACGCGCTGCGCGCTCGTCCTCGCTTTCGAGCGCGAAGAGCGGTGCGCCGGCGGCGACGTCGTCGCCCCGCCGGACGCGAAGCGTCTCCAGCGTCCCGGCGAGCGGGCTCGCGACGCGAACGTATTCGCCTTCGGCGTAGCCGGGAAAATAGCCGGCTGGGTGCTCGCCGCAGCCGGTGAGCGCTGCGCTGGCGAGCACGACCGCGAGGGCCGGCACGTGAAAGCGCAGCCGCGCCGCGGTGTGGTGACCGCGCGCAGTACGGGTGATGTTCACTTTCGCCTCCTCCGCGCAACGCGATCGACGCGACTGGCGGTAGCGACGGGAGCGACGGGGACGGTGAGCCCGGCGAGGGCGCAGGCCGCCCGCTCGGCAATCGCCGCATCGGTCGCCACCGCGCCCGCGAAGGCGCGCGCGCTCGCACGCCCCGCGAGGCCCGCTTCGGCGAGCGCCGATGCGACGACGAGCGGGGCCGCGACGCCGCCACCGAGCAGGGCTAGCGCCTGTGCGACCGGCATCCTGCGCAGCGCGCCCTCGCGCTGGCCGGCTTCGATGAGCCGCGCGAGCACGCCGAGGTGGCGCGGCACGTTGGCGCGCAGGAACGCGCCGGCGTGAGGCTCCCCGGAGAGTGCGTCGATGAACAGGCGCCGCAGCAGCTTCGCGTGGTCGCGCGCGAATCGGCCGAGGACGCACAGCGCGGCGTGGAGCGCCGCGGGCGTCGGCCCGCTCGCGGCCGCGAGCTCGAGGCTCGCGAACATCGAGTCGTAGATCTGCTGCAGGAGTCGCGCGACGAACACGTCCTTGCTGCCGAAGTGATAGTGGAACATGCCCGGGTTCACCCCGGCATGCGCCGCGACGCGACGCACGCTCAAGCCGGCCGCACCGAGCTGCGGAAACAGCTCGCGACCGGCGGCGAGCAGGAGCGCATCGATGTTGCGAGACGGACGACTCATCGCGCAAACTGTACGCGCGCATAATTACACAGTCAACCAGTTTCGCACCGTGCCGCGCGAGCCGCCATAGCTGTGTCCGAAAAGGCCCGGAGTCCGTAAACGCCTTCCTGCGGGTCCCGGCGCGGACTCGCCGGGTGTGCGACTGCGGCGGCCGAGAAGTGGTGCTGGGCTCCCCGCGCCACCCGCGACGGAAGGCACTCCCACGGGCCTTTTCGGATACAGCCATAGCGGCTCGCCTGACACGGGCGCGCTCGACGCGCCTGGCCTCCGCTCAATCGGCGAATCGGCAACGACCGCGAGTCGGCCGACCGCGGCAGCCGCGCTCGTCGCACGCGCGTCGTGCGGCGAGCGCGCGCCGCGTGACAGGGTTCAGTCGCTCGCGCTCTGCGGCGCGACCGCGGCGCCCGCGACGGGCGCGGTGCGCGAGGCGCGCCTGCGTCGGCGCCGCTCGTGCCACTGGTCGAGGTACGTGTAGAGCACCGGCACCACGACCAGCGTCAGCAGCGTCGACGTGACGACGCCGCCGATGATCGCGCGCCCCATCGGCGCCTGCTGCTCGCCGCCGTCGCCCAGGCCGAGTGCCAACGGCAGCATGCCGCCGATCATCGCCGCGGTGGTCATCAGGATCGGCCGCAGCCGCACCTGTCCCGCCGTCAGCAATGCCTCGTCGAGCGACGCGCCGGAGCGCCGCGCACGATTCGCAAAATCGACGAGCAGGATCGCATTCTTGGTAACGAGCCCCATCAGCATGATGAAGCCGATGATCGAAAAGAGGTTGAGCGTCGTTCCGGTGATCAGCAACGCGAGGAACACGCCGATCAGCGAGAATGGCAGCGAGGCCATGATCGCGACCGGCTGCGTGAAGCTCGCGAACTGCGATGCGAGGATCAGATAGATGAAGATCACCGCGAGCGCGAGCGCCGCGAGCGCCGCACGGAACGATTCCTGCATGTCCTGCTGCGTGCCCGCCGCCTTGACGCTGTAGCCGGGCGGCAGTTCCATCCGGTCGGCGATCTTCTGCACGTCGGTGCCAACGTCGCCCGAGGCACGCCCCTCGGTGTTGGCGTAGATGCCGATGCGCCGCTCGAGCGCCTCGCGCTTGATGATCTGCGGGCTCGTCGACGGCACGATCTGCGCCACCTGGCGCAGCGGCACCATGCGCATGCTCCCGTCGGGTCCGCGGCGATTGGTCGTGAGGTAGAGGTTGGCGAGGTCCGACTCGAGCCGGCGCTGCGAGCGCGGAAGCTGGACGTTGACTTCGTAGTTCTGGCCGTCGGGGGCGAGCCAGTAGGTGACGGTATCACCGGCGACGAGCGGCCGGATCGTCGCACCGACCTGCTGCACGGTGATGCCGAGATCGGCAGCCGCGGCATTGTTGACGCGGATCGACAGCGCCGGATTGGCGTCCTTGTCCGAGGTCTCGAGGTCGGCGATGCCCGGCACCTTCGCGACCTTCGCCGCGAATTCCCGTGCCAGCCGCGACAGCGTATCCGGATCCGGGCCGAGCACGTTGAACCAGATCGGAAAGTCGTAGCCGACCGAAAGATGGATTCCCGGGATCGGCTTCAGCGCGGCGCGGATCGCACGCTCGATCTCCTTCTGCGATCTCGTGCGCTTACCGCGATCGACGAGCTTCAGGTTGACGCGGGCGTAGTTGCGTCCCTCGTCCGTTCCGACCGTCGTCATTGCGAGGTCGATCTCCGGAAAGCGCTGCTTCAGAATCCGCTCGACCTCGGCCACCTTGCCGTTCGTGTACTCGAGGCTCGATCCCACCGGCGTGTTGAGCCGCAGCGAGATGAAGCCCTGGTCGACGTCGGGGATGAACTCGGTCCCGACCAGCGGAACGACGAGGAAGCTCGCGAAGAACGTCGCCAGCGCGACGCCGAGCACCGTTCTGCGGTGACCGAGCGCCCAGGCGAGCACGCTGCCGTACATCGCGTGCACGCGGTCGATGACGCGCTCGACGTGCGTCATCACGTGCCCGAGCCACGGCGCCCGCGCGAAGCGCGTCGCCGCCGGATCGTGCCAGACCGACGACAGCATCGGATCGAGCGTGAAGCTCACGAACAGCGAGACGAGCACGGCGACGGCGACCGTCACGCCGAACTGGAAGAAGAAGCGCCCGATGATCCCGCTCATGAATGCGATCGGCACGAACACGGCGACGATCGCGAACGTGGTGGCCATCACCGCGAGGCCGATCTCGTCGGTGCCGTCGCGCGCGGCGCTGCGGTGATCCTTGCCGAGCGCCAGGTGCCGCACGATGTTCTCGCGCACGACGATTGCGTCGTCGATCAGGAGCCCGATGGTGAGCGAGAGCGCCATCAACGTGAGGAAGTTCAGCGTAAAGCCGAACGCGTAGAGGGCGATGAAGGTCGCGACGACGGCGATCGGCAGCGTGAGCCCGGTGATGACCGTGCTGCGCCAGCTTCCGAGGAAGAAGAACACGATCAGCACGGTGAGGAGCGCGCCCTCGACGATCGTGCTCTTGACGCGGTCGACGGATCGCTCGACCTGGTCGGCGCCCGAGTACGTGATGCGCAGATCGACGTCCTTCGGCAGCCGCGCCTTCAGCGCGGTGACCGCGTCGCGGATGTTGCGCCCGGTATCGACGATGTTCGCGTCCTGGGCCTTCTGCACGTCGATCGTGATCGCCGGCTGCCCGTTCACGCGCGAGATCGAATCCTGGTCCTTGGTGCCGTCGATGACATCGGCCACCTGCGCGAGGTAGACCGGGCCGCCTCCCTGCTGCGCGACGATGATGCGGCCGAACTGCGCCGGCTCGCGCAGCTTGCCGTCGATCCTCACGATCGAGTCGCGCGGCCCCCGCGTGATCCGGCCCGCGGGAACGTCCTGATTCGCGTTGCGGATCGCGTCGATCACCTGGTCGATGCCGATGCCGAGCGCCGCCAGCGCGTCGGGCCGGATCTGGATCAGCACCTGGCGCTGGGCTTCGCCGCTGACGTCGAGCCTCGCGACGCCGGGAAGGTTCTCGAGCGACTTGACGATCGTCTGGTCGGTGAGCGAAGTGAGCTCGCGCAGTCCGACCGTCGGCGACGTGACGGCGAGCGAGACCACCGGCTGGCTGTTCTCGTCCTCGACGCGGATCACCTGCGGATCCTTGACGTCCTTCGGGAACGATGCCCGCACCGGAGCGACCTTGTCGCGCAGATCCTGGATCGCCTGGGCGATGTTGGTCGACAGGCGGAACTCGACGAAGACCTGGCTCTGCCCTTCGAGCGAGTTCGAGCGGATCGTCTTGACGCCGGACACCTGATTCACCGCGTACTCGATCGGCTTGGTGACGTCGGCCTCGACGGCTTCCGGCGCGGCGCCGGGATACGCGGTCAGCACGAGTGCGTAAGGAAGCGTCACGTCGGGCATCTGCTCGACGTCGAGCCGCGAGTACGAGAAGAGTCCGAGCACGGCGATGCCGATCATCACCATCGTCGCGAACACCGGGTTCGCGATCGACGTGCGCGTGATCCACATGGTGCGGCGCTCCTCGCTCAGCCGGCGTGCGGGCGCGGCGCGCTCGCCGCATCGATCGACGAGGGCGTGCCGACGAGGCGCGCCGGGGCGCCGTCCTTCAGGTTGTCGAAGCGCGTCGCGAGCACCGGGATTCCGCGCGGCAGCTCGGTCCTGATCTCGATGCGCCCGGCACCCTCGTCGCGCGCACCGGTCACGACGACGCGCCGCGCGATCCGGCCGTCCTCGACCGTCCACACGTAGTCCTGGCCGGCGTCGGTGCGCACCGCCGCGATCGGCAGTGTTGGAACCGGCGGCGCGGGAGCGAGCGCGATGCGCCCGACCGCGAACATCCCCGCGCGCAGCGTCGCGTCGGGATTGGGCAGGTCGACGTGCACGACGATCGCGCGCGTACCGGGCTCGACCGACGGATTGATGCGGTCGATGCGGCCGGCGAAGCGGCGCTCGCCGAAGCCATCGGCCGTCCATTCGACCGGCATTCCGGGGGCGAGCTCCGGCACGTCGAGCGCCGGCACCATCGCCTGGACCTCGAGGTCGGAGAGGTCGACGATGGTGACGAGCGGTGCCTCGACCGCGACCTTCTCGCCCGGCTCGACGCTTTTCCTCGCAACGATGCCGCCGAGCGGTGCCACCACTTCGGCGTCGCGCAGCGCGTTGCGGGCGAGCTGCACCTGCGCCTCGGCCGAGCGCACGTTGCCGCGCGCGACGTCGAAGCTCGACTCGGCGTTGTCGAACGCGTTCTGCGAGATGAACTTGTCGGTGAGCAGCCGCAGGTTCATCGTCCGCGTCTTGGTGGCGAGATCGAGCTGCGCGCGCGCGCTCTCGAGCGCGCCTTCGCGATCGGCGAGGCGCGCGGCGAGATCGGGTGAGTCGATGCGCATCAGGAGCTGCCCGGCGCGCACCGCGTCGCCCTCGCGCAGCGTGAACGCGGTCACGTCGCCGGCCACCTTCGCCTTGACGACGGCCTGGCGCACGGGTTCGAGCGACCCCGAGACCTGGAGCCAGCGCGCGATCGGGGCGTTCGCGACGTGAGTGAGGTCGACCGGCGAGAACTCGAGCGCGACCGCGGCGGCAGCCGCCTTGTCGCGGGCGGCGTCGGCCGCCTTGCGTGCGGCCCGCAGCGCCACGGTGCCGCCGAGCGCGGCGACCGCGACCGCCACGACGATGACCGTTGTAACACGCCGGCGCGAAAACCGATTGAACACGCGACCCCCTCCGCGCCCGGTAGGACGCGCTCGAAATGCCCATCGGTCGCACGGCGGCGCCGGTGGGCGTCGCGGGGCGAACCTGGACGCGCGTTGGATGCGGCGCGCCCCTCCTGCGGATTCAAACGGGGTATGCGGAGCCCCCGAGAAGCGGATTGACACCCTTTTCCGGAACGAATCATAATACTTCGTTTCCCTTTCCCGTCACTCCATCCGGAGGAACCCAATGCGTGTTGGACACAGGATCGGCCTGACGCTGATCGCAGCGTCGGTCGTCGCGATGTACGGTTGCGGTCAGAAGGAAGAACCGAAGAAGGCGGCCGAAGCCGCGGCGCCGGCAGCGGCACCCGCGGCCGCGCCGGCCGAAGAGGCGGTCACCGTCACGATCGGCTCCGCCGGTCCGCTCACCGGCGAGATCGCGCACCTCGGCAAGGACAACGACAACGGCGTGCGCCTCGCGATCGACCAGGCCAACGACAAGCACCTCAAGATCGGCGGCAAGGTCGTCAAGTTCGCCGTCGACAGCCAGGACGACCAGGCCGATCCCAAGCTCGGCCCCACGATCGCCCAGAAGTACTGCGACGAGAAGGCGGCGGGCGTGGTCGGCCACCTGAATTCGGGCGTCACGATCCCGGCGTCGGCCGTCTATCACCAGTGCGGCATCCCGATGATCTCGGGCTCGGCGACCAATCCGAAGCTGACCGAACAGGGCTTCAACAACATCTTCCGCGTCGTCGGCCGCGACGATCAGCAGGGCCCGGCCGTCGCCGAATACCTGAAGTCGCTGAACATCAAGAAGGTTGCGGTCGTCGACGACGCAACGGCGTACGGCGAGGGGCTCGCGAACGCGGTCGCGGATACGTTGAAGACCGAGGGCATCAAGGTCGACGCTCGCGAGAAGACGACCGACAAGGCGACCGATTTCAAGGCGATCCTGACCAAGATCAAGGGGCGCGCCCCCGACGCCGTGTTCTACGGCGGCATGGACGCGACCGGCGGCCCGATGCTCCGCCAGGCGCGCGAGCTCGGCATCAAGGCGGTCTTCGCATTCGGCGACGGCGCGTGCACCGACACGATGCCGAAGCTCGGCGGCGAGAAGAACGTCGAGGGGATGATCTGCTCGCAGGCCGGCCTTCCGGTCGTCGCAGCGTCGAAGAGCTTCCTCGACGCCTACAAGGCGAAGTACAACGTCGACCCGATCATCTACGCGCCGTTCACCTATGACGCGGCGAACCTGCTGATTGCCGCGATGGTGAAGGCCGACTCGACCGATCCGGCCAAGTACCTGCCGTCGCTGCAGAAGATCAGCTTCGACGGCGCCACCGGTCACATCGAGTTCGACGACAAGGGCGATCGCAAGAATGCCGAGATCACGATCTTCAGGATGGTCAACGACAAGCTCGATCCGGTCGCAGTCGTGAAGGGCGGCAAGAGCGTCAAGTTCGCCGACTTCATGAAGCTCGCCTCGTCGGCAGCGCCGGCACCCGCCGCCGCAGCGCCTGCGGGGGCCGCTCCCGCGGCAGCCGAGCCGGCGAAGGAAGAGCCGAAGAAGTAGGCCCTTCCGCTGCATCCGCACGACAGGACGGCGCCCCGCGGGGCGCCGTCCTTTTTCGTATGCTCGGCGGCTGCTGATATACCACCGGGGCGACCCTTGCTCGCAAGGAGTCAAATCCGGAAAATCGCGGGGGCGATCGCCCCCCTCCTCGCGTGGATACCTTCATCCAACAGCTCGTCAACGGCGTCACGCTGGGAAGCGTGTACGCGATCGTTGCGCTCGGCTACACGATGGTCTACGGGATCATCCAGCTCATCAATTTCGCGCACGGCGACGTCGTGATGCTCGGTGCGATGGTCGCGTACTCGGTGATCGCCGTGCTGGTCGGAGCGAAGATCCCGTTGCCGCCGCTGGCGATCGTCGTCATCGCGACGCTGTGCGCCATCCCGGTCTGCATGGTCGTGGGCTACGCGCTCGAGCGCGTGGCATACCGGCCGCTGCGCAATGCGCCGCGCCTCGCGCCGCTGATCACCGCGATCGGCCTGTCGATCGTCCTCGAGAACGTCGCGCTGATCATCTGGGGCCGCGCGCCGCTGCCGTACCCGCAGATCATCGATACGGTCACCTATCGACTCACGTCACATCCCGACGGCGCGACGATCACCAACGTGCAGATCGCCATCGTCGGCATCTCGATCGTCATGATGGCCGCCCTTCTGCTCCTCATCTACCGCACGAAGATCGGCGTCGCCATGCGCGCCACCGCGCAGAACGCGCAGGTCGCGGGCCTGATGGGAATCGACGTCAACCGCGTGATCTCGATCACGTTCATCATCGGTTCCGGACTCGCTGCCGTCGCCGGCGTGATGGATGGCAGCTACTACGGTGTCGCGCACTACCAGATGGGGTTCATCCTCGGGCTCAAGGCGTTCACCGCGGCGGTGCTGGGCGGCATCGGCAACCTGGGAGGCGCCATGCTGGGCGGACTGCTGCTCGGCGTCATCGAGGCGCTCGGCGCCGGATACGTCGGCGAGCTGACCAACCTCTGCCACCTGTCCGGCTGGTCGCACGCACTGGCACTGCGCTGCGTCAGCGATCCGCATCTGGCGCTGTTCGGCTCCAACTATCAGGACGTGTTCGCGTTCGTCGTCCTGATCCTGGTGCTGGTGTTCCGCCCGTCCGGACTGCTCGGCGAGCGGGTCTCGGACCGCGCGTAGAACGACCGGCCGATGCGCGCGTTCTTCGACACCCGCAGCCACCCTGCACTCGTCTGGGCCGGACTGGCGCTCATCACCGCGGCACTGGTCGCGCTGCCCTGGGTGCTGGCGGACATCGGCACAGCGTGGGTGCGGATCACCAACCTGGCGGTTCTCTACTGCTTTCTCGCGCTCGGCCTCAACATCGTCGTCGGCTTCGCCGGACTCCTCGATCTCGGCTACATCGCTTTCTACGGCGTCGGCGCGTATGTGTACGCGCTGCTCGCAAGTCCGCAGTTCGGCATCCACCTTCCGTTCTGGGTCATCCTGCCGCTGGGCGCGCTCCTCGCGTGCATCTTCGGCATGCTCCTCGGCGCACCGACGCTGAAACTCCGCGGCGACTACCTCGCGATCGTCACGCTCGGCTTCGGCGAAATCGTCCGCATCTTCTTGAACAACCTGTCGACACCGTTCAACCTCACCAACGGCCCGCAGGGCATCACGCTGATCGACCCGTTCCGCTTCGACGGATTCAGCTTTGCGGGGACGCAGCACGTGCTGGGCCAGGCGCTGAGCTCTCCGATCAAGTACTACTACTTCCTGGTCGTCGTACTGCTCGTCGTCATCGTCGTCAACGTCCGGCTGCAGAACTCGCGCATCGGCCGCGCCTGGGAGGCCATCCGCGAGGACGAGGTCGCCGCACGCGCGATGGGAATCAATACGCGCAACATGAAGCTCCTGGCGTACGCGATGGGCGCCTCGTTCGGAGGCATCGCCGGCGGCATATTCTCGGCGATGCAGGGCTTCATCAGCCCGGAGAGCTTCGTGCTGGTCGAGTCGATCATGGTGCTGTCGATGGTCGTGCTGGGCGGCATGGGCAACGTGTTCGGAGTCATCGTCGGCGCGGTGCTGCTTTCCTACATTCCCGAGGTGCTTCGCTATACAGTCGGGCCCGTCCAGGTTGCGGTGTTCGGTCGCACACTGATCGACCCCGAGGTGTTCCGCATGCTGCTGTTCGGGCTCGCGCTGGTGCTGATGATGCTGTTCCGCCCGGCGGGCATCCTTCCTTCCGCGGTGCGCAAGCGCGAACTCGAGCAGGAAACGGCCGATGGCCAGTGACGCCGGAGCAGCAGGCGAGCTTCTCGTCGCGCGCGACATCGGCAAGCGCTTCGGCGGGGTCGCCGCGCTCACCGACGTGTCATTCTCGATCCGCCGCGGCGAGATCTACGGCCTGATCGGGCCCAACGGGGCCGGCAAGACGTCGCTCTTCAACGTACTGACCGGCATCTACGCGAAGGACAGCGGCACGTTCGTCTTCGACGGTGCGCCCCTCGACGAACTGAAGCCGGACCAGGTCGCCGAGCGCGGCATCGCAAGGACGTTCCAGAACATCCGCCTGTTCGCGAACCTGTCGGCGCTCGAGAACGTGATGGTCGGCCGCCACGTGCGCACGAAGGCGACGGTCGTCGGCGCGATCTTCCGCGGGCGCCGCACGCGCGACGAGGAGCACGCGATTCGACGCCGGTCCATCGAACTGCTCGATTACGTCGGGGTCAAGCGGCGCGCGAACGACCTCGCGAAGCATCTCGCCTACGGCGACCAGCGCCGGCTCGAAATTGCGCGCGCGCTCGCGACCGACCCGAAGCTGCTTGCGCTCGACGAGCCGGCCGCGGGGATGAACGCGACCGAGACCGCCGGGCTGCGCAGCCTGCTCGAGGGCATCCGCAGGGACGGCACGACGATCCTCCTGATCGAGCACGACATGAAGCTCGTGATGTCGGTCTGCGACCGCGTACTCGTGCTCGACTACGGAAAGAAGCTCGCCGAGGGTCGGGCCGCCGACGTGCAGAAGGACGAGCGTGTGATCACTGCGTACCTCGGCGGCGACGTGTCGCTGAACCTTAAGGGCGCGTGACCGCGTGAGCGCAATCGAGGCCCCGCTGCTCGCGCTCGAGCGCGTCGCCGTTTCCTACGGCGGAATTCGGGCAGTCAAGGGCATCGACGTCGCCGTCAGGAGAGGCGAGCTCGTGTGCCTGATCGGCGCCAACGGCGCGGGCAAGACGACGACGCTGAAGGGAATCTGCGGTCTGCTCCCGCTGAAATCGGGCCGCATCCACTACGACGGCCGCGACGTCACCGGCATGCGCTCGTTCAGACTCGTCCGCCGTGGGCTCGTCATGGTGCCCGAAGGGCGCGGAATGTTCGGCGCGCTGACAATCGAGGAGAACCTGGCGATGGGCGCGTACATCCGCGACGACCGCGCGGCGATCCGCGACGACGTCGAGCGGGTATTCACGCTGTTTCCGCGGCTCAAGGAGCGGCGCCGGCAGACGGCGGGAACGCTCTCCGGAGGCGAGCAGCAGATGCTCGCGATGGGGCGCGCGCTGATGTCGCGCCCGCGTCTCCTGCTTCTCGACGAGCCTTCGATGGGGCTCGCACCACTGATGGTGCAGAAGGTCTTCGAGACGATCATCGCGGTCTCGAAGGAGGGCGTCACCATCCTGCTGATCGAGCAGAACGCGAAACTCGCGCTCGAAATCGCCGATCGCGGCTACGTCATGGAGTCGGGCGAGATCACGCTCGAAGGCGAGGCGGCGGCGCTCCTGCACGATCCGAAGGTTCGCAGCGCCTACCTCGGCGAAGCGCTTTAGGAACTGCCGGGGTCTTCGGCCGGCGCGTCGATGTCCACCGATCCGGGCAGTCCGCGCGAGCAACCCAGCCGCTGGCGCGACGTGCGCGCCGTCGGATTGCCGCGCGCACTCGAGTGGTACGCCGAAGCGATGCGGCTGTGGAAGCGCGGCCCATTCACGTTCTCCGTGCTGGCACTGGCGATCCTCGCCGCGAACGTCGCGCTCGAGCTTCTTCCGCGCGCCGGCGTCGTCGCGGCGCAGATGATCCTTCCGCTGCTCGAGTGCGGGCTCCTCTATGCATCGCTCGCCGTCGACCGCGGTGAGCGCCCCCGGTTTCGTCACCTCGTCGCTGCAGCCGGCGCCCGTCCTGCGGCAATCGCCGCCGTCGTCGTCGCGGGATCGCTGGTCTTCGGCGTCGAAGCGCTGGTGGCGCTCGAAGCGGGTGGGATCGACATGCTGGCACCAGGGTCGGAGGTCACGACGATCGCGCCGGCGACGCTCCTCGTCACCTACGCGGCGGGCATGCTGGTGTCGCTGCCGCTGACCTTCGTGCCGTTCGCCGCGCTCTTCGACGGCCAGGGCTTTCGCGACGCGTTCGCGGCGAGCTTCGCGGGCTTCCTGCGCAACGCCGTCCCGCTCGTCGCCTGGGGTGTGCTCTCGTTCGCGCTCCTCATCGTCGGACTGCTGACGAGCGGCATCGGGTTGCTGCTCGCGCTGCCGTGGTCGGCGGCATCGTCGTACGCGGCCTGGAAGGACATCTTCGGCGTTCGGTAGGCTGGTCTGACCCGGCCCCATCGACGCGATGACCTGCGGCGTCCGGCGATGACCGGTGACCGTGACGGATATCGAACGCCTAGTCGCGCGGCGTCGGCCCGAAGCGGCGCATCGCCGGCACCGGGTGCGCGGGAACGCCGTAGAGCCGGGTGCCTGCGGGCGCGTCGCGCGTGACGACGCTGCCGCCGCCAACGAGCACGTTGGCGTGGATCGCGACGTTGTCGATGACCACGCTGCCGATACCGAGCAGCGCATCCTCGGCGATACTCGCATGACCGGCCACTGCGGTCCCGGCGGATAGCCAGGCGCGCGCCCCGACGACCACACCGTGGCTCACGTAGACAAGACTGCCGATCTTCGTGTCGTCGCCGATCGCCGTGTGCGACAACATTCCCCGGCAGACACAGGCCTGCGCACCGACGTCGACGCCATTGCCGATGCGCACCCCCGCGAGATGCGGGAAGAACGATCGCCGCGCGTCCTTGCGGTCGTGATACGCGAGGCCGACCCAGCCGAGTACGGCGTTCGGCCCGATCACGCAGTCGTCGCCGATCCGGCAGTCGGCGTAAACCACGGCGCCGGCCGCCACGCGCGTGCGCGCACCGATCACGACATCCTCACCGATGCACGCGGTAGGGGCAACCGACGCGGTCGGGTCGATGCGAGCCGACGCTCCGGCACCGGGACGCGGCTCGTCCGGGCGCGCCGAGCCGGGTAGCAGCCGTTCGACCAGATCGATGAATGCGGCACGCACGTCGTCGACGCGCAGAAGCGTCTGGTCCGGCCGAGGTCGCGCCGCGACGTTGCGCGCCACGACGATCACGCCGGCGCATGCGAGCCTCAGGCGATCGGTTGCCCCGGGCGAGTCGCAGAACGCGAGTACCGAGCCCGCCTCCGCAGCGAGCGATCCGATCCCCCGCACGACACGCGCAGGATCGCCGTCGATGACAGATGCGGGAATCGCGTCCGCCAGATCGCGTGCAGGTACCGATCGGTCGAGGCTGCGGACGAAGGCGTCCATCGATTGCCCGCACCGCGCTCAGGCCGGCACGCCGTGCGTGCGGTCGTAATCGGCGCACTGGCGCCACACCGCTTCGTCGGGCACCGCATGCTCCGGCAGGTAGCGCTGAAGGTCGACTCCTGCGCACTTGTAGCGCCATAGCAGATACGGCGGCTGTTCGGCGAGCCGGGTTCGGTAGAACACCGTGTGAGCGCCGTTGGTGCCATAGGGTCGGCCACTGAGCTTCGCGAGCACCTGGCGGTCGCCACCGGTGCCGTCGGCGAAGCGCGTCATCGCCCATTCCGGAAAAACGTCGTTGCAGGCCAGCGCGTCGATGAAGAAGCAGTTGGTGTCGACGAATCCGCCCTGCGCCGCAGCGTACACGCCGCGCCCAGGGCCGAGCGACTCCCACGTGTCGGGACAAAGCGTGTCTCCGGTACTCGCATCGACGAACTGGCGCAGCGAGAACGCCCATTGCCTGCCCGCGAGCGCCGCGAGCATCGTGGCGAGATGCTCGGGTGCGTACCAGTTGTCGTCGTCGAGGTACGTGACGCAGCGGCTGTTCACCGCATAGCTCAGGATCGTCTTCAGTGCGCCGCCGAAGTGACTTGGATAGATACCGCCATGGCGCTGCGAAGTGGAGTACCCGGGATCGAACGTGGTCACCGCGACGTGCGACGGCGACGCGTTGCGCAGTTGCTCGATGGCCGCGCGGTCGCCCTGCCAGCGGTCGATCCCGATCATGATCTGAACGCGGCCGCCGAAGCGCTGCGCGAACACCGAGCGCACCGCCTGATCCAGCGTGTCGCGAACGACGGTCACCATGACGACACCGACGTCGAATGGCGATTGCAGGCCGGTTGTCACAGGGCGTGGTTGGCGCCATCGCGGCCGTCAGGAGCGCGATGGTCGACACACGAAGTTGTCGCCGATGGGGACTATACCCGATCCGGCGGGTCGCCAAGCCTTCGCCATCGGCGCGGGTCGTCGACCCGCGTCGAGGCGCCCGCCACCGCTCACGCCGTGGGTCGCAGCGAGAACCGGTGCAGGCCGGCTTCGGCGACTTCGTGCTCGACTTCGACGAGCTCGACCTCGGCCGCGCGCGGCCCGCGGCGACAGCGCTCGATCACCGCATCGCAGGCTGCGCGCGCGCCCTGCACGTGGACCTCGACGTCGCCATCGCCGCGGTTCCGCACCCAGCCGGCGACCGCTGCGGTTTCGGCCGCACGCGTAATCCAGTGGCGAAAGCCCACCCCCTGCACGCGCCCGGTGATCCGGATCCGGCACGACCGCGTCGGCGCGCTGCGCCAGCGCGCGTAGTGCGCGAGCGCGGCAACGGTCTTGGCGTCGGTCAGGCGCCCGTGGTCCTGTTCGTCGAGAAGCGCGCTCTCGCTCATCTCGATGAGCTCGAGGAACTCGCCGGCGTCGAGCCGCGCGCCGACGTGACGCATGCCGCGCGCGAGATAGAGCTCGATCGCCTCGGTCGAGTACGCGATCGAAGGGTGAATGGCGCCGAGGTGCGTCCACTCGATGGCCGCCCAGCCCGTCTCTTCGACAAGCTCGCGGCGCGCGCAGGCGAGCGCCGACTCGCCGGCATCGAGCTTGCCGGCCGGAAACTCGAGAAATGCGCGGTCGAGCGGATAGCGGAACTGGCGCTCGACGACGAGCGTCCCGTCATCGCGCTCGGGAACGACGAGTACCGCGCCGGGATGCACGATGTACTCGCGGACCGAGTGCGCGCCGTCCGGCAGGCGGACGTCGTCACGCCTGACGTCGAGCAGCGCGCCCGCATAGACCTGCGTGCCGCCGACCCTCGTCTCGCGCAGCGGATCGTCGGCACCGGTCGCGGCGCTCGCGCGTTGCGGCGGATCGTCGCTCGGCGTCATGCAAGCCAGTCGCGCACCGGCAGGAAGTCGGTGAACAGGCGCCCCTCGGGACTACCCGCCGGCGGGCTCCACGCATAGCGCCAGGTCGCGTGCGGCGGCATCGACAGCAGGATCGCCTCGGTGCGCCCGCCCGACTGCAGGCCGAACAGCGTGCCGCGATCCCAGACGAGGTTGAATTCGACGTAGCGGCCGCGCCGCCACGCCTGGAACTCGCGTTCGCGCTCGCCGAACGCATGATCGCGACGCCGGTGCACGATCGGCAGATAGGCGGGCACGAAGTGCGCACCGACGCTCTTCGTCAGCGCGAACGCCTGCTCGAATCCCCCCTCGTCGAAATCGTCGTAGAAGATGCCGCCGATGCCGCGCGGCTCGTTGCGATGACGCAGGAAGAAATAGGCGTCGCATGCCGACTTGAAGCGCGGATAGAGCGCCGCGCCGAAGGGCGCCAGCGCATCGCGGCACGCGGCGTGAAAATGCCGCGCATCGTCGACGAAGCCATAGCAGGGGGTGAGATCCATGCCTCCGCCGAACCACCACACGTCGCCGCCCGATCCGCCGGGAGGCTGCGGCGCAAGGAAGAAGCGCCCGTTGTAATGCACGATCGGGACGTACGGATTGCGCGGATGGATCACCAGCGAGACGCCGACCGCTCGCCACGCGCGCCCGGCGAGCTGCGGCCGGTGGGCGGTCGCCGATGCCGGCAGCGTCGCCCCGGTGACGTCCGAATAGAGCACCGCGGCACGCTCGAAGACCGTGCCGTTCTCGAGCGCCCGGGTGACGCCACCGCCGCCCTCGGCGCGCTGCCATTCGTCGCGCCGGAAAGGCGTCGGCTCGACCTCCTGCAGCGCCGCGACGATCTCGTCCTGCAGCGAAGAGAACCACGCGGCGACCGAAGCGAACTGCATCTCGGGACGCCCGATCAGCCGCGCCGTGCGAGCGCGCGATGGCCGATGTCGCTGCGGTACTGCATGCCGTCGAAATGGATCGACGCCACGGCGGCGTACGCCGCGCGCTGCGCCTGACGGACCGAGTCGCCGAGTGCGGTGACGCCGAGCACGCGCCCGCCGCTCGTGCGCACGAACTCGCCGTCCTGCGTCGTGCCCGCGTGAAACACGACGACATCCGGATGCGCGGCAGCAGCCTCGAGGCCGGTGATCACGTCGCCCTTGCGCGGCGCGCCGGGATACCCGGCCGCCGCCAGCACCACGGTGAGCGCAGCGCGCCGGTCCCATTCGGCTTCGGTGGCATCGAGCGTTCCCGCGACCGCGTGCTCGAGGAGCGTCACCAGGTCGCTCGTGAGGCGCATCATGATCGGCTGCGTCTCGGGATCGCCGAGGCGGCAATTGAACTCGAGGACGCGCGGATTGCCGGCCGAGTCGATCATGACGCCCGCGTAGAGGAACCCGGTGTAGGGCATCCGCTCGGCGGCCATGCCGGCGACGGCGGGCTGGATGATCTCGCGCATGATCCGCGCGTGCACCGTCGGCGTCACCACCGGCGCCGGCGAATAGGCGCCCATGCCGCCGGTGTTCGGACCCTGATCGCCGTCGCCGAGGCGCTTGTGATCCTGCGACGATGCGAGCGCCAGCACGTGCGCGCCGTCGGCCATCACGATGAAGCTCGCTTCCTCGCCTTCGAGGCGGTCCTCGACGACCACTCGTGAGCCGGCGCTGCCGGCCGCATTCCCGGACAGCATGGCGTCGACCGCCGCATGCGCGTCGGCGGGCGTTTCCGCGACGACGACACCCTTGCCCGCGGCAAGCCCGTCGGCCTTCACGACCACTGGCTCCGGGCGGGCGTCGATCCAGGCGTGGGCCGCGCCGGCGTCGTCGAAGCTTCCCCAGCCAGCCGTCGGAATGCCGTGACGCTGCATGAATGCCTTCGCGAACTGTTTCGAGCTCTCGAGTCGCGCCGCGGCCTGCGTCGGGCCGAAGATCGGCAGCCCGGCGGCCCGGAACGCGTCGGCGATCCCGTCGGCGAGCGGAGCCTCGGGGCCGACCACGGTGAGGCGGATCGATTCGCGCCGCGCGAAGTCGACGAGCGCAGGCACGCTCTCGAACGCGACGTTGGCGAGCGCCGGATCGAGCGCGGTGCCAGCGTTGCCCGGGGCGACGAGAACCTTCGCGACGCGCGGCGACTGCGCGAGCTTCCACGCGAGCGCGTGCTCGCGTCCACCGCCACCCACTACCAGGACCTTCATGGTCGCGCGCCCGTCACTTCAACACGATGCGTCCGAACACGAACAGCGTACTGCCGTGGTTGATGCCGCCGTTCAGCGTCGGAATGTAGGCGGCGAACATCGTCGCGTTGCGGTAGCGAACGGACGCGAGCGGCAGCAGCGCCGGAACCGGGAAACCGCCCGCGATGTCGGGCCGCTGCATCACGAACGCCGTGAACCCGAGTCCGGGCTGCACGCCGCTGCGCGGACCCCAGAATTTCGAGTACTCGTAGCCGACGTTGAACTCGGCGTGCTTGTGCGAATCGGAGAAGACGAGCGCGTAGACGGAGTGCTCGTCGCCGTTCGGGTCCTCGGTGACCCGTGTGTATCCGGTGCCCCACGCCACCGAGTTGAGCTCGCGGCGACGCTCCGGCGTCCAGGTGAACGGAAGGTGCCAGGCGTAGCCCGACACGAACACGCCGCTGTCCCCGTTCTCCCAGGTGTCGACGAGCCGGTTGCAGCCGGCGGCGATCCACCCGGGCAGGTCCGCGCATCCGGCTTGAGCCGGCGTCGCGCCGCCGAGCATCGCGAGCGCGCCTGCGACGCATCCGAGCGCACCCGCGATCGATCGGGGGTGATGGGTCATCACCGTCAATGCCTGAAGTGGCGAACGCCGGTGAACACCATCGCGATCCCGCGCTCGTTCGCCGCGGCGATCACCTCGCCGTCGCGGACGCTGCCACCGGGCTGGATGACCGCGGCCGCGCCGTGGTCGGCGACGACGTCGAGGCCGTCACGGAACGGAAAGAACGCATCCGACGCGACCACCGAGCCGGAGAGAGAAAGCCCGGCCTGGCCCGCCTTGATCGCCGCGATGCGCGTCGAATCGACGCGGCTCATCTGGCCCGCACCGATGCCGAGCGTGCGCGCCCCGGAACAGAACACGATCGCGTTCGACTTCACGAACCATGCGACGCGCCACGCGAAGAGAAGGTCGGCGATCTGCTCCGCGGTCGGCGCCTTGCGCGTAACGACGGTGAGATCGGCAGCGCCGACCTCGCGCGTGTCGGCGGTCTGGACGAGGAAGCCGCCGCCGATGCGCTTCAGATCCGGCGACGGCGCCGCCGCGTCGCCTTCGGGGCGTGCGAGTACCAGCACACGCAGGTTCTTCTTCGATGCGGCGAGTGCCAGCGCGTCCGGAGTGAAGCCCGGCGCGATCAACACTTCGGTGAACTGGCCGGCAACGGCCTCGACGGCGGCGCCGTCGACCTCGCGGTTGAACGCGATGATGCCGCCGAAGGCCGAGGTGGGATCGGTCGCGAACGCGCGCCGGTATGCCTCGGCGGGTGCCGCCGCACACGCGACTCCACAGGGGTTGGCATGCTTGACGATCACGCAGGCGGGCTCGTCGAAGCGCGTCACGCACTGCCAGGCGGCATCGGAATCGGCGACGTTGTTGTACGAGAGCTCCTTGCCCTGGAGCTGGCGCGCCGACGCGATCGCCGAGGCTGGCGCGCCGGACTCGCGGTAGAGTGCCGCCTGCTGGTGCGGGTTCTCGCCGTAGCGCATCGCGAGCACCTGTTCGCCGGCGAGATGGAACGACCGCGGAAGGCCCTGCGCGCTACCGTCGCTCGCGCGTGCCGTCACCCAGTTGGCGATCGCGCCGTCGTAGGCGGCGGTATGCGCGAACGCGCGCTGCATCAGGCGAAAGCGCAGCGCTTCCGACAGCGCGCCTCCGTGCACGGCGAGGTCGGCGAGCACCGCCGCATAATCGCCGGGATCGACGACGACGCCGACGTGTACCCAGTTCTTCGCCGCGGCACGAATGAGGGTCGGACCGCCGATGTCGATATTCTCGATCGCGTCGTCGAGCGTGCACGCCGGATCGGCGACCGTGTCGCGAAACGGGTAGAGGTTGACGACGACGAGGTCGATCGTCGGAATGCCCGCGGCTGCGAGCGCGTCACGATGCGCGGCGACATCGCGACGCGCGAGGATGCCCGCGTGCACCTTCGGGTGCAGTGTCTTCACGCGGCCATCGAGCATCTCGGGGAAGCCGGTGTAGCTCCCGATCTCGGTCACCTTCAGAGCTGCGTCGGTGAGCACCTTCGCGGTGCCTCCGGTGGAGAGCAGCGCGACGCCGCGCGCCGCGAGCGCGCGCGCGAACTCGACGATGCCGGTCTTGTCGGTGACCGACAGGAGTGCCTGCGTCACGGTCCCGGGTATCGGCGCTGGCGCATCAGAGGAGTTTGTGCTTCGCCAGCTTCGCACGCAGCGTGTTGCGATTGAGGCCGAGCATGTCGGCAGCACGGCTCTGATTGCCGTTCGAGCGCTCGAGCATCGTCGTGAGCAGCACACGCTCGACCTGGCCGATCACCATGTCGTACACCCCATGCGGCGGCTCGCCGTCGAGATGCCGGAAATAATCGTCGAGCGATTTCTCGACGCTCCTGCCGATCTCGTTGCGGCCATTCAAACGCAGGCTCTTCTTCACGCGGCGAGGGCCTCCTCGTCCCATCGGGGTGACACGTTGCAGCAGTCCGCTGCGTCGTCGCGGACCGGGCGCGGCGCACGACACAGGGCTTCGTCGAAGCAGCGCTCGACCGCCGCGAGTTGCCCGGCCACTGTTTCCGCGGCGTTGATCCGTTCACGGAACGCAATTCCCAGGTGCAGAGCGTCGAGATACCAGTGCAGATGCTTGCGTGCGACGCGCACGCCGAGCTCGTCGCCGTAGAACGAGTAATGATCGGCGAGGTGCTCGACGATCAGCGCACGCGCCTCGGTGAGCGACGGCGGAGGAAGGTGCGTGCCCGTCGCGAGGTAGTGCGCGATCTCGCGGAAGATCCACGGCCGCCCCTGGGCCGCGCGCCCGATCATCACGCCGTCGGCGCCCGTCGTCGCGAGCACTTCGCGCGCGCGCTCGGGGGTCGCGATGTCGCCGTTGGCGAAGACCGGGATCGACACGACGCGCTTGACCTCCCGCACGGTGTCGAACTCGGCGGCACCGGTGAACATGCACGCCCGCGTGCGTCCGTGCACGGCCAGCGCGGCGATGCCCGCCTGCTCGGCGATACGCGCGATGGCGACGGCATTCTTCGCCTGCGGCGACGGACCCGTACGGATCTTGAGCGTCACCGGCACGTCGACCGCGGCAACCACCGCGTCGAGGATCGCTGCCACCAGCACCTCGTTGCCGAGCAGCGCGGATCCCGCGGCGGCGTTGCACACCTTCTTCGCCGGGCAGCCCATGTTGACGTCGATGATCTCGGCGCCACGGTCGACGTTGTAGCGCGCCGCTTCGGCTACGAGGCGTGGATCGGCTCCGGCGATCTGTACGGCGACCGGTGCCACCTCGCCTTCGTGATCGGTGCGCCTGCGCGTGCGGTCGGTCGCCCAAAGGCGCGGGTTGGCCGCAACCATCTCCGATACCGCGTACCCCGCGCCGAGGCGCTTGCACAGCATGCGGAACGGTCGATCGGTGACGCCCGCCATCGGTGCAACGGCGAGATTGTTCGGCAGCAGATGATCACCGATGCGCACGACGGCGGAGAATCACTTCGGGGAAGGGGTCGAATTATACCGGCAATCGCGCGGACGGAAGCTCCATCCGGCGGCCGGATACGTGCAATCCGTTCAGTGCAATCCGTACAGCATTGCGCGCGTGAATGCGCGGCGCGCAGGCGCAACGAGATCGAGCAGCACGAGGCCGGCGCCGCGCACCGCGGAGGCGACCGGAACGCGGTTTCCGAACACGCGTACGAGCCCGTCGGTGAAGAGGATGCCTGCGTTGCGATCGACGCGCCGGCTGCGCCGATGCGCTGCAAGCATCGCGTCACCGCCGATCTCTGCCCGCGGCGTCCGCTCGATCGTTCGGGCGAGCTCCCACGCATCGCGCAGGCCGAGGTTGAAGCCCTGGCCCGCGATCGGGTGCAGCGATTGCGCCGCATTGCCGATCACCGCGACGCGGGGAGCCGTGGTCGTCGATGCGACGTCGAGCGCCAGCGGAAAGCTGCGCCGCGCGCCGACTCCGGCGAAGCGCTCGACGCGCGAGCCGAAATGCCGCGCCAGCGCGTCGAGGAACGCGGTCTCGGGCATCGTTATCGACCGTTCGGCATCGGATGGAGTCTGCGTCCAGACGAGCGCGTAATGATCGCGCTCGGGCAAGAGCGCAATCGGCCCGTCGGCGGTGAAGCGCTCGTAGGCGATGCCGCGATGCGGAGCGGAAAGCGCGAGCGGCGCGATCAGCGCGACCTGCCGGTAGTCGCGTCGCCGGCGCGAGACGCCGTCGACCGCCGCACCGGCACCGTCGGCGACGACAGCGAGCCTCGCCTCGATCGAACCCGCCGCGGCACCGGAAAGCGCAAGCGACGCGTGATCGGCCGATGCTTCGACGCGGGTCGCCTCGGTGCCGAAGCGGAGCTCGACCTTCGTCGCGGCGAGCGCGTCGTCGAGCGCAGCCGAGAGCGCGCGGTACGACACGACGTAACCGAGCGCCGGCAACGCGAGCTCGCTCGCTTCGAGGCGCGTCGCACCGAAACCCTGCGCCTGCGACACGTCGATCGCGACAATCGGGGTCACCGCCCCGGCGATCGCAGCGACGCGCGGCCAGACGCCGAGGCGCTCGAAGATCAGGCGTGCGCCGTGCGACAGCGCGAGCGAGCGGTCGGCCCGCCCCGCTTCGCCCGAGGCGCGCGGATCGATCGCGACGACATCGAGGCCGGTGCCGGACTGCGCGAGCGCGAGCGCGAGCGTCGCGCCGACCGGTCCGGCGCCGACGATCGCGACGTCACGCCGCGCGTCGGGTGAGCGCACCGCAGGCCGCCTCGACGTCGGCAACGCTCTTCGGCGTCGCTCCGGTCAGGTTCTCCACTCCGTCGGCGGTGACGAGGACATCGTCCTCGATGCGCACGCCGATGTTCCAGTACCGTTCGGGCACGTCGTCGGCGGGACGGATGTACGCTCCGGGCTCGACGGTGAGCACCATCCCGGGGGCGAGGCGCACCGATTCGCCGTCCTGCCGGTAGGGCCCGGCATCGTGGACATCCATCCCGAGCCAGTGCCCGGCGCGGTGCATGTAGAAGCGCTTGTAGGTGCCCTGCTCGAGCGCGGCGTCGAGCGGACCCGCGACGAGCCCCAGGTCGATGAAGCCCTGCGCGAGGACCCGCTCGGCCACCGCGTGATAGTCGTGGAACGGCACTCCCGGCTTCAGCGAGTCGATGCACGCGAGCTGCGCCGCGAGCACGAGCTCGTACACCGCGCGCTGCGCTCCGGTGAACGCGCCATCGACGGGAAAGGTGCGCGTGATGTCCGATGCGTATCCCTGGTACTCGCAACCGGCGTCGATCAGCAACAGGTCGCCGGACTGCATCTGCCGGTTGTTGTCGCGATAGTGCAGCACGCACGCATTGGGTCCCGACGCGACGATCGACGAGTACGCCACCGACTGTGCGCCTTGCGCGAGGAACTCGTGGGCGAGCTCGGCCTCGACTTCGTACTCGTGCGCTCCCGGCCGCGCGCGCTCCATCGCGCGCCGATGGGCGCCCCCGGAAATCGCGCATGCGCGGCGGATCAGCGCAAGCTCGTGCGCGTCCTTGACGAGGCGCATCGAATCGAGCACCGAGCGCACGTCGACGACCTCCGCTGGGGCGGACACGCCGCTCCGCGCACGCTCGCGGACGGTGTTCAGCACCTCGATCATCCGGCGATCCCAGTCCGGATAGAGACCGAGCGGCGCATAGAGCGCCGGCCGATTCGCGGCGAGATCGGGAAGCCGCGTTGCGAGCTCCGAGATCGGGTATGTCTCGTCGAAGCCGAAGACCTCGCGGGCCGCCTCGGGTCCGTAGCGGAAACCGTCCCAGATCTCGCGCTCTTCGTTGCGCTCGCGGCAGAACAGCACGTGGCGATCGCCGTCCGGCGCCGCGACGAGCGCGACAATGGCTTCGGGCTCGGGAAAGCCCGACAGGTAATAGAGATAGCTGTCGTGGCGATACGGGTACAGCGAATCGCGATTGCGCGCAACTTCCGCCGCGGTCGGCACGAGCGCCAGGCCTCCGCCGCTCTTGCTGCGCATCGCTGCGATCAGCGCGTTGCGGCGCGATCGGTAGACCTGGTGAGCGTGATCCATCGCTGATCTCTCGCACGAAGACGGGAAGCTCGCATTATAGTTATGTCGTGCACAGCAAAGAGCGATCCGGATCGGCGGGCGGCGACGCCCCGCCGGCGCGCATGCCCCGGCAACCGGCACCGCTGCGCGCGGCCAAGGAGGCGCTGCGCGCGCAGATTGTCGCGGCACGCCTCGCGCTGCCTCTCCGCGAGCACGCGGCGCGATCACAGGCCATCGCGCAACGCCTCGCCGCCCTCGCCTCGTGGCAGCGCGCTCGTGCCGTGCTGCTGACGCTCCCGGTACGCGGCGAGTGGGATGCGAGCCTCGTCGCGCGCGCCGCACTCGCGACGGGCAGGATGGTCGTTCTGCCGCGCGTCGATGCGCCGGCACGGATGCTCGCGCTCCACCGGATCGACGATCTCGCGCGCGACGTCGCTCCCGGCCGCCACGGCATCCCCGAGCCGCGACCGGAGTGCGAGCCGATCGCTCCGGATGCCATCGACTGGGTGCTGGTCCCCGGCGTTGCGTTCGATACGCTCGGTCACCGCCTCGGCTACGGCGGCGGCTATTACGATCGGCTGCTGCCTCTGCTCGCACCGGGGGCCGCGCGGGTCGCCGGGGCATTCGAGCTGCAGATTGTCGACGCGGTCCCGCACGCCGCGCACGATCTGCCGGTCGACGCGATCGTCACCGAATCGCGCCAGATCGGGGTGCGGCCAGGCAAGGCATGACGGCGGCGCGCACCGCGCGCACCGCGCTCGTCGCGACGCTCGCGATCCAGATCTACACGTCGTTCGGCGCCACCGCGACCGCGGTCCTCGCGCCCGAGATCGCGAGCGCATTCGGCATCGACGCGCGCTGGATCGGCCTCTTCGTCGGCATTGTGTACGCCGGGGCCATGCTCGCGGGCCTCGCGAGTGGAGGCTTCATCGAGCGCTTCGGCTCGATCCGCGTCTCGCAGGGGGGCGTTGCGCTGTGCGCCGCCGCGACGCTCGCGGTCGCCGTGACACCGCAACGACTTCCCGAAGCGCTCGCCGCCGCCGCGCTGGTGATGGGGCTGGGCTACGGGCCAATCACCCCTGCATCGTCACAGTTGCTGCAGCGCACCGCGGCACCGTCGCGGATGGCGCTCACGTTCTCGATCAAGCAGACCGGGGTGCCTGCGGGCGTTGCGCTCTCGGGCGCGCTCCTCCCGGGCCTGGCACTCGCGTTCGGCTGGCGGCCGACGTTCGTCCTCGTCGCGCTTGTCGGTGCGATCGTCGTGGCCCTCGCGCAGCCGATTCGTGCCGGGCTCGATATCGAGCGGCGCCCGCAGCGCGCGCTGTCGCTCGCCGCCATCGTCGGTCCGCTCGCGGTCCTGCGCGAATCATCGGCGCTCCTCACGCTCGCACTGGTTTCGTTCGCGTACTCGGCGACGCAGGTATGCCTGACGAGCTTTCTCGTCGTGCATCTGACCGGAGCACTCGGATATCCGCTGGTTTCGGCCGGGCTGGTCCTCACCGCGACGACGATCGCCGGCGCGGTCGGCCGCATCGCGTGGGGCGTCGTTGCCGATCGCCTGCTCGCGCCGCGACGCACGCTCGGCCTCATCGGCGCGATCGCGGCTGCCTGCGCGATCGCGATGGCGCTGTCGACGCCCGGATGGCCGGTGGCCGCGATCGTCGCGCTCGCCGCCTGCTTCGGTGCGACGGCCATCGGCTGGAACGGTGTGCAGCTCGCGGAAGTGGCGCGCCTCGCTCCGCCCGGCGCCGCCGGCAAAGTCACCGGAGCGACGAGTGTCGTCACCTTCGCGGGTGTCGTCGTGGGACCGCCGCTCTTCGCAGTGCTCGCCGACTTGACGGGAAGCGACCGGGCGGGCTTCGCGATGCTCGCAGTCGCGAGCGGAGCCGCAGCTGCCGCGCTCTTTGCCCGCCGCGCGCATACAATCGCTCGATGACGACATGACGGAGCGAAGCCATGGACCGCCTTCCTGATCTCGATCCGCAGGAGACCCGCGAATGGCTCGAGGCCTTAGACGGCGTCCTCGCCTACGCCGGCCCCGACCGAGCGCAATACCTCATCGAGCAGTTGATCGATCGCGCCCGCCGCAAGGGCGCCTACCTGCCGTTCTCTGCCAACACCGCCTACATCAACACGATTCCGGAATCGGCGCAGGCAGAAATCCCCGGCGACCAGGAGATCGAGCACCGGATCCGCTCGTACACGCGCTGGAACGCGATGGCGATGGTGGTGCGCGCGAACAAGCACACCAACGTCGGTGGGCACATCGCGAGCTTCGCCTCGGCGGCGACGCTCTACGACGTCGGCTTCAATCACTTCTGGCACGGCATGTCGGACCGTCACGGCGGCGACCTCGTCTTCATCCAGGGCCATTCGTCGCCGGGAATCTACGCGCGCGCGTTCCTCCTCGGGCGGATCGACGAGAGCCAGCTCGACAACTTCCGCCAGGAAGTTGGCGGGCACGGCGTCCCCTCGTATCCGCACCCGTGGCTCGCACCTGATTTCTGGCAGTTCCCGACGGTGTCGATGGGACTCGGTCCGCTGATGGCGATCTATCAGGCGCGTTTCATGAAATACCTCACCGACCGCGGTCTCGCGGACACGTCCGGGCGGAAGGTGTGGTGCTTCTGCGGTGACGGCGAGATGGACGAGCCCGAGTCGATGGGCGCGATCGGCATGGCCTCGCGCGAGAGCCTCGACAACCTGATCTTCGTCGTCAACTGCAACCTGCAGCGCCTCGACGGACCCGTGCGCGGCAACGGCAAGATCATCCAGGAGCTCGAAAGCGAGTTCCGCGGCGCCGGCTGGAACGTAATCAAGGTGATCTGGGGCAGGCGCTGGGACCCGCTCCTCGCGCGCGACACGAACGGCATCCTCGAGCGCCGGATGATGGATTGCGTCGACGGCGAGTATCAGACGTTCAAGTCGAAGGACGGCGCCTTCGTGCGCGAGTATTTCTTCGATACGCCCGAGCTGAAGGCGATGATCGCGGATCTGTCCGACGACGACGTGTGGAACCTGAACCGCGGCGGGCACGATCCGTACAAGGTCTATGCCGCCTATCACGCGGCCGTCCATCATGCGGGCCAGCCGACAGTGATCCTCGCGAAGACGATCAAGGGCTACGGCATGGGCGAGGCCGGCGAGGCGCAGAACATCACGCACCAGCAGAAGAAGATGAACGTCGAAGCGATTCGCCGCTTCCGCGACCGCTTCGAGATCCCTGTTCCCGACGACCGCATCGAGGAGGTGCCGTACGTCAGGTTCGCCGAAGGCTCGCCCGAGCTCGAGTACATGCGCGCGCGCCGGATCGAGCTCGGCGGCTACGTTCCGGCACGGCGGCGGCGCACCGAGCCGTTGCCGGTGCCGCCGCTCGCCTTGTTCGAGCGCCTCACGCAGGACACCGGCGAGCGCGAGATCTCGACGACGATGGCGTTCGTGCAAATGCTGCAGATTCTCCTTCGTGACAAGGCGATCGCGAAGCACGTCGTCCCGATCGTCCCCGACGAATCGCGCACCTTCGGCATGGAGGGCCTCTTCCGCCAGCTCGGCATCTGGAACCAGCTCGGCCAGCTCTACACGCCCGAGGACCGCGAGCAACTGATGTTCTACAAGGAGGACAAGCATGGCCAGATCCTCCAGGAAGGCATCAACGAGGCGGGCGCGATGTGCGACTGGATGGCCGCGGCGAGCGCCTACTCGACGCACGGCGTGCAGGTGATTCCCTTCTACATCTTCTACTCGATGTTCGGCTTCCAGCGCTTCGGCGATTTCGCGTGGGCCGCCGGCGACATGCGCTGTCGCGGCTTTCTCCTCGGCGGTACCGCCGGCCGCACGACACTCAACGGCGAGGGGCTGCAGCACGAGGACGGCCATTCGCACGTGCTCTCCTCGGTGATTCCCAACTGCGTGTCGTACGACCCGACGTTTTCCTACGAGGTCGCGGTGATCATCCAGGACGGGCTGCGGCGGATGGTCGCGGGGCAGGAGGACATCTACTACTACATCACGCTCTTGAACGAGAACTACCATCATCCGGCGATGCCCGAAGGCGCCGTGCCGTCGATCGTCAAGGGCATGTATCGCTTCGCTTCGGCGCCGGCGAAGCCGAAGGTGCCGCGGGTGCAACTCCTGGGATCGGGGTCGATCTTCCGCGAGGTGATCGCCGCCGCCGCGCTGCTGAAGGACGACTGGGGTATCGAATCCGATCTCTGGAGCTGTCCGTCGTTCACCGAGCTCGCGCGCGACGGCCGCGCAGTCGAGCGCGCGAACCTGCTCGATCCGGCCGGCAAGCACGATTCCGCAGGCAAGCCTCGCGTCGCGCACGTGACAGCGTGCCTCGACGGAACGACCGGACCGGTGATCGCCGCCACCGACTACGTACGCACGTTCGCCGAGCAGATCCGGCCGTACGTCCCGCGCCGCTACGTCGTGCTCGGCACCGACGGCTTTGGGCGCTCGGACACCCGCGAGCAGTTGCGAAGCTTCTTCGAGGTCGATCGCCAGCACGTCGCGATCGCCGCGTTGAAGGCGCTCGCCGACGACGGCGCGATTCCGGCGAAACGCATCGCCGACGCGATCGCGAAGTATGGCCTCGATCCGACGAAGCCTGCGCCATGGACGGTCTAGCGTCAGCTTCGTCTCGCCCTCGCCGCGTCGATGCTCGCGGGTCATCGCCGCACTCTGCGACGAGACTCGCTGTGCTGGCACTCGGCGCAGTGCTGGTCGCCAGCTTTGCTCGTGCCGGTGAGGTAATCGAGGTTCCCGTCCGCGACGGTGTAACCGAAGCGGTGTTCCTGGCCCACGTGGGGAACGCTCCACCGAAGGCGATCGTGATTTCCTTCGTCGGAGGCGCGGGCGCGATCAACCTCGAACGCCGTGCGCAGCGGGGATCCGTGAGATTCGGCCACGGGTCGAACTTCCTCGTTCGCATCCGAAGCGAGCTTGCGGCAACCGACATCGTCGATGCGATCGTCGATGCGCCGAGTGACCTGCTTCCCGCAGGGATGAGCGACGCGTTCCGTAGCGGGAAGACGCACGCGGACGACATCGGCAAGGTGATCGGCGAGCTCCGGAAGCGCTTCGCTGGCGCTCCCGTCTACCTGCTCGGGACCAGCCGGGGAACCATCTCGGCAGCGAATCTCGGAGTGCGTCTCGCATCGATGATCGACGCGGTGATCCTCACGTCGACGGTGACGCGCGCCGACCGGGTCGGTCCGGGGCTGTCGCGCTTCGACTTCGCCTCACTCACCGTTCCAGTGCTGTTCGTGCACCATGCCGACGACCAGTGCCTTTCAAGCCCGTACTCGGGCGCGCAGGCAGCGGCACGCGACAAACCGTTGATTACCGTGCGCGGAGGAGATCCCCCGCAGTCCGGACCGTGCGATGCGCTTTCGGCGCACGGCTATATCGGCCGCGAGAAAGCCACGGCCGATGCGATTCGCGCCTTCGTCCTCGGGCAGGATTACCCGCGGGAGATCTCGCTTGCGGGGGTCACGCTCGCGAAGCTCGACATTGTCCGCGAAATCGCCGGCCTGCAGCGCGGCCGGGCATACGCGTATCAGCCTTACCTCGACGAGCTCGAAGAAGGCGGCGAAGCGGCAGTGACGGCGAAAGGCGAAGCAGCATGACCCAGGACGAGCAAAAGCGCGCCGTCGCCCGCGAGGCATTGAAATACGTCGTCGAAGGCGCGTGGCTCGGCGTCGGCACCGGCTCCACCGCCAACTTCTTCATCGACGAGCTCGCGAAGGTGAAGTCGCGCATCAAGGGCGCGGTCGCGAGCTCGGTCGCGACCGCCGGGCGCCTGAAGGCGCACGGCATCGAGATCGATGAGCTCAACAACGTCTCCGATCTCCCCGTCTACGTCGACGGCGCCGACGAGGTCACTGCGCAGGGCGCGATGATCAAGGGCGGCGGCGGGGCATTGACGCGCGAGAAGATCGTCGCCGCGGTCGCGCGGAAGTTCGTCTGCATCGCCGACGCTTCGAAGAAGGTCGACATGCTGGGGAAGTTTCCGCTCCCGGTCGAGGTGATTCCGATGGCGCGAAGCTACGTCGCGCGCGAGCTCGTCCGGCTCGGCGGCTTCCCGGCGTGGCGGATGGGCTTCACCACCGACAACGGCAACGTGATCCTCGACGTCTCGGGTCTTTCGATCGTCGATCCGTTCACGCTCGAAGATCGGATCAACGGCATCGCTGGCGTCGTCACCGTGGGCCTCTTCGCGCGGCGCGGAGCGGACGTGATCCTGCTCGGTACGCCGGACGGCGTGGAGACGATCGTCCGGCAGCGCTAGAATCGCGCGCATGGACGATCTGCGCGCGCCCTCGTCGGTGAACCTCGCTGCCGCGATGCATGCGATCGGTGAAGCTGCGCGCGCTGCCGCGCGCATCGTCGCGCGCGCCGATACCGCCGCGAAAGACCGCGCGCTCGAAGCGGCGGCGGCCGCTCTGCGCCGCGATGCGGCCGCGCTGAAGGATGCCAACGGTCAGGACCTGGTCCACGCGCGCGCGACCGGGTGCGACGACGCGTTCGTCGACCGGCTGACGCTCGCGGACAAGTCGATCGAGGCGATGGCGAAGGGCCTCGAGGAGATCGTCGCGCTCCCCGACCCTGTCGGCGAGATCTCCGACCTGCGCTACCGCCCGTCCGGCATCCAGGTCGGCATGATGCGCGTGCCGCTCGGTGTGATCGGCATCGTTTACGAGTCGCGGCCGAACGTCACTGCCGACGCGGCGGCGCTGTGCCTCAAGGCCGGCAACGCGACGATCCTGCGCGGCGGGTCGGAAGCGATTCACAGCAATCGCGCGATTGCGCGCTGTATGCGCGAAGGCCTGCGTGCGGCGGACCTGCCCGAGGACGCCGTACAGCTCGTCGACACGACCGACCGCGACGCGGTGGGCCTGCTCGTCGCCGACGATGCGCACGTCGATGTCATCGTGCCGCGCGGGGGCAAGTCGCTGATCGAGCGCGTTGCGCGCGACGCGAAGGTGCCGGTGCTCAAGCACCTCGACGGCGTCTGCCACGTCTATGTCGACGCCGATGCCGACGTCGAGCAGGCAGTCGCGATCGCCGACAACGCGAAGACGCAGCGCTATTCGACGTGCAATACGATGGAGACGCTCGTCGTTCATGCTGCTGCGGCTGCCGCGACCCTGCCGCGGATCGCGGCGATCTACGCTTCGAAGGACGTCGAGATGCGCGGCGACGAGCGCGCCCGCGCGCTCGTCCCGGCGATGAAGGTCGCGAGCGAGGACGACTGGCGCGCCGAATACCTTGCCCCGATCGTTGCGGTGCGCGTCGTCGATTCGCTCGACGAGGCGATCGAGCACATCGCGCGCTACGGCTCGCAGCACACCGACGCGATCGTCACCCGCGACCATGCGAACGCGATGCGCTTCCTGCGCGAGGTCGACTCGAGCTCGGTGCTCGTCAACGCTTCGACGCGCTTCGCCGACGGCTTCGAGTACGGCCTCGGCGCCGAGATCGGCATCTCGACCAGCAAGCTGCACGCGCGCGGCCCGGTTGGGCTCGAAGGCCTCACCTGCCGCAAGTGGATCGTTCTCGGCACCGGGCAGGTCCGTAACCAGTAAGGGGTCAGGTCTTGGCTCTTGCCTGGGCGCGCCGCGCCCAGGCAAGACGCAGGACCTGACCCCCCCCACCCCATGGCATCGAGCCTCCTCGCCCTGCTCGACGACATTGCCAGCGTGCTGGACGACGTTGCGCTGCTCACCAAGACCGCGGCAGCGAAGACTTCGGCGGTCGTCGGCGACGATCTCGCCGTCAACGCGCAGCAGGTCGCAGGCGTCGCGGCCGACCGCGAGTTGCCGGTCGTCTGGGCGGTTGCGAAGGGATCGCTCGTCAACAAGGCGATCCTCGTTCCGGCAGCGCTCGCCGTCAGCGCGTGGATGCCGTGGGCGGTGACGCCGTTGCTGATGGCAGGCGGCCTCTTCCTCTGCTACGAAGGAGTCGAGAAGGTCGTCCATCGCGTCACGCGCGGCGGACGTGACCGCGCAGCCACGGCTGCGGCGACAGCAGCCGCCGCAACGACGCTCGACCTCGAAGCCTTCGAGCGATCGAGGATCAAGGGAGCGATCCGCACCGACTTCATCCTGTCGGCCGAGATCATCACGATCACGCTCGGCACCGTGGCTTCGGCGGCGTTCGCGACCCGGGTCACCGTGCTGATCGGCATCGCGATCGCGATGACCGCCGGCGTCTACGGGCTCGTCGCCGCGATCGTGAAGCTCGACGACGCGGGTCTCCATCTCGCACGGACGCCCGGCGCTGGCGGCCTCGCCCGGGTGCGGCGCGCGCTCGGCACGCGCATCGTCGGGCTCGCGCCCGCGCTGATGCGAACGCTCGCGGTCGCGGGAACCGTGGCGATGCTCCTCGTCGGCGGCGGCATTCTCGCCCGCGGCATTCCAATCGTCCACGCGGTGACGTTGCAGTGGGCCGCGGCGGTGGGGACGGTCCCCGGCGTCGGCCCTGTGCTCGCGGCGCTGACGCCGCTCGCGCTCGACGTCGCGACCGGCGTCATCGCCGGTGCGGCCGTGTACTCGGCGGCGGCCCTTGCCCGCCGCGTCCGACAGGGTGCGACGCGCAGCCGGCCGGCCGGCGCAAACGGCAAGACCTGACCCCGTCGAGCTCGATCCTCGATCCTCGATTCCTGTCTCATGGGAACCCATCTATCATTCCGCCGAATGTCGTGACACGATGCCTCCATGCCCACGCGCCGCAACGCCGAAGCCGGAGTCGCCGCCCTGTCCGCGCCCGACCGCGTGCTGCAACTTCTCGCCGCGGTGGCCGAGTACGGTGCGGCGGTGCCGGTCAAGCGCCTGACCGAGATGGCGAACCTGCCGGCGAGCACCGTGTACCGTCACCTCGCCGTGCTGAAGCGCTGGGGCTTCGTCGCCGAAGGGGAGCGCGAAGGGACCTACGAGCCCGGACCGGCAAGCCTTCAGCTCGGCTGGGGCGGGCAGACCTCGCAGCTCGTCAGCATCGCGCGCGACGAATTGCAGCGCCTGGTCGAGACGACGGGCGAGAGCGCGGGCCTGATGGTGACGATCAACGGCAGGCTCGTCTGCCTCGATCTCGTCGAGAGCCCGCAATCGCTGCGCTGCTCGGTGCGCAAGGGCAGCGCACTGCCGCTCACGCGCGGAGCGTCGGCGAAGGCGCAGCTCGCGTTCCTGCCGCAGCGCGAGCGCGACGCGGTGCTCGACCAGCAGTTCGAGCCCGGCGAGGCTGCGAAGCGGCGCGCGCTCGTGCGCGAGCTCGCCGCAATCCGCGAAGCGGGCTATGCGGTGAGCGAAGGCGAGGTCGACTGGGGCGTCTGGGGCGTATCGGTACCGCTGATGAACCGGCACGACCGTCTGCTCGGCGGAATTTCGCTGATGGCGCCATCGATCCGCGTCGCACGCAAGCATACGATTCTCGTCCACGCCACCGTGGCCGCCGCCGGGCGGATCTCCGGCCGATTCTGATGCGCGCGCCGCGCGCTAGTTACTGGGGGAAACCGTGATGAACCGCATCCGCCGCAATTTGCTCGTACTTGCCGCCTCGACCGCGATGATGCTCGGCGCCGCCGCCGCGCATGCGGACGACGTGCTGCGCGTCGCGACCGACGCGACCTTCCCGCCGTTTGAATACAGCGAGAACGGCAAGCGCACCGGCTTCGACATCGACCTGATCGAGGCGATCGCGAAGGAGCTGAATCGCAAGGTCGAGTGGACCGATATCGACTTCAAGGGACTGATCCCGGGCCTCGTCGCGAAGCGCTTCGACGTCGCCGCCTCCGCGATCTACATCACCGACGAGCGCAGGAAGGTGGTCGACTTCACCGACCCGTACTACCCCGGCGGGCTCGTGATCATGACGAAGAAGGGCGATACGAGCATCAAGGGTCCCGAGGACCTCAAGGGAAAGAAGGTCACCGTTCAGGTCGGAACGAAGTCGGTCAACTACCTGAAGGAGCACTACCCTGACGTCCAGCGCGTCGAGGTGGAGAAGAACCAGGAGATGTTCCAGCTGGTCGAGATCGGTCGCGCCGACGCCGCGGTCACCGGCAAGCCCGCCGCGAAGCTCTACGCGAGGACACGCGGGACGCTGCAGGTCGTCGACAAGCAGCTCACGGTCGAAGAGTACGGCTACGCACTGCGCAAGGACGAGCCCGAGCTCACGCGCCAATTCAACGAGGCGCTGAAGAAGCTGAAGGCCGACGGCACCTACGACAAGCTGGTCGCGAAGTACCTGTAGCAGACGGCTGACGAGGCGGCGATGAACTTCGACTTTTCGCCGGTCTGGAACGGCTGGCGCGAGCTCGCCCATGGGACGCTCGTCACCGTCGAGGTGACGGTCGGCGCAATCATCCTCGGCTGCCTCGTCGGCCTCGTCATCGGTCTCGGGCGCCTCGAGCCGCGCCGGCGCGTCGTCTTTGGCCTGTGCTCGGCCTACCTGTCGGTCGTGCGCGGGACGCCGCTCCTGGTCCAGCTCTTCATCTGGTTCTTCGGGCTACCGTTCTTCGGCATCGAGCTGCCGGCGTTCTTCTGCGGCGTCGTCGGGATGGGCATGTACAGCGGCGCGTACGTGTCGGAGGTCGTGCGCGGCGCGATCCAGTCGATCGACCGCGGCCAGATGGAGGCGGCACGCTCGCTCGGCATGCCCTACCGCCTTGCGATGCGCACGATCATCATTCCGCAGGCGGTGATCCGCATGATCCCGCCGCTTGGCAACGAGTTCGTCGCGGTGATCAAGAACTCGTCGCTGGTGTCGCTCCTGACGATCGCCGACGTGATGCACGAGGGGCAGAAGATCATCAGCGTGTCGTACCGGTCGCTCGAGGTGTACCTCGCGATCGCGGTCGTCTACTTCGTGCTCACCAACGCGACCGGCCTCGCGCTGCGCTTCGCCGAGCGCCGGCTCGCCGTCGGGGGGCTCGTCCAGTGAGCGCCGGAACCGGAGTGGACGCAAAGGCGGTGGGCGCCGCCCAGCCGATCATCCGTGCCCGCGGGCTCACGAAATCGTTCGGCCCGCTCGCGGTGCTGAAAGGCATCGACTTCGATGTCCTGCCGTCGCAGGTCAGCGTCGTGATCGGCCCCAGCGGATCGGGCAAGAGCACGCTCCTTCGCTGCTGCAACGGCCTCGAGACCGCCGACGGAGGCACGCTCGACATCTGCGGACGAAGGCTCGCCGATCACGGCCGGCGCCTTCCGGAGAAGGAGCTCAATGCGCTGCGCATGCACGTCGGGATGGTGTTCCAGTCGTTCAATCTGTTCCCGCACCTGACCGTGCTCGGCAACGTCACCATCGCTCCGCGCCGGCTGCGCGGCATGTCGGTCGAGGCTGCGGACGCCGCCGCACGCGCCCTCCTCGACAAAGTCGGGCTTGCCGCCAAGGCCGGCGCGTACCCGTCGACGCTCTCGGGCGGCCAGAAGCAGCGCGTTGCAATCGCGCGCGCGCTCGCGATGGAGCCGCTCGTCATGCTCTTCGACGAGCCCACGTCCGCGCTCGATCCCGAGCTCGTCGGCGAGGTGCTGCAGGTGATGAAGAACCTGGCGCGCGAAGGCATGACGATGATGGTGGTGACGCACGAGATGGGCTTTGCGCGCGAAGTCGCCGATGTCGTATCGGTGATGGATCACGGCGTCGTGCTCGAATCCGGTTCGCCTGCGCAGATCTTCGACGCGCCGCGGCACCCGCGCACGCGCGAATTCCTGCAGGCGGTGGTGACGCGCGGCAGCGCGCGGCGCAACGCGGCGGCCGAAGCTGCCGAGGCAGCTGTGCTGCCGCTCGCGCTCGACGACCACTGAACGCCGATGGCCGTGTTCGAGCCCTGGCGCGGCCGCGACGATGCCGGCGACTCCGGCGACACGCGCCGCTGGCATCACGTCGTCCGGGCGCTCGACGCCGGTGCGACGAGCGGCGTCGCGCTGGTCGGTTTCGCCTGCGACGAAGGCGTGCGCAGGAACGGCGGCCGCACCGGCGCCGCGGGTGGCCCGGCGGCGCTGCGCGCGGCGCTCGCCAATCTTCCACTCGACGGCGAGCCTGCGCTGTACGACGCGGGCGACGTCGCGTGCGACGACGGTGCGCTCGAAGCCGCGCAATCGCGGCTCGGCGAGCGGGTCGCGTGTGTGCGCGAACAGCGTCTGCTGCCGCTCGTACTGGGCGGCGGCCACGAGATGGCGTGGGGAACGTTTCAGGGGCTCGCGCCGTTGCTCGACAGCGGACGGCGACTCGCGATCGTCAACCTCGATGCCCACTTCGACCTGCGCGAGGCGCCGACGGGCAACTCCGGCACGCCGTTCCGGCAGATCCACGACTGGTGCGCGGATCGGGGCGTCGCTTTTTACTATCGCGTGCTCGGCGTCAGTCGCTACTCGAACACCCGCGCGCTCTTCGATCGCGCCCACCGCTTCGGCGTGCGCTGGTGGCCGGACGATGCGCTGCAGGACCTCGCCGGCGCCGATGCCGCCTGCGCGGCGCTGACGGCCGATCTCGCCGCCGTCGACGGCGTGTACCTCACCGTCTGCCTCGACGTTCTTCCCGGCGAGAAGGCGCCGGGCGTGTCGGCGCCCGCTGCGCTCGGCGTTCCGCTTGCCTGCATCGAGCGCATCGTCGACGCGGTGATGGCGTGCGGGCACGTCGTCGCCGCCGACATCGCCGAGCTCAATCCACAGGTCGACCGCGACGGACTCACCGCGCGGGTCGCCGCAAGGCTCGCGGCGAGGATCGTACGCGCATCGAAGCCCAGCCGATGACCCGGGCCGCTCAGGCCCTGACCCGGGTCGGCGAGCGTCGCGTCCACGCGAGCCACAGCGTCATCGCGGCGATCAGCGCGAGCACGGGCAGCGCTGCACGGTTCATCGCATCCCAGCCACTCGACGTGACGAGCGCACCCGATGCGAACGACGACACCCCCATCGTCGTGAACACGATGAGATCGTTGATTCCCTGCGTGCGCGCCTTCTCCTCCTGCGTGTAGGTTTCGGTGAGCAGCGTGGTGCCGCCCGTATAGAGGAAGTTCCAGCCGGCGCCGACGAGCGCCAGCGCCGCGACGAAGTGCGCGACGGTGATCCCGTGAAGCGCAATGGTAACCGCGAGCGCCATCAATGCCGCCCCGGCGACGATGACGCGCAGCACGCCGAAGCGGTGGATCAGCATGCCGGTCGCGAAGCCCGGTGCGTACATGCCGACGACGTGCCATTCGATCGTCAGCGCCGCGGCACTGAACGGATGCCCGCACAGATCCATCGCGATCGGCGTCGCGGTCATCAGGAGATTCATCAATCCGTAGCCCAGCGCGGCGGCGGCGATGGCGACGATGAACGTCGGCTGGCGCATGATCGCGCCGAGCGAGCGCCCGCCGCCGTGCTTCGCGGCGTGAACCGGCGGCGGAACCCGGATCTGCGACTGCAGCGCGAGCGCAGCCAGTGCGACGAGTGCGAGCGCCGCGAACGAGCCGAGAAAGGGAATGGACAGCAGATGCTGCGTGAGCTTCGCGGTCTCCGGGCCGGCGAATCCCCCGACGACGCCGCCGGCCAGCACCAGCGAGATCGCCGTCGCGCGATCGGCCGGCGCCGCCACCTCCGCTGCGGCGAAGCGGTACTGGAGCCCGACCGCGTTGTAGATTCCCATGATCGCCGTCGCGACGCAGAAGAGCGCGAAGCTCGCGACGTGCAGCGCGACGATTGCGACGACGCACCCGGCGACGTTGACGAGCGCACCCGCCATGAATCCCGCACGGCGCCCGGCGCGCGCCATCCACAGCGACATCGGCAGCGCAGCGATCGCCGAGCCCAGCACGTAGGTGGTCACACCGAACGTCGCGAGCGATCGCGACGGCGCGATCGCGTAGCCGATCAACCCGTTGATCGAGATGAGCCCGGCCGAATTGACGAGAAGGAGCGCCTGGCAGCAGGCGAGAAGCAGGATGTCGCGCCGGGAGGTCTGCACGTTGTGACGCGCCGCTCTGCGGCCGCAGCGTCGGCGCCCGGCATCGCGGGCGGGACACCGGGACGAAAGCCCGTATGATATCCGCACTGCGAACCCGACCATGCCGCCGTCCGCCTCCGACACGCTCGCTCCGCTCGCCTGCGAGATCCTCGACTTCTGGTTTCCGCCGGGCACTTCGACCGAGCGGCGCGAGTGGTTCCGCAAGGATTCGGAGTTCGACCGTACGGTGCGCGAGCGCTTCGGCGTCGCACTGGCTGCGGGTCTCGCCGGAGCGTTCGGCGACTGGTGCGTCATTCCGCGCGGCTCGCTCGCGCGCACCGTGCTGCTCGACCAGTTGACGCGCAACGCCTTTCGCGACACGCCGAAGGCGTTCGCCGGCGACGGCGCCGCGCTCGCCACTGCCGAAGACGCGCTCGAGCGCGGCTTCGACCGCGAGCTCGGGCTCTTCGAGCGCTGGTTCATCTACATGCCGTTCGAGCACGCGGAGTCGCTCGCTACCCAGGATCGCTCGGTGGCGCTCTTTCGCGCGCTCGCGCACGACGGGCTTCCCGGTCCGCTCGAATGGGCACTGCGCCATCGAGCGGTGATCGAGCGCTTCGGCCGCTTCCCGCATCGCAATGCGATTCTCGGGCGGGTGTCGACTGCCGCCGAGCTCGCGTTCCTGCGCGAGCCGGGCTCGAGCTTCTGAATGGAGTCTCGATCGATCGCGGAGCACACTGCCGGAGCACCGCGTCCCGAGCCGGTCGCGCTCCTCGGCGGTACGTTCGATCCGGTCCACTACGGCCACCTCGGCTTCGCATCGGAGGCGCGCGTGGCACTCGGCCTTGCCGAGGTGCGCCTCGTGCCCTCGGCAATTCCACCGCACCGCGGCGTGCCGGGAGCGAGTGCCGCAGATCGCGTCGCGATGCTCGAGCTCGCGATCCGCGAGTTTCCAGGACTTTGCATCGACACCTGCGAGATCCGACGCGGGGGAGTTAGCTACACCGTCGATACGCTCGCCGAACTGCGCGCTGCTCACCCCGATACACCGCTGGTCCTCCTCGTCGGCGCCGATGCGTTCCGCGGGCTCGCCGGATGGCATTGCTGGCAATGCCTGTTCGCGCTCGCGCATCTTTTGGTCGCGCCGCGCCCCGGGAGCGCAACCGGAGAAGGGCTGCCGCCGGAGCTTGCGCGCGAGTGGGATTCGCGAATCGCGAGCGATCCCGCGGTGCTGCGTGCATCGCCCGCAGGCTCGATCGTCGTGCAGCCGATCACCGCGCAGCCGATCGCGGCGACCGAAATCCGCGAGGCGCTGCAGAAGCTCCCGCGCGATCCCTCGCTCGCTCGATTGCTCCCGCCTGAGGTTTTGGCCTATATTGAATCGAAACAGCTCTATCGATCCCCGACGAATGCGACTTGACCGTCTGCAGAGGATTGCCGTCGACGCGCTGGAAGACATCAAGGCCCGTGACATCAAGGTGCTCGATGTGCGCAAACAAACTTCGCTTTGCGACGGCATGATCATCGCGTCGGCGGACTCGGCGCGCCAGGCGAAGGCACTGGCGCAGCACGTGCGCGACCGCCTGAAGGAAGGCGGCGTGGCGATTCTCGGCGTCGAAGGCGAGGAGTCGGGCGAATGGGTTCTCGTCGATGCCGGGTCGCTCGTCGTGCACGTGATGCAGCCGGCGGTGCGCGCCTATTACAATCTCGAAGAGCTGTGGACGCCGCCGCCGCGCACGCGCCGGCGACCGGGGTGAAGCTGCGCATCGTCGCGCTTGGGCACCGGATGCCCGCCTGGGTCGACGCGGCGTTCTCCGATTACGCGAAGCGTCTCCCGCGCGACTGGACCCTCGAGCTCGTCGAACTGAAGCCCGAGCCGCGCGACCGCGGACGCAGCGTTGCCACCATGCTGGAGGCGGAATCGAAACGCATTGCCGCAGCGACCAGCGGGTGGACGTTGGCGGCGCTCGACGAGCGCGGCGAGGCGTGGACGACCCGGCAGCTCGCCGAGCGTCTCGGACGCTGGCGCGACGAGGGTCGCGCCGTCGCGTTCGCGATCGGCAGCGCCGACGGGCTGCACGCCGATGTCCGCGCCCGCGCGGCGACTGTCGTATCGCTGTCGGCGCTGACGTTCCCGCACGGCCTTGCCCGGGTGATCGTCGCCGAGCAGGTCTATCGTTCGGCGAGCCTTCTCGCCGGCCACCCCTATCATCGCCCCTGATCGATCCATGAGCGCACCCCTCCTGTACCTTGCATCGCGCAGTCCCCGGCGCCAGGCACTGCTGCGCCAGATCGAGATCGAGTTCGAGCCGCTGCTCCTGCGCGAAGCCGCCGGGCGCGATCGCGACGTCGTCGAGGAGACGCTCGACGCCGAGCCCGCCGCGCATTACGTCGAGCGCATGGCGCGCACCAAGGCGCAGGTCGGCTGGCTGCGCGTGCAGAACCGGAAGCTCGCCGAGCGACCGACGCTCGGCGCGGACACCGAGGTCGTGCTCGACGGCGAGATCTTCGGCAAGCCGAATGATCGCGACGATGCGGCGCGGATGCTGAAGCGCCTCGCCGGGCGCACCCATCAGGTGCTTTCGGCCGTCGCGCTGCGCACCACAAAGGACACCGATTTCGAGCTCTCGATCTCGAAGGTGACGCTGAAGAGGCTCGCCGCGACCGAGATCGAGCGCTACGTCGCGACCGGCGAGCCGATGGACAAGGCGGGCGGCTACGCGATCCAGGGGCTTGCGGCGGCATTCGTCACGCGCATCGAGGGAAGCTACAGCGGTGTGGTCGGCCTGCCGCTCGCCGAGACCGCCGCGCTCCTCGCACGCGCCGGCATCGCGGTGCCGTGACCGATGACGCAGGAAATCCTGATCAACGTCACGCCGCAGGAGACGCGCGTGGCCATGCTCGAGCAGGGTGCCGTGCAGGAGCTGCACGTCGAGCGCGCGAGCGCGCGCGGCCTCGTCGGCAACATCTGCCTCGGCCGCGTCGTGCGCGTGCTGCCGGGGATGCAGAGCGCATTCGTCGACATCGGCCTCGAGCGCGCGGCATTTCTCCACATCGCCGACATCTGGGAGCACCGCCAGGACGGGCACGGCGAGCACCGCCCGATCGAGCGCATCCTCGCCGAGGGACAGACGCTCCTCGTCCAGGTGATCAAGGATCCGATCGGCACCAAGGGCGCGCGGCTGTCGACGCAGCTCTCGCTCGCCGGCCGGCTCCTCGTCTACCTGCCGCAGGATTCGCACATCGGCATCTCGCAGCGCATCGAGGACGAGCAGGAGCGCGAGTTGCTGCGCGGCCGGCTGCAGACGCTGCTTCCCGAAGGCCTCGCCGGCGGCTTCATCATTCGCACGATGGCCGAGTCGGCGAGCGAGCGCGAGATGCAGAACGACATCGCGTATCTCACCAAGCTGTGGCAGGACCTCACCGAGCGATCGCGCGAGACGCCGGCGCCCGCGGTCCTCTACCAGGACCTCAACCTCGCGCAGCGGGTGCTGCGCGACATGACGACCGACGATACGATCCGCATCCAGGTCGATTCGCGCGAGACCTTCCAGCGCATGCAGGAATTCGCGCGCGAGTACACGCCGGCGCTGATCGAGCGCATCGAGCATTACGCGGGTGAGCGGCCGCTGTTCGACCTTCACGGCGTCGAGGACGAGATCGAGCGAGCGCTCGCCCGGCGCGTCAACCTGAAATCAGGCGGCTACCTGATCTTCGACCAGACCGAGGCGATGACGACGGTCGACGTCAATACCGGCGGCTTCGTCGGCGGGCGCAGCTTCGACGATACGATCTTCAAGACCAACCTCGAGGCCGCGCAGGTGATCGCGCGCCAGCTTCGCATCCGCAACCTCGGCGGCATCATCATCATCGACTTCATCGATATGGAGAATGCCGACCACAAGGCGGCGGTGCTGGCCGAGCTCAGCAAGGCGCTCGAGAAGGACCGTACGCGGCTGTCGGTCAACGGCTTCACGCAGCTCGGCCTCGTCGAGATGACGAGGAAGCGCACGCGCGAGTCCCTCGCGCACGTCCTTTGCGAGCCGTGCCCGACGTGCAGCGGCCGCGGTGAGCTCAAGACCCCGCAGACCGTCTGCTACGAGATCCTGCGCGAGATCCTGCGCGAATCGCGCCAGTTCAACGCGCGCGAGTTCAGGATCCTCGCCTCGCAGTCGGTGATCGACATGTTCCTCGACGAGGAATCGCAGGGTCTCGCCCAGCTCGGCGATTTCATCGGCAAGCCGATCTCGCTGCAGGTCGAATCGCTCTACACGCAGGAGCAGTACGACGTCGTGCTGATCTAGCGAAGCAAGACCGGGACGAAAACCGGGACGTACCACGCTTCTCACCGACGCGATGCAGCTACCCGGATCGAGATCACCGTGACCGTGCGCAGGACCTCGCTCGCTACCGTCGAGCCCGATCATCTCGTCGTCGCCGCGGCCGCGCTCGCGCAGGGCATCGAGTGGATCGAAGAGCGTCTCGGCGTGCGCGCGCAGCCGGGCGGGCGCCACGTCGCGATGGGCACGCACAATGCCGTCGTCTCGCTCGGGCGGCGCCTCTATCTCGAAATCATCGCGATCGACCCCGACGGCGCCGCGCCGTCCCGCCCGCGCTGGTTCGATCTCGACGATCCCGCGATGCGCGCTCGCCTCGCCGAAGGGCCGTCGCTGATCCACTGGGTCGCGCGCACGCGCGACATCGAAGCCGATGCGAAGCGCTGCGCGGAATCCGGCGAGCCGATCGCGATGCAGCGCGGCGATTTCGCCTGGCGGATCACCGTGCCCGCCGACGGCCATCGCCCCGGAGGCGGCCTCGTCCCGACGCTGATCGAGTGGTCCGATCCGGCGCGACACCCGGCCGACTCGCTTCCCGCGAGCGGCGTGCGGCTCGTCGCGCTCGCCGGCGAGCATCCGGAGCCGGCACGCGTGCGCGACACGCTCGCAGCGCTCGGGCTCTCCGATATGCTGAAGGTGACGTTCGGCCGATCGCCGCGCCTCGCCGCGATGCTCGGCACGCCGCGAGGCGTCATGACGCTCTGACTTCTTCCAAAGGACGCTCCGCGAAACCGGCACCGACCCGAGTACCGGGATTCGCCGCGGTTTTGCAGAACGTCGCTATCCGACCGCGCCGCGCGCCTCGATCGGCCACACCGATTCGACGCGACCCGCGCGAACGCCGACGAGGAAGTCGTAGAGGTTGACCGTCGGATCGCAGTGCCCCGGAACGAGGAGGATTCGCTCGCCGAGCTCGACTGGAACCGCATCCTCCGCGACCGCCAGCACCCCATGTTCATCGGATGCCTTGACGTATCTGGCGCCGCGTCGATCGTGCACGGCAGGCAATCCGGAATCGAACGAGAACGCCTTCAGGCCGGCGTCGACGATCGCGCGCTCGCGCAGGGGCGCGCTCATCACCGTCGCGAGCACGAACAGGCTCTGCTCGAAACGGATGTCGGAAGCTTCGGTGACGTTCCTGCCGTAGTCGACGTCCATGAAGACGTACGACCCCGGTTGCAGCTCGTTGTAGACCTGCGAATCGCGCTCGTGCACCCAGGTGCCGGTCCCCGCTCCGGTGACAATCGCGCACGCGATGCCGGCCGCGCCGATGAGATCACGGGTTCCGCGCGCGGCCTCTGCCGCGGACGCGATCGCAGCGCGCCGCGCAGCGGGCTCGCGCAGGTGCTGCGCGGCACCGTGGTAAGCGTGCAGCCCGCGAAAGCGCAGCGCCGGAGCAGCGTCGATGGCGCGCGCGAGATCGACCGCCGGCTCGCCGGGTGCTACGCCGCAGCGATGCGCGCCGACGTCGATCTCGACGTAGACATCGAGCACCACCGCCGCTCGTTCGGCCGCCTGCGACAGCGCAGCGACACTCGGCAGCGCGTCGACGAGCACGCCGATGCGTGCGAAGCGCGCGAGCTCGGCAAGGCGCGCGAGCTTCGGCGAGTCGACGACCTCGTTGGTGACGAGCACATCGCCCATGCCCGCCTCGACGAACGCCGCGGCTTCGTCGGTCTTCTGGCAGCAGATCCCGATCGCCCCGCGGTCGAGTTGCGCCCTGGCGATCGCCGCGCACTTGTGCGATTTCGCGTGCGGGCGCAGGCGGATGCCGCGCGTCGCGTCGGCCATCCGGTCGAGGTTGCGCTCGAATGCGTCGAGGTCGACGACGAGCGCGGGTGTCGCGATCGTGTCGACCGAATCACCGACCCTGGCTGGAATGCGCTGCATGAGCGACTCTAGCGCAACCGGGCCGACCCGGACAGGCTTGCCGGCCGCACGATCGCCGCCATTCGAGTGGGCGCTACTCGACGCGCTTCGCGGCAAGCAGCGGAAAGCGCCTGCGCTCGGCGAAGCCGAGGCTTTCGTAGAGCGCGATCGCGCGTACGTTGCCGGTTTCGGCGTGCAGGAACGGCGTCTCCCCGGCACGCAGCATCCGGTTGACGACGCGCGCGATCAGCGCCCGAGCATGGCCTCGCCCCTGCGCGTCGGGGTGTGTGCAGACGCCGCTCACTTCGCGGCATTCGCCGATCCACGACCGCTCGCCCGCCATCGCGACGAGGCACCCTTTCTCGCGGATCCCGATGAAGCGTCCGAGCTCGATCGTGCGCCGGCGAAACGGCCCCGGCTGCGTCAGCTCGACGAGCGCGAGCATCTCCGCGACGTCGCCCGCTCCGAGCTCGACGACTTCGCGCTCGCCCTCGGGGAGCGGCGTGCGGTCGACGCGCAGCATCTGCGTCGCCTCGGCGTCGAGCACGGTCTGCCAGTGGCGTCCGAGCATCGGAACGTACGGGCCGAGGACTCCGAAGTCGTCACCCACCTCGACCAGCGCTTCGAGCGCGGTGACGTTGGCGGGCGCATCACCGGACAGGGCGGCGATCGGCGAGATGTCGGGCGGGTAGCGTCGCGCGAGCGCTCCGCCGCGCGCGACATGTGCGTGCCGCGTCGCGAGGCACGACCAGAACGGGTTGTCGAGAGCGTCGAAGGCCGCGCTCAATAGACGAAGCGCTCAGTAGACGAAGATCAGGTAGGCAACCGCCGCGATCAGCATGTACTTGACGGTGCGGAACAGCGTGCGGTTGCGGCGCTTCAGCCGCGTCAGGACGTCGCTCGCCTGGCCGAACAGCGCATAGACGCGATTGAGCGCCCCGACCGGCTCGGTCGGCGTATTCTGCGTCGATGCAGCACGGATCACCGTGCGGCTCATCCAGCGGTTCAATGCCCGCATCACCGGCGTGCGCAAAGGCCGCTCGACGTCGCAGAACAGAATGATGCGCGTCGTGTCGGTCTTGTTCTCGGCGGAATGGATGTAGGTCTCGTCGAACAGGAGGTCCTGTCCGTCGCGCCACGAATAAGGCTCGCCGTCGACGAAGATGCGGCAGTCGTCGGAATTGGGCGTCACGAGGCCGAGGTGGTAGCGCAACGACCCCGCGAACGGATCGCGATGCCGGTTGAGCTTCCCGCCGGGCGGCAGCAGCGCGAACATCGCGGCATGGACGCTCGGCAGCGACTCGACGAGCGCCACCGTCTTCGGGCACGCCGCCTGCGCCGAGGGCAGCGGCTCGGCGTACCACTTGACGTAGAAGCGCTTCCAGCCGTTCTTGAAGAACGAGTTGAAGCCGAGATCGTTGTGCCCGGTAGCCGCGCGGATCCGGCCGTCGTCGAGCAGCGCGACGGCTTCGTCGCGAATGACCTGCCAATTCTCGCGCAGCACGCCGAGCTCCGGAAGCATGCGCGGTTCGAGAATCGGCTTCGCCGGCACCGCCGAGAACAGGTACATCAGCGAGTTGTACGGCGCCATGATCGTCGAATGATCGGCGAGCTGCTTCGTCAGCTTGTGGCGCACGCGGCCGCGGTAATGGACGAAGAGCGCCGACGCGACGAAGACGTACAGCACGATGAACTTGGGCGCGAGGAGCGTGCTGATCACGGTTGCAGGGCGTGGTCGGGATGCGACCCCGAATTCTACGCCCGCATCCGATGCGGATCCTCGGCGCGGATCTTCAGCGCCTCGTGCCGGCGTCGGCGAGCTGCCGGTAGACGAGCTCGCCGATCGTGAGGAGCTGCGCGCGGTCGAGCTCGCCGGTCAGCGCATAGGCGCATTGATCGTCGATCCAGTAGAACACGCCGACGCCGTCGGCGACGGCGTAGCGGAATGCCGTCTCGTCGGCGCCGGCACTTTTCCGCGCCTGTAGCGTGAGGCGCTCTTTCGCAGCGTTCTGGTAGACGAACATCGCGGTCGGACGCTCGTTGCCTGCGACGAGCCGCCCGCCGACGAGCGTGTAGCCTGCGCTCTGCAGATCGGGGGCGCGAAGCGGGTAATCGAGGCGCTTCGACAGCCACGCGACGAGGCGCTTCTCGTCGGGCGCCCACATCTCGACGGGCCGGTTCGGATCCGACGCGTAGAGGACGTGCGCGTAGGCCATCTGCTGCGCGAACGTAATCGGCATCCCGGCGCGTACGAGCACCGCATCGCGCCCGTACCAGCCGATCGCGACGCCGATGACGAGCGTCGCGGCGGCCGCCCACGCGGGCGCGAAGTGCAGGGGAAGGAGCGACCCCAGGCGCGACGCGATGCGCCCGCGAAAGCCAGGCTCCGGGCGCTTCGCCGCGTCGAGCAGCCGTTGCGGCGGCTCTTCGTCGAGGATCGGGTCGAGCCCGGCGCGAAGCCACGCATTCTGGCTGCGGATCTCGGCGAGCCGCGCCGCGACGGCCGGATTGCGCTGCGCCTGCTCGTCGACTTCGGCGGCACGCTCGGGCGAAAGCTGCCCGTCGGCACGCGCCTCGAGATCGGCTTCGGTGATCGGTGAATGGCTCATGGCGCTCCCTCGGCGCACTCCATCAGCGTACTCGCTGCAGCGATCCGCCCGGCGCGACGCCGCTCTCCGACAGCGAGCGCCTCAGCTTCTCGCGTGCGCGCGACAATCTCGACATCACGGTCCCGACCGGAATCGCCAGCACGCGCGCGATGTCCTCGTAGCGCATCTCCTCGACCGCGGCGAGCACCAGGACCTCGCGCTGGTCGGTAGGCAGGCGCTCGAGCGCGTGCAGAACCTCCTTCAGCTCGACGTGGACATGCTGCGACGCTGCGACCGGGAGCTGCATCGCGCCCGAGCCATCCCCGTCGTCGTCGATCGACAGATTCCTCGCATCGCGCGCCGCCAGCGCTCGCTGATTCACGAACACGTTGTGCATGATCGTAAACATCCATGCGCGAAGATCGCTTCCCGCCGTCCATAACCGGCGCTTCTCCCACGATCGCGCGAGCGTGTCCTGGACGAGATCGTCCGCCCGTGTCGGGTCGCCGGTGAGGACGCGCGCATAGCGGCGCAGCCGCGGAATCGCGGCGGCGAGTTCGGACTCGGGAAGCGGTGCATCGGCCATCGACGGGAGTGCGCCACGTGCATGCCGCTGCGCGCCGACGGCCGGCGCGCCCGCTGCCGTCGATGCTACACGAACGAGCACCGTCGTGGTCAGATCGCGCGGCGTCGCTGTCCCAATCGCTTGCTCACAAATGGCCCCCTGCGGAATGTTCACGTCAGCACGGGCCAACAGCGGCGGACCGCCCGATATTCCGCAGCGGGGACAGGTCGTTCCTACGGCAGATCGGCGGCGGGCATGCGCGCCAGGATGATGCCGATCTTGCGGCGCAGGCCCGGCGCGTTCGGGTGCCGCTCGTAGTAGCGCGGATTGGGGGCCATCGCCGCGAGGCGCGCCGCCTCGACCGCGTCGATCCGCGACGCCGGGACGTGGAAGTAATGCTCGGACGCCGCCTCGGCGCCGAAAATTCCGTTGCCGAACTCGATCACGTTGAGGTAGAGCTCGAAGATCCTGCGCTTGTCGAGGACCGACTCCAGCATCACCGTGATCACCGCCTCTTCCCCCTTGCGCAGCCACGTGCGCGAACCGGAGAGGAACAGGTTCTTGGCGAGCTGCTGCGAAATCGTCGAGCCGCCCGCGACGATGCGCCCGCGCCGCTCGTTCTTCTCGAGCGCGAGCGCGATGCCGTCCCAGTCGAAGCCTTCGTGCTCGACGAACTTCGCGTCCTCGGCCGCGATCATCGCCCGCTTCAGCTCGACCGAGATCCGCGCGTAGGGGACGAATCGGTACTCGATCGCCGCGTGCGGATTGCGGTTCCGGAGCACGGCGAGCCGCTCGGACATGAACGCGGTCTCGTGGGGCGGGTGATCGCGCCACCACCAGATCATCGTCGCGTAATAGGCGTGAAGCGCGACGACTGCCGCGAGTGCGACCCACGCGACCAGAACGATGACGCGGCGAACGCTCATCAGGCGCAACTGCAGCGGCGCTCAGGGCTCGGACGACGACGAGCTCATTTCGTCGCCCGGCGCAAACGTCCAGGTGCGCGTGATGTAGAGGATGTCGGTGTCCTTGCGGATGTCTTCCGGAAACGGCGCGAACGGCGCCGCCATCTCGACGATGTGCCTCGCCGCGGCGTCGAGGATGCGGTGCGGCGACGGACGCCTGACGACGACGCTGTCGAGGCTTCCGTCGGCGCGGATCGCGACGGTCAGCACGAGGTTCCCGTAGAGCTTGCGCTCGCGGGCAGCCTCGGGGTAGTTGAGGTTGCCGATGCGCTCGACCTTCATCCGCCAGTCCTCGACGTAGCGCGCGTAGCGGTACTCGGTGGCGCGGGCGCCGATGAACTTCTTCCTCGGCTGCTTCTGGTACGCGTCCTGGTCGCGCGCGATCTGCGCTTCGAGGTGCAGCGCTTCGAGCGTCTCGCGCATCAGCTGGTTGGCGGTCGGCGACGGCGTCGCAGCCTCGGTCTCCGCCGGCTGCGGCGCGGGCAGCGGAAGGATCACTGTCGACGCGCGCTGCGTGAGGCGCTCTTGCGCCGGCACTTCCGATGGCGGTGGCGTCGCCTCGCGAACCGCGATCGGGTGGCGCGGTGACGCGTCCCGCAGCGGCGGCAGCGGTGATTTCGCGTGCCGCTGCGCGTCGGTGTTGCCGCCGCCATCGAGGTTCGCCTGCGCGAGGATGTCGGCCTTCGCCGGCGCGAGCTTCGTCTTCGCGTTCACGAGGGCGATTTCGAGCGGCGGCGTCCGGTCGTGCTGCAGGTCGAAGGCAGGCAGGCTGAAGTGCAGCGCAAGCACCACAGCGTGGATCGCGATCGAAGCCGCGAGCGCGATCGCAGCGACGCGAAGATGCGGAAACGGCGCCAGCGCTTCCGCGGGAATGCGCGCCGGCGGAAGCGCGCCCGCCATGACGAGCTGCGCTTTCGGCGCCGCATCCGCGGGTGACGCGCTCGACGCCGCAGCCTGGCGGCGTCGCACGCCCTTCGAGGACACGGCGGAGCGGGGTCGGTCGGGCAAGGCGTTCGGTGGGGAGCCTGGGGTGCGCCCGATTGTAGCCCTTCTATGCCGTCGTCATGGGGGCGATCGCTGCCGCCGGTCCGCCGGCAGGCCCCAGACAGCGGCATTCGATCGCCGGCTGCAGGAGGTCGATCCGCACGATGCCCACGCGGATCTTCGAACCTGGTATGCCGGTTGCGTCAGGCAGGCGCATGACGAGCGGCAGCCCGTCGAAGCGGACGAGCGTCTCGCGAATCACCGTCGCCGTGCACTCGGTGACCCCCTCCTGCAGCAGCCACCGCAGGCACCAGTAGTGCTCCATTCGATCCTGGAATTCGGCGTACTGCGAATAGGTCGTCTCGAAGTCCACGAGGGCCGCCTGGAACTCGCCATCCTGCGCCGCGTAGGGCGCTCGCTCGCCGCGCAGCCACGCGATCAGCTGGCGCTGGTTGACGAGATCGCAGAAGCGGCGCAGCGGCGAACTCGCCCACAGATAATGCGACAGCCCGAGCCCCTGATGCTCGCCGGCGCGCGTGCTCATCTTCACCTTGCCCGCCGACTGGACGCGGTACATCGCCGGATAACCGGCCTCGGCGAGCAACCGGCCCCAGCGGTGGTTGACGTGGATCATCAGCTCCGCGACGAGGCGATCGACGGGGCTGCCACGAGGACGCGGAACGATCGCCACGCGTCCCCGCTCGCCGGCCCCCTCGGCGCTCCAATCGACGTCGAAACTGTAATCGATGCGGTCGGTGTCGACCTTGCCGCGCGCTTCGTAGAGGCGGCTCGCGAAGCGCCACAGCGTCGCGAGGTCGCGCTCGACCGGCGACGTGGCCACCGCGCGATCGGTGAACGATTCGTCGATCGCATCGAGGCGCAGATTCGCCGCGATCGGCACGCGCTCGAGCGCCGTGCGCTCGCCGACCGTGGCGCCGGTGCTGTCGAGCTCGACATACAGCGAAAGCGCCGGCGGCGAGCGCCCCGCAGCCAGCGTGAAGACGTCGACGGCCTCGGCCGGCAGCATCGTGAGCTTGCGCCCCGGCAGGTAGACCGTCGACAGCCGCCGCCGCGCGATCGCGTCGAGCGCCGTGCCGCGCTCGATCGCGAGCGCGGGGCAGGCGATGTGAATGCCGATCTCGCAGCGGCCGTCGCCGAGGTCGCGCACCGAGAAGGCGTCGTCGATTTCGGTCGTCGTGGCTTCGTCGATCGACAGCGCGGCGACCGGCGCCTCTCGAAGTTCGGGGAGCGCGGGCAGCGCGCTCCACGGCGGGAACGCAGTGCCCTCGGGAAAGGCCTCGAGCTCGAAGCGCCGGAAGTGAAAGTCGAAGCTCGACGCGATCGCTCCGCAGGCTTTGATCAGCGCAAGCGGGCTCGTGCGCGCAGCGTCGCAGGCCGCGGCGAGCGCTTTCCATTCCGGAGCATTGCGATCGGGCCGGTAGAGGAGCATGTCGAGCTTCGCCGCGAGCGCGTCGGGAAGACGCCGCGCCGCGAGCTCGTCGGCCCAGGCCGCGATGTCACGCGCCTCGCGCTCCTTGCGCGCGACCGATGCGAGCGCGGCCGCGAGCGCGTCGGGCGGCGCCTTGCGGTAGCGGCCGCGCCCTTTGCGGTAGAAGTACATCGGTGCGGCGGCGAGCGACAGCGCGATCGAGGCCGATTCGGGCGCCGCCGGTGTCGCTCCGTAGTACTCGCGCGCGAGATCAATGAAGCCGAACTCGTCGTCGCCCGACGCCTCCCACAGGAAGCCGATATCGACGCCGCGCGCGAGCTCGTGCGCGCGCGCGATCGTCTCGGCGGCGGAAGGTGACGCGAAGCGCAGCAGCACGTGCGCCGCTTTTACCTTGTGACGCTTGCCGGAAACGGCCTCGACCTGGAGCGACGTGTCGTTGTCGGCGAGGAGCGTCCCCGCCTTCAACTGGCCGTCATCCTCGAACAGCACGTTCATGTCGATCGCCGTCGGTCGTGCGCGGGGCGCCGATTATAGCCGCGGCATGCGCCTAGAATGCGTCTCGCGGACGCCGCGCCGCGGCGCCGCAGCCAGCGGGTCGGCCGCGGCGAGCGAATCGACGCACGGGAGAGACGATGCAATTCCGTCGACTGGGAGCGAGCGGACTCGAGGTATCGATCATCTGCCTCGGGACGATGATGTTCGGCGATCGCACGACCGAAGCCGACGCGCGCGAGATCGTTGCCGCCGCGCACGACGCCGGCGTCAACTTCATCGACACTGCCGACGTTTACGCGAACGGCGCCGCGGAGACGATCACCGGAGCCGCCATCCGCAAGGAAAGACCGCGGTGGATCGTCGCCACCAAGGTTGCCAATCCGATGACGGGCGAGGAGAACGCACCGCCGCGCACCGGGGGCCTGTCGCGGCGCTGGATCTTTCAGGCCTGCGACGCGAGTCTTGCGCGCCTGTCCTGCGACTGGATCGACATCTACTATCTGCACCGCGACGATCCGGCGACGCCGATCGCCGAGACCGTCGCCGCGATCGGCGACTTGATCCGCAGCGGCAGGATCCGCTACTTCGGCCTCTCCAACTATCGCGGCTGGCGCATCGCCGAAGTGATTCGCTGGTGCGATCGCCTGTCGGTGCCACGCCCCGTCGTCTGCCAGCCCTACTACAACCTGCTGAACCGGATGCCCGAGGTCGAGATCCTTCCCGCCTGCGATCACTTCGGCATCGGCGTCGCCACCTATTCGCCGCTCGCGCGCGGAGTGCTCACCGGGAAGTATGCCGGCGCGACCGTTCCCGACGACTCGCGCGCGGCGCGCAAGGACCGGCGGATGATGCAGACCGAGTTTCGGAGCGAATCGTTCGCGATCGCGACGCGGCTCGCCGAGCACGCCGGCGCGACCGGCCGCAGCCCGGTGCAGTTCGCGCTCGCGTGGCTTTGGGCGAATCCGATCCTCTCGTCGGTGATCGCCGGGCCGCGCACCCTCGAGCAGTGGCGGCTCTACGTCGACGCGATCGGCACGGCGTGGACGAGCGACGACGAGGCGCTCGTCGATTTGCTGGTGGCGCCTGGTCATCCGTCGACGCCGGGCTACAACGACCCCGCGTATCCGTTCTACGGGCGCCGGCGACGCTAGCGCGCGTCTATTGCTTGCCTGCGGTCGCGGGTGCGCCGCTTCCCGGCGCGTCCAGCGCTTTGATGATGTCGCCGGTGATGTCGACCGAGCTGCCGACCCAGAGCGCGTCCTGCAGGATCAGGTCGTAGTGATTGGCCCTGGCGTAGCCGGTGATGACCTCGTCGAGCCGTCCCTTCAGCTTGTCGAGCTCCTCGAACTGGCGCGCACGCAGGTCCTCGTTGAACTGCTCGCGCAGCCGCTGGACGTCGCGGCTGCGCAGGTCGAGTGCACGCTCGCGCGAAGCGCGCTCGTCGTCGGAGAGCGTCGCGCGATCGCGCTCGTAGGCCGCCTGCGCATCGCGAAGCGCCTGTTCCTGCTTGCTGATCGTCGCATCGCGCGGCTTGAATTCGCGCTCGATGCGGTCGTGCGCGGCCTTCGCCGCCTGCGACTGTTGCAGGATCCGGTCGACGTGCAGCACGCCGATCTTGTACGACTCGGCGTGCGCCGGGGCGACGGTGCCGAGCGCGAGGACGAGCCCCGTCGCTGCGACGGCCAACGCAGAACGGAGGCGGGGCGAGCGGCGGCGCATCGCGCTTCGACCGGGCGCCGAAGTCATCGGTTCACCACTCTCAACGGATTCGCCGCAGCACCGGGGCCGGCGCTCGCTGCGTCGTTCGCCACCCCGTGCGGAACGTGGCCCGCCGGAACGTGCGCCGCGGCCGACTCGACGTGCCGCTGCTGGTCGTCGAAGTAGATGTCGGCGCCGAAGGCGCGCAGGAACTCGCCCTTGTCGAGACCGCCGAGAAACAGCGCCTCGTCGATGCGGATGTTCCACGCCCGCAGCGTGCGGATCACGCGCTCGTGCGCCGGCGCGCCGCGCGCAGTGACGAGCGCCGTGCGGATCGGGCTCGTCTCCTCGGGAAATTCGGCCTGGATCCGGTGCAGCGCGGCGAGAAATTCCTTGAACGGCCCGCCGGAAAGCGGTGTCGCGGCGGCGTTGCGCTCGCTCTCGCTGAACGCGGCGAGGCCTTCCGACTGGTAGATGCGCTCGGCCTCGTCCGAGAAAAGCACCGCATCGCCGTCGAAGGCGATGCGAAGCTCGTCGCTGTCGTTCGTCGGCACCGACGGGAAGATCGTCGCCGCAGCGTAACCGTCCTCGAGCGCTCGCCGCACGTCTCCGGTGTCGGCCGACAGGAACAGGTGTGCGCCGAAAGCCGGCACGTAGCGCGAAGTCGACTCGCCGCGCGTGAACGCAGCACGGGTGATCGCGAGGCCGTAGTGCTTGATCGAATTGAACACGCGCAGCCCGGTATCGGCGCTGTTCCGCGACAGCAGGATCACCTCGACGTACTGCCGCGGCGGACGATTGAGGCGCAGGAGCTTCGTCACGAGGCCAAACGCCGGCCCGGGTGCCAGCACCTCGTCTTCATGCTCGATCTGGAAGCGCTGGTACGCCTCGACGCCGCTCTCGACGTAGATGCGGTGACTTTCGGCGAGATCGAACAGCGCGCGCGAGCTGATCGCCACGACCAGCTTGTCGGCGAGCGTCGGCGCAGTCATTCGCGCAGTCTACCGCGCCCGCTCCGGCGCGCACCCGGGCCGGTGCACCCCGGAGCGGTACACCCCGGGACGCGTGTCCCCCGGGGCGGTGCACCCTTGGCGCAGCGGCGTCAGGCGGCGCGTTTCAGCTCGCTCTCGAGCTCGCGGAACAGCGCGCGGATCTGCGACACCGCCCAGGCGAGATCGTCGCGCGGGATGTTGAGCGGCGGCGCGATGCGCACGACCGTCCCGTGCGTGTCCTTCGACAGGATGCCGCGCGCGAGCAGGCGATCGACGACCGGTCGCGCGGTGACGTAGCGCGCGTCGACCTCGATGCCGACGAAGAGCCCGCGCCCGCGCACGTCGCGCACGATGTGACTTCTGAGGTCGGCGAGCTCGCCCAGTAGCCACGCGCCGAGTTCGGCCGAGCGCTCGACGAGCTTCTCGTCCTGCAGCACGTCGAGCGCGGCCGTCGCCACGGCTGCCGCGAGCGGATTGCCGCCGAACGTGCTGCCGTGGTCGCCCGGGTTGAAGACCTGCATCAGGTCATCGGTGCCGACCACCGCCGACACCGGCAACAGCCCGCCGCCAAGCGCCTTGCCGAGGATCACCGCGTCGGGCTTGATCCCCTCGTGCTCACAGGCGAGCAGGCGGCCGGTGCGGCCGAGCCCGGTCTGGATCTCGTCGCAGATCATCAGCACGCGGTGACGCCGGCAGATTTCGAGACAGCGCGCGAGGTATCCGGGCGGCGGCACGATGATGCCGCCCTCGCCCTGGATCGGCTCGACGAGGAACGCCGCGGTGCGCGGCGTGATCGCGCGCTCGAGCGCGTCGGCGTCGCCGTAGGGAATCGTCGACAGCCCCGGAGGGAACGGACCGAATCCGTCGCGGTATTGCGGCTCGGTCGACAGCCCGATGACGGCAATCGTGCGGCCGTGGAAGTTTCCCTGGCAGCCGATGATCTCGGCGCGACCCTCGGGAATGCCCTTGATCTTGTGACCCCACTTGCGCGCGGCCTTCAGCGCGGTCTCGACCGCCTCGGCGCCGCCGTTGGCGGGCAGCACGCGCGGCAGCCCGGTCAGCTTCACCAGGCGCTCGAACAGGTACGGCAGCTCGTCGTTGAAGTAGGCGCGCGACGTAACTCCGAGCTGCTGTGCCTGCGCGATCAGCGCGGCGACGATGCGCGGATGACTGTGTCCGAAGCTGACCGCCGAGTAGGCGCTCATGAGGTCGAGGTAGCGGCGCCCGTCGACATCCGACACCCAGCTCCCCTGGCCGCGCGTCAGCACCACGGGCAGCGGGTCGTAGTTGTTGGCGCCGAAAGCCTTCTCGCGACCGACGAGGTCGGCAGCGACATCGGACAGCGGGTGGTTGCGGGTGGCCGCTTCGCGGCCGGCACGGGTTTCGTTGCTCATTGCGGACTCCTCGTCGAGGCGAGTCGCCGCGGCCACGAAAACCGATCAGGGATCTGCGCGCGCGGGCGGCCCGCAGGCGTCGTCGGGCTTATGGCCCCGACGCCGGGTTGCGGTGTGATTCGTAGCAAGGCTCTGCCAAATCACGCTGGAGAGGATAACTCAGATGGTCGATTCCAGCTAGTTGCACCGCACAAAACGTTCGCTTTACCGGAGATCCGGTGCCCTCGCGATGGGCCCTCTGATTTCGACTTATCGTGATGCGCAGCACCATTCCTGACGAGCGGTCGGATTTCGACACGAAAACGCCCTTGCGCGCAGGGCTGCGCGCATCGCAGCTTCCCCACCGCTAGCCGGCGCGGCGCATCGTTCAAATGGGATGCGTCCCGGGTTTGCCGAGCGCGTGCAGCAGCCGCTCCTGCACGCCGCCGAAGCCGCCGTTCGACATGATGACGATGCGGTCGCCTGGCCGCGCCTCGTCGACGACGGCGGCGACGAGCGCGTCGAGCGTCAGATGCACCGCGGCGCGCGGGCCGAGCGGTGCGAGGGCTGCGCCGGCGTCCCAGCCCAGCCCGGCCGCGAAGCAGTGCACCCGGTCGGCCGGCGCAAGGCTCGCCGCCAGCCTTTCCTTCATCGTCCCGAGCTTCATCGTGTTCGAGCGCGGCTCCACCACGGCGAGGATGCGCCCGCGCGGCTCGGCCTCTCGCAGCGCGGCGAGCGTGCTCGCGATCGCGGTCGGATGGTGGGCGAAATCGTCGTACAGCGTGACTCCGCGGACTTCACCGCGAAACTCGAGGCGCCGGCGCACGCCGCGGAACGTGGCCAGCGCGCCAAGGCTCGTCGCGACCGGCACCCCGGCGTGATGGGCCGCCGCGAGGGCGGCGAGCGCGTTGAGGCGATTGTGATGCCCCGGCTGGGGGAACCGCATTGTTCCCACGTAATCGCCGGCAAAGCCGACCTCGCCGGTTTCGGAGACTGCCCACGACCGCCCCGGAGCGTCGAAATGCTCGACCGCAGCCCAGCATCCGCGCGCCAGCACGCGCTCGAGCGCGGCATCGCCGGCTCGGACGATAACCTTGCCCGTGCCGGGGACCGTGCGCAGAAGATGGTGGAATTGCGTCTCGATCGCTGCGAGATCCGGGAAGATGTCTGCATGATCGTATTCGAGGTTGTTGAGGACGAGAGTCCGCGGCCCGTAGTGGACGAACTTCGAGCGCTTGTCGAAGAACGCCGTATCGTATTCGTCGGCCTCGATGACGAAGTAGTGGCTCCCGGTCGAGCGCGCGGACACGCCGAAATCGGCCGGCACGCCGCCGATCAGGAAGTCGGGGACGAGGCCCGCGGCATCGAGGACGTGCGCGAGCATCGACGCCGTCGTCGTCTTTCCATGCGTCCCCGCGACAGCGAGCACCCACTTACCAACCAGAATCTCGTCATGGAGCCATTGGGGGCCCGAGCGATAAGACAATCCGCGATCGAGAATCGCTTCCATCAGCGGATTGCCGCGCGACACGACGTTGCCAACGACGAAGAGATCGGCACCTCGGGCGAGCGACTCGAGCTGCGCAGGATCGTAGCCATCGGCCATCGCGATGCCGAGGCCTTCGAGTTGCGTCGACATCGGTGGATAGACGTGCGCATCGCAGCCGGTCACCGTATGTCCGTTCGCGCACGCTATCGCCGCGATGCCGCCCATGAACGTGCCGCAGATGCCGAGGATGTGCAGATGCATCGCTGTTGCCGGGACCGATCGAGCCGTCGCTCATTATCACTGACGAGACGCAGCATGGCATGGAGCTTGCGCGGTCTATGATCCCAATTTCATGACGACCGATACTCCGCGGGTGCCGGACGCCGTCCGTGCATCTCCCCCTGCCGCGGCGGTGCCATTCGCGGCGAGCATCCGACTGCGCCTCGTCGTGCTGGTCGTCGCCGTCGGCCTGCCGTTCGTCGCCTACATCGGCATCAGCGCGCTGCGCCAGGCGCGCGCCGAGCGCGACGAAGCGCGCGCGCGCCTCGTATCGGTCGCTCGGCTGATTGGGGCGCGCGTCGACGACTACGCAAGCGATTTCGAGTCGACGCTCGCGCTGGCGAGCCGTGGCGTGACGATCGACGCGGCGTCGACGGCGGCCAACGACGCCACGCTTCGCGGGCTTCGCAGCGATCTGCCGAAGTCGATCAACAACGTCGGGCTCTGGGACCTCACCGGCCGCAATGTCGGGACGTTCGACCGCGTACGGCGCGGCAAGAACCTCGACATCGGCGATCGCCCGTATTTCCGCCACGCACTGACCGAGGGAACCCTCGCGATCGACGGCCCGCTGGCCTCGCCGACGGGTGATCCGATCGCCGTGTTCGCGCGACCGGTTCGCGGTGCCGACGGTCGCATCGCCGGGGTCGTCACGGCGTCGACCCGATTGTCGGAGCTCGCGTGGCTGCTCGATCCCAAGGGGACCGTCCCGTTCCACGCGGTGGTGAGCCTCGTCAACGCCGACGGCAAGCTTCTCGCGCAGAGCGGCGACGGCATCGACGGCCACCGGGTCGAGCTCCTTGTCGCGCGCGTCGCGACCGAGCGGGCGCCGTGGTACGTGGTGGTCGAAGCGCCGATGGCCGACGCCCTCGCCGCGTCGGGCGTGCATCCGTGGACGACCGTCGCGCTAGGCATCGCCTCGCTTGCACTCGCCGCGCTGCTCGCCTGGATCGTCGGACATCGCGCCGCGATGCCGCTGCGCGAACTCGCCCGCGACGCGGCGCGTTTGGGCGCCGGCGACCTCGGGCACCGGACCGCAATTACCGACGCGAGCGAAGCCGGCGTGCTTGGCGGCACGCTGAATCGGATGGCCGACGCGCTGCAGCAGCACACGGCGAACCTCGTCGATCGCTCGGGTGCGCTCGAACGCGCGACCCACGAGCTGCAGGAACTTCTCGAAAGCCGCACCCGGGCCGAGCAGGCACTCGCCGAATCGTCCGCGCGCACGACCGAAGCGCTCGCGCGCGCCGAGGCGAGCGAGGAGCGACTGCGCCGCATCACCGACAACATCCCGCTGATGGTCGGTTACATCGATCGCGAGCGGCGCTATCGCTTCAACAGCCGCTACTACGAGACCTGGTTCGGGCGGCCGCTCGCCGAGATCACCGGGCATACGGTCGCCGAGGTGCTCGGGCCCGACGTCTACGCGCGCGTCGGGCCGAACCTCGAGCGCGCGTTCGCCGGCGAGCGCGTCGACTACGACGTCGAGGTTCCCGGGCCGGACGGCGCGCGGCACGTGCGCGGAAGCTACATTCCGGATCGCGGCCCCGATGGGGAAGTGATCGGAGTGTTCACGTCGAGCGGCGACGTCACCCGCATCCGCGAAACCGAGCGCGAGCTCGAGCGCCTCGCGCAGTTCGACGCGCTGACCGGCCTCGCCAACCGCCATCGCTTCAACGACGGCATCGCCGCCGCGCTGCAGCGCTCGCAGCGCTCGGGCCAGCCGGTGGCGCTGCTCTTTCTCGACATCGACGGCTTCAAGACGATCAACGACACGCTCGGTCACGCGGCGGGCGACGACGTGCTGCTCGAATTCGCGCACCGGCTGCTGCAGGCGGTGCGCTCGACCGACCTCGTCGCCCGGCTCGCCGGCGACGAGTTCGTCATCGTTCTCGAAGGCGTGCACGGGCGCGAGGAGGCGCGGTTCATCGCCCGCAAGATCATCGCCTCGATGCGGCGCGAGTTCCGCGCCGGCGACACGATGGTGCGCGTGACGACGAGCATCGGCATCGCGCTCGGTACGGGCGGCGAGACGACATCCGAGGGGCTTCTGAAGCGCGCCGACAGCGCCCTCTACGCGGCCAAGCGTGAAGGGCGCGACCGCTTCGAGATCGCGATCTGACGCGACCGACGCGTCAGCCGTCGGCGAGCGGCAGACGCACGGCGACCGTCACGCCGTCGCCATTGCTGCGGTCGGCGGCCTCGATCGATCCGCCGTGATAGCGCGCGATCAGTCGTGCGACGAAGAGGCCGAGCCCGAGGTGCGTGCCGCCGCCCTGCGAGCGAACCGACACCATCGAATCGAAGAGCCGCGTGCGCATCCCCGCCGGCAGTCGCGGACCGGTGTCGGAGACTGCGATCCTCGCCTCGTCCCACTCGCGCTCGACGCGCACGACGACCGGGCCGGAGGTGCGGAACTCGAGCGCGTTGGTGACGAGCTTGTCGAGCATCTGTGCCAGCAGATCCGGTGAGCCGCTGACCGGAATCGTGCCGCCGGACAGCGTGAGCTCGAACGGCACTTCGGGGTAGGCGCCGCGGTAGCCGTCGACGCAGGCCGCCACCACCGGCGCCGCATCGTAGCGCTCGCGCGGAGCGTCGGCGAGCGCCTGCTCGAGGCGCGCCGCCTCGGTCATGCGTGTGAGGATCGCGGTGAGCCTCGCGAGCCCCTCCTGGGCGCGGCCGATATAGATGCGCGCGTCGGCTTCGAGCGGCTGCTGCTGCAGATTCTCGAGCGACGAGCGCACCACTGCAATCGGCGTGCGCAGCTCGTGCGACAGGCGCCCGGCCATCTGCTCCTGATAGTCGGCGAACTCGGCGAGCCGCGCGAGAGCGCTCGCGAAGCTGCGCGAAAGATCGCCGATCTCGTCGCGCGCGCCGCTCCCGGCGAACGCGCCGCGCACGCGCCCGTTCGCGTCGATCGCGGCCTCGGCGGCGTCGCGCAGCCGGCGAATGCGCGACGAGAGCCTCGACGCGAACAGCGTCAGCGCGACGGTGCCGAGGAGGACGAGCGCGAGCACGATGTCGAACAGGCGCTCGAACGCGAGGTTGCGCTCGGCGAGCACGCGGTTCGTCGTCTGCTCGACGACGACCGCCCCCTCGACGCGATCGCCGATCCAGACCGGGCTTGCCGCCGCGACGACGACGGCCTTGCCGTCGAGCGTCGTCCGGTGGTCGACGGAGAGGATGCCGGCGAACGCGCCCTCGATGTCGCGTCCGCGCGGCGGGCCGCGCGCCGCCGCCTCGTCGCGGAAGTTCTCGTTCGGCTGCTCGAGGATCCGGCGGTAGAGCGGCTCCAGCGTCGCACGCTCGATGGCCCGCCACGCGGCGCCGAGCGCAGTCGCGGGCGGCTCCTCGGCCGGTGGATCCCTGCGCAACGAGCCGGTGTGCGCGAGGACGGTGAAGTCGCGCCCGACGACCCAGATCCGCGCGTCGACGCGCGACAGGCCGCGGATGATCTGCTCGATCTCGGGCGAGGCCGACGGTGGCAGCGCGGCGCCCCCTTCGTCTGCGCTGCGCTCGTCGGCGAACGACGCAATCGGGTCCGGCGGCGTGTCGAACAGCCGCTGCCGGTCGTTGAGAGCGGTCGCGACCGCCTGCGCGGTGGCGATGAGGCTGCGGTCCTGCGCATCGCGCAGGAAGTGCTCGATTTCGTTCAGGTACTGCCAGCCGAGCCAGGGAAGCGCCAGCAGCACCGTCAGCACCAGCACGAGCTGCGCGCGGATGCCGAGCGACGGCACCGTCCGCGCACCGCGGCCGGAATCAGGATGCGCCGGTGTCCCAGCGGTAACCGATGCCATAGACGGTCGCGATGCCATCGAACGCCGGATCGATCGCCTGGAACTTGCGGCGGATCCGCTTGATGTGCGAGGTGATCGTGCTGTCGTCGACGGTGATGTTCGCCTCGCGCATCAGGCTGTCGCG
>DASVWR010000076.1:0-19068 GCA_036393115.1 Casimicrobiaceae bacterium
GTTCCGCGACCCGCGCCAGGGCATCGTGCACGTGATCGGGCCGGAATCGGGTGCGACGCTTCCGGGGATGACGGTCGTCTGCGGCGATTCGCACACCAGCACCCACGGCGCGTTCGCCGCGCTCGCCTTCGGCATCGGCACATCCGAAGTCGAGCACGTGCTGGCGACGCAGTGCCTGTTGATGAAGAAGTCGCGGTCGATGCTGATCCGCGTCGACGGAACGCTGCCGCGCGGCGTCACCGCGAAGGACCTCGTGCTGATGATCATCGGCCGTATTGGCACCGCTGGAGGAACCGGGCACGCGATCGAGTTCGGCGGCGAAGCGGTGCGCGCGCTGTCGATGGAAGCGCGGATGACGATCTGCAACATGACAATCGAGGCAGGGGCCCGCGCCGGCATGGTGGCGGTCGACGACACGACGATCCGCTACCTCGACGGGCGCAGCTTCGCTCCAGGCGGAGAGCTTCGCGAGCGCGCCGTCCAGCACTGGCGCACGCTTTCGAGCGATCCCGGCGCTGCGTTCGACGCGACGCACTTGTTCGATGCGCGGACGGTGCGTCCGCAGGTGACCTGGGGAACGTCGCCGGAGATGGTCGTCGCGATCGACGAGCGCATCCCCGATCCCGATCGCGAGAAGAACGCCGAGCGCCGCGAGGGCATCGCGCGGGCGCTCGCCTACATGGGCCTCGAGCCGAACGTGCCGATCGCCGACGTCGGCATCGACAAGGTGTTCATCGGCTCGTGCACGAATTCGCGCATCGAGGATCTGCGCGAGGCGGCGGCGGTCGTGCGCGGTCGCCACGTCGCCGACACGGTGCGCCTCGCGATGGTCGTCCCGGGATCGGGACGCGTCAAGGCACAGGCCGAGTCCGAGGGTCTCGACCGCGCGTTCCGCGATGCGGGTTTCGAGTGGCGCGAGCCCGGCTGCTCGATGTGCCTCGCGATGAACGACGACCGGCTCGAGCCCGGCGAGCGCTGCGCGTCGACGTCGAATCGCAACTTCGAGGGACGCCAGGGCGCGGGGGGCAGGACGCACCTCGTCAGCCCGGCGATGGCGGCCGCCGCGGCGATCGCCGGGCATTTCGTCGACGTGCGGCGACTCTTCTAGACGAACTCGGAATAGCGCCATGCAGCCATTCCGCATCCACACGGGGATCGTCGTGCCGCTCGACCGCGCCAACGTTGACACCGACGCGATCATTCCCAAGCAATTCCTGAAGTCGATCAAGCGCTCGGGCTTCGGTCCGAACCTGTTCGACGCGTGGCGCTACACCGACCGCGGCGAGCCGGGGATCGATCCCGCGTCGCGCCGCCCGAATCCGGACTTCGTGCTCAACCAGCCGCGCTATCGCAGTGCGTCGATCCTGCTCGCGCGACACAACTTCGGCTGCGGCAGCTCGCGCGAGCACGCGCCCTGGGCGCTCGCCGATTACGGCTTCAGAGCGCTGATTGCGCCGTCGTACGCCGATATCTTCTTCAACAACTGCTTCAAGAACGGCCTTCTTCCGGTCGTTCTCGGCGAGCGCGACGTCGAGCGGCTGTTCGCGGACGTCGCGGCATTCCCCGGCTTCAGTCTCACGATCGATCTCGAGCGACAGACCGTCGCAACCCCCGACGGTGGGGCAGTATTCGCGTTCGACGTCGATCCGTTCCGCCGGCAGTGCCTGCTGAACGGCTGGGACGACATCGGGCTCACGTTGCGGCATGCCGACGAGATCGGCGCGTTCGAGGCGAAGCACTTCGCCGAGCAGCCGTGGCTCCGGTGAGCCACCGCCGGCTTCGCGGCCGGAGCGTTCGCGAATGAAGATCGCGCTCCTGCCCGGCGACGGCATCGGCCACGAGATTGTCGCCGAAGCGGCGCGGCTCTTCGAAGTTCTGCGCGCCGAAGGCCTGCCCATCGAGACCGAGACGGCGCCGATCGGCGGCGCCGGCTACGACGCGGCGCGCCATCCATTGCCCGAGGCGACACTGGCGCTCGCACGCGCGGCCGATGCGGTGCTTCTCGGCGCCGTCGGCGGCCCGGCATACGACGTTCTGCCGCGCGACCTCCGCCCGGAGCAGGGCATTCTCGGCATCCGGAAGGCGCTCGGGCTCTTCGCCAACCTGCGTCCGGCACGTCTCTATCCCGAGCTCGCCGGCGCGTCGACGCTGAAGCCCGAGGTGGTCGCGGGGCTCGACCTCGTGATCGTGCGCGAGCTCACCGGCGACGTCTACTTCGGCAGCCCGCGCGGAAGGCGCACGAACGAGCGCGGCGACGAAGAAGGCTTCGACACGATGCGCTATTCGGTGCCCGAGATCGAGCGGATCGCGAAGGTCGGCTTCGAGACGGCGCGAAAGCGCGGCCGCAGACTCACATCGGTCGACAAGGCGAACGTGCTCGATACGTCGATCCTGTGGCGCGAGGTCGTGAGCCGTGTCGCGCGCGACTATCCCGACGTCGCGCTCGCGCACATGTACGTCGACAACGCCGCGATGCAGCTCGTGAGGAATCCGCGCAGCTTCGACACGATCGTCACCGGGAACCTGTTCGGCGATATCCTGTCGGACGAGGCGTCGATGCTCGCGGGGTCGATCGGAATGCTGCCGTCGGCGTCGCTCGACGCGAACGGCAAGGGCCTCTACGAGCCGATCCACGGCTCGGCGCCCGACATCGCGGGCCGTGGTGCTGCGAATCCGCTGGCGACGATGCTGTCGGTCGCGATGATGTTCCGCCACACGTTCGCGCGCGAGGACCTCGCCGCGCGGATCGAGGGTGCGGTGCGCGCAGCGCTCGCTTGCGGCCTGCGCACCGCCGACATCGCGCAACCGGGCGAGACCGTCGTCGGCACGCGCGCGATGGGCGACGCGGTCATTGTGGCGTTGCGGGCGCGATCGTAATGGCGCACGCTGCGCACAGATCGTGATGGCGCACGCTGCGCAGATTCTGGTGCGCCGTGTCGAAGTCCGCGACGCCGCGGCGGTCGCACGGACGATGGCGACTCCGCAGGCGCTCGCGGGCACGCTGCAGCTACCGTTTCCATCAGCGGCGATGTGGGAAAAGAGAATCGCCGAACACGCTGCCGACCACCACATGCTGGTTGCCGAGGTCGAAGGCGAGGTCGTCGGCAATGCGGGCCTTCTTCCGGCGGGCCGTGCCGCACGCCGGCGTCACGCCGGGGCGATCGGCATGTCGGTGCGCGACGACTGGCAGCGCCGCGGTGTCGGCTCGGCGCTTCTTGCCGCCGTCGTCGACCTCGCCGACAACTGGATCGGCTACACGCGTCTGGAGCTCACCGTCTACACCGACAACGCGGCGGCGCTTGCGCTCTATCGCAAGTTCGGATTCGTGATCGAGGGCACGCTGCGCGACTACGCTCTGCGCGACGGAGCCTACATCGACGCCTACACGATGGCGCGTTTCGTGCCGGCCAGGCCGAAGCGATCGGCCGATGCGGGAACGACAAAGGACGGTGAATCGCCATGAAGGTGGGATTCGTGGGTTGGCGCGGCATGGTCGGCTCGGTGCTGATGCAGCGCATGCGCGACGAGGGCGATTTCGAGGCGATAGACCCGGTGTTCTTCTCGACGTCGAGCGCGGGCGGAAAGGCGCCGGCGATCGGGAACGCGCCGGCGGTCGGCAAGTCCGCCGCGACGCTGCGCGACGCGAACGATCCGCGCGCGTTCGCGGATCTCGACGCGATCGTGACCTGCCAGGGCGGCGACTGGACCAACGCGATGCACCCGCGCCTGCGCGACGCGGGGTATCGCGGCTGGTGGATCGATGCCGCGTCGGCACTGCGGATGAAGGAAGCTGCGGTGATCGTCCTCGACCCGGTGAACCGGGGTGTGATCGATCGGGCGCTCGACGCCGGCATCAAAGACTACATCGGCGGCAACTGCACGGTCAGCCTGATGCTGATGGCGCTCGCGGGCCTCTTTCGCCACGACCTCGTCGAGTGGATGACGTGCATGACCTACCAGGCGGCGTCGGGCGCGGGCGCGCAGAACATGCGCGAGCTCCTCGCCCAGATGGGTGAAGCCCACCTCGCCGCCAAGGCGCTCCTCGACGATCCTGCTTCGTCGATCCTCGACATCGACCGCGAGGTCGCCGGCATTCTTCGCGACGAGCGCTTTCCGACCGAGCACTTCGGTGTGCCGCTCGCCGGCAGCCTCATACCGTGGATCGACAAGGATCTCGGCAACGGCGTCAGCCGCGAGGAATGGAAAGGCGGGGCGGAGACGAACAAGATTCTCGACCGCGAGAAGGATCCGCTGCCGATCGAGTCGATCTGCGTGCGCGTCGGCGCGATGCGCTGTCATTCGCAGGCGATGACGATCAAGCTGCGGCGCGATGTGCCGCTCGCGGATATCGAGGCGATGCTCGCCGATGCCCACGAATGGGTGCGGGTCGTCCCGAACGAGCGCGACGCGAGCATCCGCGAGCTGACGCCCGCCGCGGTGACCGGTCGCCTCGAAGTCCCGGTCGGCAGGCTGCGCAAGCTCGCGATGGGCCCGACGTACCTCGGCGCATTCACCTGCGGCGACCAGTTGCTGTGGGGTGCCGCGGAGCCGTTGCGGCGCATGCTGCGCATTGTGCAGGGGCGCTGACCGGACCCGGCGGGTTCCGCCGGTGGCACCTCACAAATCCCTCGATACACGCTCTGGCGCGATTCGTGCTTTTTTCCAAATCGGCGTACCACCGGCCAGACGCGTGTAATGAGTTGGTTTCGCGCACATTTATGCAGGCCCGGCGGTCGCGCCGCACGCGCCGGAATGATGCCGGTGCGCGAGGTGAACGCCGGTGCCGGCCTGTGGCGGCCCGGCAAGGACGGCGGCATAAAACGCTATCTAATGCAACAGTTTAGCTTGCGTCGCTAACTGCATGATGTTAAGTTAGCTTGAGCGAACCACCCATCGCAAAGAGGTCGGGTATGCGCGCAAAGCCGATTTTCACCTACAGCCTCCTCGCCGCGGCGCTTGCCTTCAATGGTCACGCGCTGGCGCTGGGGCTTGGCAAACTGACGGTCGAGTCCGCGCTCGGGCAGCCGCTTTCGGCAAGGATCGATCTCTCGTCCGTCAGCAAGGACGATCTCGATTCGCTGCGCGCCAGGGTTGCCGACCCGGCGCTCTACAAGCAGAACAACCTGACCTACCAGGCGACGCTGTCTCGCGCGCGCATCAGCGTCGAGAACGTCGGGGGCACCCCTTATCTCAAGGTGAGCTCGCCGGTCGCGGTGCTCGAGCCATTCCTCGACCTTCTCGTCGAGGTCGACTGGTCGTCGGGACGCGTCGTGCGCGAGTACACGTTCCTGCTCGATCCTCCCGGGATGAAGGTCGCGACCGGCCCCGCGCCGGCGGTGACGGCGCCAGTCGCGGCGGCGCCGCGGATCACGCAGAGGCCCGCGGCGCGGGCGTCGGCACCCGCATCGGCCGGGGCTGCTTCGAGCGGGGCCGCTTCGACCGGGGCCGCGCCGACCTCGCAGTACACGGTGCATCGCGGCGACACGCTGCGTGACGTCGCGAACCAGTTCAAGCCGGATCAGGCGACGCTCGACCAGATGCTCGACGCGCTGTTCCGCCGCAATCCGGAAGCGTTCATGGGCGGCAACATGAATCGCCTGCGCGCCGGGGCGATTCTGAACCTTCCGACCGAGACCGAGGTACTCGGAACGAGTGCCGCCGCTGCGGCGAAGACCGTGCACGCACAGGCGGTCGACTGGAACAACTACCGCGATCAGCTCGCCGCGGCTGCGCCGGCTGCCGGTGCTCCGGCCACGCGCGCGTCGGGGGGCCGGATCGGCGTCGCCGTCGAGGAAAAGACTCCTGCGGCAGCGCCGGGGAGTGATCGCGTCGAAGTGTCGCGCACGGCCGGCGTCGGCAAGGCGGCCGCGACCGAGGACGCGATCGCCACCGAGCAGCAATTGAAGGACGCCGAGACGCGGATCGCCCAGCTCGAGAAGACCGTCGCCGACATGCAGCGCGCGCTCGATCTCAAGAACCAGACACTTGCGCAGCTGCAGGGCCAGGCGGAAGCAACGAAGGGCGGCGCGACGACGGCCGCCGCCGCTGGCGCTGCCGCTGCATCGGCTACTCCGGCACCCGAAGGCGCAGCGTCGTCGACGGCAGCGCCTCAGCCGGCGGCGCCCGAAGCGACAGCCGCAGCGTCGTCAACCGCGACGCCTGCCGCCGAGGCTGCGAAGCCTGCCGCCGAGGCCGCGAAACCCGCCGCAGCGGGCGAGCCGGCGAAGCCTGCCGCGCCGAAACCCGCGGCGACGCCGCACGAGGCTCCAGGATTCTTCACCGACCTCGTCGCCAACACGCCCAAATGGGCGCTCGGCGGAGGCGCGCTGGTGATTCTCGCCGGCATCGCCGGCCTGATCGCGGCACGGCGTCGCACGACGACGAAGTTCGAGGACAGCATCATCTCCGGCACCGACATGAAGACCAACACGGTCTTCGGCTCGACCGGAGGCGGGGTCGTCAACACCGGCGAGAATTCGCTTGCGTCCGACTTCAGCCGCGAAGGGCTCGGCAACATCGACACCGACGAAGTCGACCCGATCGCCGAAGCCGAGGTGTATCTCGCTTATGGCCGCGATGCGCAGGCCGAGGAGATCCTGAAAGACGCGCTGAAGAAGGATCCGCAGCGGCAGGAGATCTACCTCAAGCTCCTCGAAATCCATTCGCAGCACAACAAGCCTTCGGCATTCGAGACCGTCGCCTCCGAGCTCTTCGCCGTCAGCCACGGCCAGGGCGACGTCTGGCACAAGGCGGTCATGCTCGGGCGCCAGCTCGACCCGGCCAATCCGATGTTCCAGGACGAGGGGCAGGCGCCAGCGACGGCGCGTGCCTCAGTGAGCACATCGACGAGCACACCGGCGAGCGCCTCAGTCAGCACGCCCGCACGAAGCGGTACGCCACCGACCTCCGGGCCCGCTGCAGCGCACGCGGAGTCGCTCGAATGGGCACAGCCGTCGTTCTCGCCGGAGCTTGCCGGTGCGGGCGCGAAGACGGGCACCGAGCGATCGTCCTCGTCGTCGGCGATGGAGGCGGCCGCGCACGAAGCCGCGTCGAACGACGGCGACATCTCGTTCTCGCCGGTGATCGCGCCGGAGACCAAGTCGGCCGCCGACATTCTCGCCGGCGCCGAGAGCGCGCTCGCGCGCAGCGCGACGACCCCGGTTGCGGCGGTCGAAGCCGCCGCCGGCAAGCCCCGCGGAGCGGGCATCGCGGTCGCCGGCGCCGCCACGGCTGCGCTGGGTGCGGCACTCGGCGAAGCGAAGACGGGATTCGGCACGACTGCGGGAGCGCTCGACGAACGCGTCGAATCGGGAAGCGGGCCGACACGCTTCGACCTCGATTTCCACCTCGACGATCCGGTTCATTCGGCTCCGGCCGCCCCGGCGAGCCATGGTCTCGGCGAGCCGGCGCTGAACCTCGAAGGTGCGCACCTCGCCCCTGCCGGCGCGCCGGCGATCGATACGAGCGCTCCGCTCGATCTCGACAAACTCGATCTCAGCTTCGAGCCGACGCGCGCGGCGAGCGCCGATCCGACGCCTTCGGTGATGGACGGGCAGTGGCACGACGCGGCGACCAAGCTCGATCTCGCGAAGGCGTACCAGGAAATGGGTGATCGCGAGGGCGCGCGCGACATCCTGCAGGAAGTGCTGCACGAGGGCGACGAGCAGCAGAAATCCGAAGCGCAGGCGCTTCTCGCGAAGCTCGCCTGAGCATCGGCGGCAGCGTTTGCCGCTCCGATGCGCTACGCGCTGGCGCTCGAATACGACGGCGCGGCGTTCTGCGGCTTCCAGTCGCAACCGTCGCGCTGCTCGATCCAGGATGCGCTCGAAGACGCGCTCGCGGCAATTGCCGACGGCCCGGTGCGCGTGCACGCGGCAGGAAGAACCGACGCGGGCGTCCATGCGACGTCGCAGGTCATTCACTTCGACACCGATGCCGCGCGCCCGCTGACCGCCTGGGTGCGCGGTGTCAACAGCGGCTTGCCGGCAGCGATCGCCGTCCTCTGGTGCGCCGTGGTGCCGGCGGACTTTCACGCGCGCTACTCGGCGACCGCGCGCCATTACACCTACCTGCTCGTCAACCGCCCGGAACGGCCGGGGATCGAGCACGGCCGCGTCGGCTGGTACCCGCTGCCGCTCGCCGTCGATGCGATGCGCGACGCCGCGCGGCGCCTCGAAGGGACGCACGACTTCTCGTCGTTTCGCGCCGCCGAGTGCCAGGCGCGGACCCCGGTGCGCACGCTGACGCGAGTGGCAGTCGGCGTCGACGGCGAGCGCATCCGCCTCGAGTTCTCGGCCAATGCGTTCCTGCAGCACATGGTGCGCAACATGGTCGGAGCACTGGTCGCGATCGGAGCGGGCAAGCGCACACCCGCGTGGATCGACGCGCTCTTCGCAGTCGCCGACCGCACGCAGGGCGCCGCGACGTTCGATGCGGCCGGGCTCTATTTCACCGGTGTCGATTACGATGCCGCCTTCGGCCTGCCGTCGACAAGGCGCGCTGTGGCACCATCGAGGGCATGACGCGCACCGACCGCCGACGCACACGCATCAAGATCTGCGGCATCACGCGCGTCGAGGACGCGCAGGCCGCCGCCGATGCCGGCGCCGACGCGATCGGCCTTATCTTCTGGCCGGGTACGCCTCGCGTCGTCACGCACGCGCAGGCGCGCGCGATCGTCGCGGCGCTGCCGCCCTTCGTTGGCGTCGTCGGGCTCTTCGTCGATCCCGAGCCCGACGCCGTCCGCGCAGCACTCGCCGCGGTTTCGCTCGACTTCCTCCAGTTCCACGGCAGCGAGCCGGCGGCATTCTGCCGTGCATTCGGCCGCCGTTACGTGAAGGCGATCGCCGTCGCCGACGGTGTCGATCTGCGCACTGCGACGGCGCCCTACGACGATGCCGCGGGCATCCTGTTCGACGCCTACCGAAAGGGCGACCTTCCGGGCGGCACCGGCCACGCGTTCGACTGGCAGAGGGTCACGGAAGAGGTTCGTGCGCGCATCAGGGGGCGACTGATCCTCTCGGGCGGGCTCGATGCCGACAATGTCGGCGCGGCCATCGGTTCGATCGCACCGTGGGGCGTCGACGTCTCTTCCGGTGTCGAGGAGCGCGACGCGTCCGGCGCGCCGCGCCGCGGTCTCAAAAATGCGGCGCGCATGCGGGCGTTCGTGCAGGCGGTGGATGCGGCGGATGCGCGGCCAGACGCGGGGCGGTGAGCGTCCTTCGTGTCAACGAACGCTATCGGCAGATCGTGCCCGGCGCGGCGAACACCTCGCGCGTGATCGGTTTCGCCTGCGTGACGCCATTCACCGTGTACGCGAACGTCGCGTGATTGCCGTCGGTGAACGTGAACGTGGCGTCGCCCACCACTGTCCGCGTGACCAGCTTGGGATCGAACGGAATCGCCGCGAACGCCGGTCCCGTCGTGCGCACCACCGACCCGCTCCAGACGGCTGGTGCCCCCTGCGGTGTCGACGCGCTTCCGACTGGCGTCGCCGTGACGGACAGCCAGAGGGGCGTCCCGTCCACGTCGTAGGTGAACCAGGTGCCAAAGATGGCGCTTCCTTCCTGGGTCAGGTTGATCCCCCACCCGGATTCCGATGCGGCGGGCGCCGCCCACCAAAGATCCTGATAGTTGGTCGCGGACTCGAGAGGGCCCTCGGCGGGACCGCAGATCGGCATCGGGCCGAACGCTTCCCGCGTCAAAGGTTTCGATTGCGAGACCCCGTTGACCGTATACGAAAAGCTTCCGCCGTTCGCGTCGCCAAAGGTCAGCAGCCCTTGCCCGACTACCGACCGTGCGACGCGTGCCGGATCGAAAGGCTCGGCGCTGAAGGCCGGTCCCGAGGTTGCGACGAGGGTTCCCGCGTAGACGGTCGCCGCAATCTTCGGCGCCGTCATCGACAGCCACCACGCCTTGCCGTTCGCGTCGTACGTGAACCACGTCGCGAAGACGATGTCGCCCTGGTGCGCGAAGTTGATCCCCCATCCCGACTCGGATCCTGCCGGTGCGGCCCACCACAATCCCTCGGCGTTCGCGGGCGCGGAATCGGCGACGAGGTCGTGCAGCACCTGCCACGCCACCGTGTGCGAGCCGTCCGGGCGCACGAGCGCGTACCCCTGTCCGCCTGCCTGTCCGCCCTCGATGACCCAGTTCACCAGATACGGCGCACCTGCATCGAGGAATGCCTGTGCGGCAATCGCGGTACGCGCTGCTGCGTCGGGCCACTGCGTCTCCGAAAAGCCGAACTCGCCGATGATGAGCGGACGCGATCCAACGCCCGGAACGCTCCTGATGGTCGCGACATCGTCGAGAATCTCCTGACGGAGGTTTACGGTCGCACCGCGGTTGATCGTGTCGTACGACGAATACGACACGAAGTCGCTCGCGACGCTCGGGATGACGCGGTTCAGCATCGACGGCGTACCGCTCTTCACGCGCTGCAGCAGATTGAACTCGACCGCGTCGTAGACGGCGACCCCGTGTACGCCCGGCATCTCCGCGCGCGCCGCTGCGACGCCGGCGTGCCGAGCGTTCAGCCAGTCGATCGACGCCTGGAGCTGGATCGCGCTCGGCACGTACGCCGGATCGTAGTTCTCATCGGTGAACCAGTCGCCTTCCCAGTTCTTGATGACGAAGGTCTTGCCGCTGCCGGCATAGGTCTGCAGCAGGTACTTCGCGAGGTCGTGGAACTCCTGCGTCTCGGCAGCGGCGAGGACCGGCGTAAAGGGTCCGCGCGGATGCGGTCCGTAGGTCCAGGCGGCGGTGCCGAAGCCGAACGACATCAGGACGTACGTCGTGAAAGGCATGGCGAAGAGCTTGCGAAAATCCGCGCTTTGCGCAAGCTCGGTCAACGACCCGAGCGACCCACCGAAGCTTTCCCCCGGATAGTTCGTGGATGCAGCATTGGGCGTCATCGCCACGGAGATGACGCGGGTGCCGAGGCGCTGGACCTGCTGCGCTCCGTCGAGGAGCGGCGGCTGGCCGCTCACGACGTACGTCGCGCCCCAGTGGTAGACACCGAGCCGCTCGGCGACCGTGGCCGCCGGGGCAACCGTCGTTCCGGCGGCGGCCGGCTGGCAGGTGGCGGCCACACCCAGTATCGCGAGACAGGTCGCCACGCGCTGCCAAGCGCCACAACGCTGACGGGACGCCGCCGCCATGCGGCACTCAGTCCGTTCGTACGCCTGCCACGTTCCCCAGGAGATGGCAACCCCTGCTCGGGCTTGCCGTCGCGAGCGTGGCGGTCATCGTCCTCGGGCTCACGGTCATCTCGCTGATCGTGAAGGTTCCGGTGTCGCCGTTGCTGCAGCTGAAGGTACCGGCCGCCGAGCCGAACTGCCCTGCCTGGGTGTACGCACCATTGAGCGTGCAGGTGCTGTTGGAGGCAATCTCGGTCATCGTCACGCCCGACGCGCTCTGGACGATCGCGAGCGTCGCGCTGCCGCTCGACGTTCCGTTCTTCGACGCGTCGCTGCAGCCGCTCTGCGTTCCCTGGAACGCGATCAGATAGCTGCCGTTGTAGTCGTCGTTGACGAGCGCTTCGCGCACGATCATCTTCGTCACGTTGACCCCGTTGACCGAATAGGCGAGCACGCCCGAGGCGTCGGACTCCGGCTGCCACGTCATGCTTCCCACCTTGACTCGCGTCACCGCCGTCGGGTCGAACGGGATCGTCGCGAATCCGGGCCCCTGGCTCGCGATCAGATCACCCGCGAACGCGGGTGAAGCCTTGGCGGCGCTTCCGAACATCGTCGAGGTGAACCAGGTCGCGGCGTGGTCGGGTCCATAGACGAACATCGTGGCGAAGATGATGTTTCCGCGGTGGACGAACTGGATGCCCCAGCCGCTCTCGTCCGGGTTCCACCAGATGTCGCTCTGGTCGATCGACGACGACGTCGCGCGCGCGCCGGGTGCGACGAGGAGCACGAGGACTGCGACAGCGAGCCGGATCGTTGCAGGGACGTTCATGCGCACCTCCGCGGGAGCTCGGCGGCGGGCGAGGTCGACCGCCGCCCCAATTCGTCGTACGCATGTTGAAAGGCTGCCGCTCGGATGAGAAGGGGCTGCGGGGTTGCACGAGGGTTACACGGGCCCCGAAGCCGCGCATGCGGCGGCGAGGCGTGCCGAGAAGTCCGGCAGTCCACAGCGCGTCAGCAATTCCGGCCAGCGCGGGTCGGCGTGCAGCCGCACGAACGTCGGGTCGACCGCGATGCAGTGCGCGCCGTTCGCCTTGCGAAGCGCGTGGCGCTCGAGGCATTCGAGGGCGCTTGCGCATTCGTTGCCGGCGACATGGAGCATCGCCTCTTCGTATTCGCTGATGTGCCCGCCGAATCGCGCGCGGGCGCTGTGCATGATCGAAGCCGCTTCCTGCTCGCGGCCGAGCATGCGCAGCGCCCGCGCCACGTACACCTGCGAATTGGCATAGTCCGGCGCGATCTCAACGAGCCTGCGCGAAGCTTCGAGGCTCTCGTCCGGTCGTCCGGCCTGCGCGAAGGTGTCGGCGAGCAGGAGCTGTGCGTAGACGTCGTTGGGCGCGAGCTCGAGTGATTGCGTCAACAGCGTCTCGGCACGCTCGTAGTGCCGCCAGTAGAAGTGCAGCGCTCCCTTGTGGCAGCGCGTTGCGGGATCCAGCGGATCGAGCGCCTGGATCACGTCGTATTCGCGCAGCGCCTCCTCGAAGCGCGCGCTGTACATGAGGAATGCCGCGTACGCAGAGCGGACGCCGAGGTCGCGCGGCGCCTGGATAAGCGCCTGCGTGAACAGGTCGCCCGCCCGTGACCAGTCGAAGTCGGCGGCGTAGGCGAGCCCGGCAAGGGTCGCGTACGCGCCCGCGCAGTGCGGATCGAGCTCGATTGCGCGCCGGGCCGCCCGGCGCGCGGCCGCGGGGTCGCGTTCGCCGGGGTCGAACACGAGTCTCCGGCGGCGCACGTGCGCTTCCGCGAGCTCGGCCCACGCCGCGCTGAAATCGGGATCGATGCGGACCGCGGCCGCGAGCTGTTCGATGGCGCGCGGGAGCAGATACGGGTCACGCTGCTTCAGGAGATATCGCGCACGCTGGTAGAGGTCGAAGGCCGCGAGATCGCGCGTCGCCGGGACGGGCCCGTGGGGGGCGCCCGACTCGCCGACGATCCCGAGGATGGCCGCGAAGCCGTGCAGCAGTTCGTCGCGCACGCGCTGGTGAAACGTCGGCGGATCGTCGGGCAAGGCTTCGATCGTCTTCACGATCGCCGGCTCCTCGGCTGCGGTGCCGGCGATCTCGAGCACGAGGTCGCGCGGCTCGTCGCGCGACCAGGTTCCGCGTACGATCCACGTGACGTTCCAGCGGTCGCGCGCCTCGCCCGCGTCCGTCGCGACGCCGGCAGCGAGCGATGATTCGGGGCCGAACACGCGAATCTGCGGCAGGCGCGACAGCGTCCGGACAATTTCGTCGGTGAGCGTGACCGCGGCGCCGGCGTCGGCAGGCTGCGACGTCGAAGGGGGAACCGGCAGCACGGCGACCGACGGCTGCGCGCCGGTCGCGATCGCGGGGACCGTGCGCCGGCGCAGCGACGGCAAATAGCTCCCCCTGTCGAGGATGACCTCGAACGGTGCCGCCGTGCCTTCGCCGTGATAGTAGCGATCGAGTCGCCGGCGCAATCGTCCCGCCTCGACCCGAACCACCGCGTCGACCTTCGGATCGTAGCTGCCCGGCGGACGGCGGAAGAACTCGACGCCGAGCGCGACTTCGCGCAGCGCCGACAGCCGGTGATGCAGCTTGCAGTCGATCAGGTGGCGCAGGAAGCGCTGATGACGGTGCGAATGACGGAACGCGAGGCTCGCACAGATCCTGTCGAGCTCTTCGGCGAGCACCGTCGGAGCGATGTCGTCTTCGGCGTGCATTCGGGCGCACCCTCGACGCCAATGCAACCGTCAGGATACCCCAGCGCCCCTTCCCGGATCGGCGAGGCGCGCGAACAATGCGCTGGCCCGGCACGCACGAACGGCGAAATCCATGGCTGGCGCGGCACGCACATACGGCGATACCTCTGACATGACGACACCCGATGGCTCGTTCGACTCGCTCCCGTGCGCACGCTCGTGCCGGCGAATCGACTTCGACCTCGTCGAGTTGCGCGAGACGCCGCATTCCGGTGATCCCCTGCTGCTCGTTTCCGGGACCAAGCCGTGGGCCGACCTCGTCGTGACCCTCGAGCCGCTCGTCTATCGCGAGCGGCCGGATTTCTGGGCGATCGAGCTCGTCGGCCGGCTGACCGCGTCGGCACAGCCGGGCTGGTCGGACTTCTGTGCGGTGCTGCGCCTGGCCGGCTTCCGGGGGCGCATCGGGATCGAAGTCATCGGGGCGACGCGGGTCGAGCGTCGCGCCCTCCCGGCCGAACGCGGTCGCGCCCCTGCCATTTGCTAGAATCCGCGTCACCGTTCGACGACACCGGGTGGCGCGACTCACCGCCCGATGATGCGGGTTGGCGCGACGCGCCGCCCGCGCCCGGAGTGTGCAATCAAAGATGGCTGATGGTTCAGGACTCGGCGACCTGCCCGACGAGCGCGGCCATTTCGGTCCGTACGGCGGCATCTTCGTCGCCGAGACGCTGATCGGCGCGCTCGACGAGCTGCGCGCGCGCTACCTCGAGCTTCGCGCCGATCCGCGCTTCATCGCCGAGTTCGAGTACGAGCTCGAGCACTACGTCGGTCGCCCTTCACCGATCTACCACGCCGAGCGCTGGTCGAAGGAGCTCGGCGGCGCGCAGATCTATCTGAAGCGCGAGGACCTCAACCACACAGGTGCGCACAAGATCAACAACTGCATCGGACAGGCGCTGCTCGCGCGCCGCCTCGGCAAGCGGCGCGTGATCGCCGAGACCGGCGCCGGCCAGCACGGCGTCGCGACGGCGACCGTCGCGGCGCGCTTCGGCATGGAATGCGTCGTCTACATGGGCTCCGAGGACGTGCGCAGGCAGGCGCAGAACGTCTATCGGATGGGGCTTCTCGGCGCGCGCGTCGTGCCGGTGGAATCGGGATCGCGCACGCTGAAGGATGCGTTGAACGAAGCGATGCGCGACTGGGTGACCAACGTCGACACGACGTTCTACATCCTCGGCACCGTGGCCGGTCCGCATCCGTACCCGATGCTCGTGCGCGACTTCCAGAGCGTCATCGGGCGCGAATGCCTGACGCAGATGCCAGCACTCGCGGGCAGGCAGCCCGACGTCGTCATCGCCTGCGTCGGCGGCGGCAGCAACGCGATGGGCATCTTTCATTCCTATCTGCCGCACACTGCCGTGCGGCTGATCGGCGTCGAGGCGGCGGGCGAGGGCCTTGCGACCGGCCACCATGCGGCGTCGCTCTGCGCGGGCCGCCCGGGTGTGCTGCACGGCAATCGTACGTATCTCCTGCAGGATGCGAACGGGCAGATCATCGAGACGCATTCGATCTCGGCCGGGCTCGACTATCCCGGCGTCGGGCCCGAGCACGCCTGGCTGAAGGACACGCGCCGCGCCGAATACGTCGCGGTGACCGACGACGAAGCGCTGGCGGCGTTCCACGCCTGCTGCCGGATCGAAGGCATCATTCCGGCCCTCGAGAGTGCCCACGCGCTCGCGTACGCGGCGAAGATCGCGCCGGGGCTCGCGCGCGACACGATCCTGCTCGTCAATCTTTCGGGGCGCGGCGACAAGGACATGGCGACCGTCGCCGAACGCAGCGCGGCGAGGAATTGACGTCTTGTCGCTGAGCCGCATCGATGCTGCGTTCGCGCGCCAGCGCGCGGCCGGCCGTGCCGTGCTGATCCCGTACGTGACGGCGGGCGACCCGTCGCTCGCCGCGACTGCCGACATCGCCGATGCGCTGGTGCGCGCCGGCGCCGACATCATCGAGATCGGCGTGCCGTTCTCGGATCCGATGGCCGACGGACCGGTGATCCAGCGCGCGTCGGAGCGCGCGCTCGCGCACGGGACGAGCCTGAGCGACGTCCTCGCCACCGTCGCGCGCGTGCGGGCGCGGCACGCCGACATCCCGATCGTGGTGATGGGCTACGCCAATCCGATCGAAGCGATGGGCGTCGAGGCCTTCACCGATGCCGCGCGCGACGCCGGCGTCGACGGAGTCATCGTCGTCGACTACCCGCCCGAGGAAGCGGCGACGTTCGCCGGGCTGCTGCGCGCGCGCGGGCTCGCACCGATCTTCCTGATCGCACCGACGACGCAACCTGAGCGGATCGAGCGCATCGCCGCGCTCGCCGCGGGGTATGTCTATTACGTTTCGCTGAAGGGCGTGACCGGAGCCGGGCACCTCGACGTCGACGACGTCGGGAGGCGGATCGATGCGATCCGCGCGCACGTCGCGCTCCCTGTCGGCGTCGGTTTCGGCATCCGCGACGCGGCGAGCGCGCGTGCGATCGCGAAGCACGCCGATGCGGTGGTGATCGGCAGTCGCATCATCGAGGAGATCGAAGGCGGTGCCGCCTCCGAGGCGGCACCGCGCGCAGGCGCGTGGCTGTCGACGATCCGGCGCGCGCTCGATTCGACGTCCGCGGCTCCGCCCGGCGAGGCCCGCGTGCATCGGGGAGGGTCGACATGAGCTGGCTGCAGAAGCTGCTTCCGCCGCGCATCAAGAGCACACCCGGGGCGCGCAAGACTCCGGTGCCGGAAGGGCTGTGGGTCAAGTGCCCCGCGTGCGAGGCGACGCTCTACCGCACCGATCTCGAGAAGAACCTGCTCGTGTGCCCGAAGTGCAGCTTCCACGAGCGGGTGTCGGCCCGCGAGCGCATCGATCAACTCCTCGATCCCGAAGGCCGCTTCGAGATCGGATCGGAGGTCGTGCCGGTCGACGCGCTGAAGTTCAAGGACCAGAAGAAGTATCCGGAGCGGCTCGAAGCCGCGCTCGAGGAAACCGGCGAGACCGATGCGCTCGTCGTGATGCAGGGAAGCGTGCGTGCGGTCCCGCTGGTGCTGGCGGCGTTCGAGTTCGAGTTCATGGGCGGATCGATGGGCTCGGTCGTCGGCGAGCGCTTCGTGCGCGGCGTTCGCGTCGCGTTCGAGAGCCGCATCCCGTTCGTCTGCGTGTCGGCGTCGGGCGGCGCCCGCATGCAGGAAGGCGTCAATTCGCTTATGCAGATGGCGAAGACGACGGCCGTGCTGCAGGAGCTCGCGCGCGCGCGGCTGCCGTTCATCTCGATTCTCACCGACCCGACGATGGGGGGCGTCTCGGCCTCGTTCGCCTTCGTCGCCGACGTCGTGCTCGCCGAGCCCGGTGCGCTGATCGGCTTCGCAGGGCCGCGCGTGATCGAGCAGACGGTGCGCGAGAAGCTTCCGGACGGCTTCCAGCGTGCCGAGTTCCTGCTCGAGAAAGGCGCGCTCGACATGATCGTCGATCGACGTCAGCTTCGCGAGGAGCTCGCCCGCCTCGCCGCGCTGTTGATGCGCGAGCCCGCGCCGGCGGGCTGACACGCAGATGCGAGGGCGGGGCCCCTGAGAAAACGTGGTCCGTCCAGGTTTCTCGTCGACGCTGGCCGAGTGGCTGGCGTACCTCGAAACGCTGCACCCGAAGCCGATCGCGATGGGCCTCGAGCGCGTGGCCGAGGTCGCCGCGCGCATCGGCGTGAAGGTGGATTGCCCGGTGATCACCGTCGCCGGCACCAACGGCAAGGGGTCGACCTGCGCGATGCTGGAGTCGATCTATCGCCGCGCCGGGTACCGCACCGGTCTCTACACGTCGCCGCATCTCGTCCGCTTCAACGAGCGGGTGCGGATTGCCGGCGCCGAGGTCGTCGATGCGACGCTGATCGCCGCGTTCACCGAGGTCGAGGCGGCCCGCAGCCGTGAGCCCGGCCAGGTATCGCTGACGTACTTCGAGTTCAGCACGCTTGCCGCGCTGCGCGTTTTCGCGGCGGCCCGGCTCGACGTCCTGGTGCTCGAGGTCGGTCTCGGCGGCCGCCTCGACGCGGTCAACATCGTCGACGCCGACGTCGCGGTGATCACCGCGGTCGACATCGATCACGTCGCGTATCTCGGCAACACGCGCGACGCGATCGCGCACGAGAAGGCGGGAATCATGCGGTCGGGGCGCATCGCGGTCTGCGGCGATTCCGATCCGCCGCGCACACTCGTCCTGCATGCGCGCGAGATTGGTGCGCCGCTGTGGCGGATCGGCCACGAGTATCGCTATCGCGTCGAGGGGCTGCAATGGCGCTACGAGGGGCCGGGCGGCGCACGCTACGGATTGCCGCACCCGGCGCTGCGCGGTCGCTATCAGCTCGCCAACGCCGCGACGGCGCTCGCGGCGCTGGATGCGCTCCGCGCGCGACTGCCGGTGCGGGGGGGTGCGCTGCGCGACGGGCTCGTCGGCGTCGAGCTTGCCGGCCGCTTCCAGGTGCTTCCCGGGCGCCCCGCGGCGGTGCTCGACGTCGCGCACAACCCGCACGCGGCGCGCGCGCTCGCCGCGACGCTCGACGCGATGGGGCGCTTTCCGCGGACCTTCGCGGTGTTCGGCATGCTCGCCGACAAGGACATCGACGGTGTCATCGCGGCACTCGCGCCGCGCATCGACGTCTGGCACGTGGCGCCGCTGCCGGGCCCGCGTGGCGCGAAGGCCGAGCACCTCGCCGAACGTCTCGTCGCGGCCGGGGTCGCGCACGACGCCGTGCGGATCTTCGCCGACGTCGCGCGGGCGTGGCGCGCGGCGACGGATGCCGCCGGCGAGGCTGATAGAATCGCGGCCTTCGGCTCGTTCCTCACGATCGCCGCAGTGCTTGCGAGCATCCGGGAGCGAACCGACCCCGCTGCATGAGCCATCGGATGGCCGATCCCGCAGATCAGAATCTCGACGAGTTGCGCCGCCGCGCGAGGAGGCGCCTCGTCGGCGCCGTCGTGCTAGCGCTCGTCGTCGCAGTTGTCGTGCCGATGCTCCTCGAACGCGAGCCGAAGCCGCTCGGCAACGACGTCTCGGTGCAGATTCCTCCGGTCGACAGCGGCAAGTTCGTGAACCGGCTGAGCGGCGGGTCGGGGTCAGGCGCGCCGAACGGGTCCGAGGCGGCGACGCCGGCGACGGCCGCGCCGCCCGCGGCTTCGCCAG
>DASVWR010000077.1:0-20516 GCA_036393115.1 Casimicrobiaceae bacterium
GGATGGGTCTGGGAATCGGGCGGGTCTGGACACTGGGCGTGGGGATGGCGCTGGGGAGGCGGTGGCGTCCTGGGGATAGCGGCTTTCGTGATGACGATCATCGCGTGGTTCGCGATTCTCTTCGCCAGCACCCATCCACGAGGGCTCTGGGACTTCGTGCGCTTCTTCCTCGGGTGGCGCGCCCGAGCCATCGCCTATATCGCGCTGCTGCGCGATGACTACCCGCCGTTCGGCGAAGGTGATTATCCGGTGACGTACGCGGTCCCGTTTCCCGACGCGCCACGAGACAAGTGGTCGGTGGGTCTCAGGATCTTCTACGTCATCCCGCATGCGATCGTGCTGTTCTTCCTCGGCATCGCCTGGCTCATTACCGCGGTGATCGCATGGTTCGCGATCCTCTTCACCGGTTCGTATCCGGACGGCTTGTATACCTTTGCGGTCGGATATCTGCGGTGGTCGCTGCGGGTCGAGTCTTATCTGCTCCTGATGCGCGACGAATATCCGCCGTTTTCGTTCGAGCCGTGACGGATTACCGGGAGTGGGCCCTATGGCTGCTACTCTGGTGCTACGGATCAATCGCGCCCCGGTGCTGACGCTGTGGGCGGCCGTCGTGGCCGAGCGCCTCGGGATGCCGCACGAGACCGCGCTGACCGTCGGCCACGCACTGGCCGGCATCACCGCACATTCCAAGGGCGTGCGCCTGGGAATCTACGCGCCGCCCGGCGAACGCCCGCATGAGGCTCCCCCACCTTTGCCGAGGGGCGTTAAGAAGGTCCACGAAGTCGAGCTTCTCGGTCGCCGGATCCACGTCGCGGCCACACCCGACGGACAGCGTGCAATTTCCAAAGGCGAACTCGTGAAACCCGAGGCCGTGGAGCGCTACCTGGGCAGCAAGTTCGGCGATGCCCTCGAGCCGATGCGCACGGCAATGGAGCGCCTCGCCGCGCGTCTCTCACCCGAGCGCCTCAATCAGGAGGGATTCCACCTGTACGAGCAGTTCCGCCCGGAGGTCCCTCCGGACGAACGCGGCTGGGGCGCCAAGGGCGTGCTCGATATGGCGAAGATCCAGGCACTGGGCCCGCGATAAAGGGCCAGCCCGTTAGCATCCGCCCGACAATCGCATCGCCTACCGACGTTCCTACCGACGTTCGTTCCGGCGGCCCGCTCTGGCTTGCTCCGCCTTCTTGGCAGTGCGATGTTCGTCCGGGCGATAGTCGCCGATGATGGTCTTGAGTGGGCAGATGGCGAAGACCGGGCATTTCTTGCAGCCGACGGCCACGGCAACTGGGCAGAGCGTCATGCGTGCCTCCTGAACGCGCGTGTCAATCGATTGTGTGCCTGCCCGAGGCTGTAAGACATATTCGCACCTCGGTGTCTGCTACAGTATGCGCGTTCGCAGCTTCTTACGAGACCAACATGGCCAACGTTGGAAGTGTGCTGCGCGAAGAGATCACGCGCCTGTCGCGTCGTGAAATCCGCAGACAAACGCAGCATACGAAGAAACTGACCGCGGAGCATCGGCACCACATCGCCGCGCTGAATCGCAAGGTGGTCGCGCTCGAACGCACGGTCACAAGGCTCGTGCGTCACGCGTCGAGCCAGGCATCGGCCGCCGCGGGTCCATCGGGCAAGGGAACGGAACGACCGAAGCTGCGATTCGTTGCAAAGGGCTTGCGGTCCCATCGAAACCGGCTTGGCTTGTCGGCCGGCGACTTCGGCAAGCTGGTCGGCGTCAGCGCGAATTCGGTCTACGCGTGGGAATCCGGCGCGACGACGCCACGCCGCGAGCAACTCGCGAAGATCGCCGCGGTACGCGCGATGGGTAAGCGAGAAGCGATGCAAAGGCTGAACCCTGCGCCCACGACCAAGGCACCGCCGCGTCGCGGACGCTAGAGCGCCGCCGGAGTGGCAAACGGCGACGCTGATCCGATCGAAAATCCAGGCCAGCCATTCCTTCGCAATCGTTCTAGCTGAACCTGCTTCCAGCTACGCACTTTCGTACGGTCGGGTCAGTACGAACTCCTGATGCCCAAGCACCTCGGCGGCCGTGAGGCGACCATTTGCAGTGCGAAACATACACTCGAGAAGCGCGTCACCTGCTTGATCCGGTGGCAGCTCGCGTTGCAGCAGCCCTGAAACGTTGACATCGATGTGCTCGCTCTGACCTGCGTACGAAACGTGTGGCCAGTCGATCTGCTGTTTCTATAGTAGCTTCTTCTGGGGGACAGACAGATGAAGAAGCGACACACGGAAGAGCAGATCATCGCGATCTTGCGCGAAGCGGAGGTTCCGGGGACCCAGCTGACCGCGGTCTGCCGCAAGCACAACATCTCGCCGCACACGTTCTCCCGCTGGCGTAGGAAGTTTGGGGGAATGGAGGCGTCGGACGCCCGCAAGCTCAAGGAGCTGGAAACCGAGAACAGCCGGTTGAAACGGCTGCTTGCCGAGCAGCTGCTGGTGATCGACGGCCTGAAGGAGTTCGCCGGAAAAAATGAGTTCCCCGGTTGGTCGGCGCGAGGCGATGGGATACCTGACGAGCCGGGGGATTTCGCAGCGCAAGGCGTGCCGTTACCTTGGCTTCAGCCGCCGGGTGGCCTGTTACAAGCCCAAGCAGCCGGTGAAGGATCGCGAACTCGGGGATCGACTGATGGCGACGTCGCAGCAGTTTCCGCGGTTCGGCTACCGACGCAGCGCGGCCTGGCTCGGCGAAGGCGAGCACCGGGTCAAGCGGATGTGGGCCCGGATGGGTCTCAATCTTCCCCGCCGCCGTCCTCGGCGCAGGCGTTGTGGAACGGACATGCGGATGCTGGGCGCGATCCGGCCGAACCACGTCTGAACCTACGACTTCGTACACGACCGCCTTGCGCGCAAGAGAACGATCCGGCTGCTTTGCGTGCTGGACGAGCACACGAGGGAATGCCTGGCGATCGAGGTCGCAGCTTCGATCACCTCGAGGGACGTGATCCTGACGCTCACGCGGCTGATGCGGCTCTACGGCAAGCCGGCGTTCATCCGTTCGGACCAGGGTGCCGAAATCACGGCCACGCGCGTCATGAAGTGGCTGCGGGACATGAACGTCGGGCCGAGCTTCATCCCGCCGGGAAAGCCTTGGCACAACGGCTTCGTGGAGAGCTTCAACGGGAAGTTGCGCGACGAATGCTTGAACCGGGAATGGTTTCGAGATCTGCGGGAAGCCCGGGCCGTCATCGACAACTGGCGGCAGTTTTACAACCACTTGCGACCGCATTCCGCCCTTGGTTTCGACCTCCGGCCGCGGTGCGGCAGAATCACGAAATGGGGGTCTCGACAGCAGTTTGGTTGGCTACAAATTCGGTACGCAGGTCATTGGGACAATGTCACCGTGCGGCTCGGACGCACGACCCGCCACTCTCGACCGAGCGCGCAGATGTTAACGATCGTCGTGAACGGCAAGTCGAAGTGAGCGAACCGCCGTTGGCGCAGTTCATTCACGCGCTCCCGATTTGCCACAATTTGCCACAAGAACCGCCACAAGCAGAGTGCGGTGTGACGTAACTTATTGATTATATGTTATATTTCTGGCGGAGAGGGCGGGATTCGAACCCGCGTTAGGGAGTTACCCTAAACACGCTTTCCAGGCGTGCGACTTAAACCGCTCATCCACCTCTCCGGTGGCCGCATTCTACCCGGCAGCACCTGCGGCGACGACGCGCGCAGCGACGCGCTAGACCACGAACGCCCCCACCATTGCAATCACCGTGACGGCCATGAACGCGGTCGCGACCCAGCCGAGGCGCTGCAGCTTCGGCCGGATGACGAACGGGCCCATGATGTCGGGACGCACGGCCATGCGCATCATCACGACCATGATCGGCACCGCGACGATGCCGTTGAGCACCGCCGACCAGACGAGCGCCTTGATCGGGTCGACCGGAGTGAAGTCGATACCCGCCCCGATCAGCGTCGCGAGCGTGATGATGCCGTAGAACCCCTTCGCCTCCATCGGCTGCAGGCCGTGGCCGATCGGCCATTCCATCGCCTCCGCGACGGCGTACGCGGCCGAGCCCGCGAGGACCGGCACGGCGAGGAGCCCGGTGCCGATGATTCCCCACGCGAAGAGCAGGAACGCGAAATCGCCGGCGATCGGGCGAAGCGCCTGCGCTGCCTGCGACGAGGTCTGAATGTTGGTGATGCCCGCGTCGTGCAGTGTCACGGCGGTCGTCAGCATGATCGAGAATGCGATCGCGTTGGAGAGCGCCATGCCGAACCAGGTGTCGATGCGGATCCGGCGCAGATGCTCGCGCGCGCCGAGCCGCGCCTGGCGCAGCGGGAGCTCGCCGACGACCTTCCTCTGCTCCTCGACCTCCTGGGAGGCCTGCCAGAAGAAGAGGTAGGGGCTAATCGTCGTACCGAGCACGCCGACGAGGAGCATCAGGTAGTCACGCGTCAGCTTCACCGGCGGCACCAGCGTTGCGGCGATGAGCTGTGCCCACGGAATCTTTACGATGAGCAACACTGCCGCATACGCGAACAGCGACAGCGTCAGCCACTTCAAGAGCGGCGCGAGGCGGCGGTAGGGAATGAAGAGCTGCATCAGCACGACGAGGATGCCGAAGATCAGCGCGTGGCCGTGCGCCGGACCGCCGACGACGAGCTGCAGCGCCTCGCCCATCGCGCCCAGATCGGCGGCGATGTTGATCGTGTTCGCGACGAGCAGGATGCCGACGATGAACACGAGCAGCGTCTTCGAATAGTGATCGCGGATGTTGCGCGCGATGCCGTGCCCGGTGACGCGCCCGATGCGTGCGCTGACGACCTGGATGCCGACCATCAGCGGCGTCGTCAGCAGCACGCTCCACAGCATGCCGAGGCCGAACTGGGCGCCGGCCTGCGAATAGGTCGCGATGCCGGAGGGATCGTCGTCGGCAGCACCGGTGACGAGCCCGGGGCCGAGGCGGGCGAAGAAGCGGTGCGCGCGGTCGATCATCGGAGGGCCCCGCGATCGTCCGCGCTGCCGGAATGGGATCGCCGCCGTCCGGGGGGCGCCGGAGTATAGCAGCGCGAATCGACCCTGCGTACAGCCGCGCAGGTCGATTTAGACTTCGCGGTCGATCGTGCAGTCGACGACGGTGAGCGCCGTCATGTTGACGAGCCTGCGCACGGTCGCCGACGGCGTCAGGATGTGGACCGGCTTCGCGACGCCGAGGAGCATCGGGCCGAGCGTGACGCCGGCGCCCGACGCGGCCTTCAGCAGGTTGAACGAGATGTTCGCCGCGTCGAGGGTCGGCATGATGAGCAGGTTCGCGTCGCCGGCGAGCCGCGAGTTGGGGAATGCCCCCTTGCGCACCGTCTCCGAGAGCGCGGCGTCGCCGTGCATCTCCCCGTCGACCTCGAGGCCGGGCTCGCGCTGGTTGATGAGCGCCAGCGCATCGCGCATCTTCTGCGCCGACGGCAGGCTGCTCGTTCCGAACGACGAATGCGACAGGAGCGCGACCTTCGGCGTGATGCCGAAGCGGCGGATCTCCGCCGCACACAGCGTGGCGATCTCGGCGACCTGCGCCGCTGTCGGGTCCGGATTGACGTAGGTGTCGGCGATGAACACCGTGCGGCCGGGCAAGAGCACCGCGTTCATCGTCGCGTAGATGCTGGCGCCCTTCCTGAGGCCGATGACCTGGTCGATGTATTCGCGGTGCAGCGCGAAGGTCCCGAACGTGCCGCACAGCATGCCGTCGGCGTCGCCCTGGTGCACCATCATCGCGCCGATCAGCGTGAGGCGCCGGCGCATCTCGATCTTGGCGAACTGCTGCGAGATGCCCTTCCTCTGCGTCAGCCGATAGTACTCGGTCCAGTAGTCGCGGTAGCGCGGGTCGGACTCGGAATTGATCGCCTCGAAATCGACGTCGGGCCGCAGGCGCAGGCCGAAGCGCTCGATGCGCTGCGCGATCACCGCCGGCCTGCCGACGAGGATCGGCTGCGCGAGATGCTCGTCGACGACGACCTGGACTGCGCGCAGCACGCGCTCGTCCTCGCCCTCCGCATAGACGATCCGCTTCGGCGACGCTTTCGCCGCCGCGAAGATCGGCTTCATCAGGAGGCCCGAGTGATAGACGATGCTGGTGAGCCGCGTCCGGTAGGCGTCGAAATCCTCGATCGGCCGCGTCGCGACTCCGGAATCCATCGCGGCCTTCGCGACCGCGGGCGCGATCTGCACGATGAGCCGCGGATCGAACGGCCGCGGGATCAGGTAGTCCGGGCCGAAGCGCAGGTTCTCGTGGAGGTTGTACGCGGTCGTGACGATGTCGGACTGCTCGATCGTCGCGAGATCGGCGAGCGCGCGCACCGCGGCGAGCTTCATCGCTTCGTTGATCGTCGTAGCACCCGCGTCGAGCGCACCGCGGAAGATGAACGGGAAGCAGAGCACGTTGTTGACCTGGTTCGGAAAGTCCGAGCGGCCGGTCGCGATCACGGCGTCAGGGCGCGCCTCCTTCGCGAGATCGGGCATGATCTCGGGCTCGGGATTGGCGAGCGCCAGGATCAGCGGCCGCTCGGCCATCGTCTTCACCCACTCGGGCTTCAGCACGCCGCCGGCGGAGAGGCCGAGGAAGATGTCCGCCCCCGGGATGATCTCGGCGAGTGTGCGCGCCGACGTCGGCTGCGCGTAGCGCGCCTTGTTGTCGTCCATCTCCTCGGTGCGGCCCTTCCAGACGACCCCCTTGATGTCGGCGACGAAGATGTTCTCGCGCTTCAACCCGAGGCTCACCAGGATGTCGAGGCAGGCCAGCGCCGCCGCGCCCGCCCCCGAGCAGACGAGCTTCGCGTCGGCGAATTTCTTGTTGACCACGCGCAGCCCGTTCAGCACCGCGGCGCCGACGATGATCGCGGTGCCGTGCTGGTCGTCGTGGAAGACGGGAATCTTCATCCGCTCGCGGCACTTCCGCTCGATGTAGAAGCACTCGGGCGCCTTGATGTCCTCGAGGTTGATGCCGCCGAACGTCGGCTCGAGCGCGCAGATCATGTCGACGAGCTTGTCGGGGTCCCGCTCGGCGATCTCGATGTCGAAGCAATCGAGGCCCGCGAACTTCTTGAACAGCACCGCCTTGCCTTCCATCACCGGCTTCGCCGCGAGCGGCCCGATCGTGCCGAGCCCGAGCACCGCGGTGCCGTTGGTCACGACGCCGACGAGGTTGCCGCGCGCCGTCAGCGTCGACACTTCGCGCGGATCGCGAACGATCTCGTCGCAGGCGGCGGCGACGCCCGGTGTATAGGCGAGTGCCAGGTCGCGCTGGTTCGTGAGTTGCTTGGTCGCAAGCAGCGCGATCTTGCCCGCGGGTGCGCGCCGGTGATAGGCAAGCGATTCGTCGCGGATGGTCTTTTCCTGGTCGGCCATGCTGGAACTCCTCGAGGCACCGCTCGCCCGTCGTGTGCCGTCGTGTGCTGCGTCGGGCGTCGCTCATCATAGCGCGGCAGCTATAATGCGCGGGCCGCAACCGCCACCCCGGGGAACCCCTCCCCCAGATGCACACCCTCCTGCTGTTCTGGACCGCCGCGCTCGTGATCGTCGCGGCCGCGCTGACGGCGCTCGTCTGGCCGCTGCTGCGGCGACGCGCGGCGGACGTTCCCGACGTCGCCCCGGCGACGATCTACCGCGACGAGAAACGCCAGCTCGACGGCGAGCTCGCCGCCGGCGCGATCGGGCCGCCCGAGCACGCGCAGGCGATGGACGAGCTCACCGCGCGTCTCGCCGGCGAGCTGCAGGCGGCGCCGCGCGCCGCGGCAGCGACGGCGTCCCCGCGCTCCGGCCGGCGCTGGGCGCTCGGCCTCGTGTTCGTGTTCCCGATCGTCGCGGTCGCGCTCTACGCGCTTCTCGGCAGTCCGCGCGCGATCGACGAGGCCGCGCGAACGGCGGAGACGCCGCCGATATCGCAGGCGCAGGTGATCGCGATGGTCGAGAAGCTCGCTTCGCGCATGAAGGAGCATCCCGACGACGCGACCGGCTGGAAGCTCCTCGGCCGCTCGTACGGCGCGCTCGGCCGCTACCGCGAGGCGGCCGACGCGTTCCACCAGGCGGCGCAGCACGGGCCGGTCGATGCGAGCCTCCTCGTCGACTGGGCCGACGCGCTCGGCATGGCCAACGGCCAGTCGCTCGCCGGGGAGCCGACGAAGCTGATCGATCGCGCACTGGCGCTCGAGCCCGGCAACGTGAAGGCGCTCCTCCTCGCCGCGTCGGCAGCGCAGGAGCGAAACGACATTCCCGCGGCGATCGACGCGTGGCGCCGCCTGAAGGTCGAGCTTCCGCCCGAGAGCCCCGACGTCCGCGAGATCGACGCGCTAATCGCGCGCGCCGAAGCGGCCGGCGACCGCGGCGGCAACGCCGCAACAACGGGCAAGGCTGCGACAACGGGAGAGTCCGCGACGGCGGATGCGGCCGCGACGGCCGGCAACGGAGCGATCCGCGGCGAAGTCAGCATCGCGCCTTCGCTCGCTGCGCGTGTCTCGCCGGGGGACACGCTATTCATCTACGCCCGCGCGGTCGACGGTCCGCGGATGCCGCTCGCCGTGGTGAGGGAAACGGCCGATCCGCTCCCGCGCGCGTTCACACTCGACGACTCGCAGTCGATGCGTCCGGATATGAAGCTCTCCGCCGCCGGTACTGTCGTCGTCGAGGCGCGCATCTCGCACTCGGGCAACGCACTTGCGTCGCCGGGCGATCTCTTCGGCAAGAGCGACCCGGTGGCTCCCGGAGCGCAGCGCGTTGCCGTCGTGATCGACGACGTCGTGAAATAGGCTCGGCGTGGTCGCATCCAATGCGCTCGCCGCGCGCGCGCTCGCCGCCAGCCGCGGCTACGCGATGCTGTTTCGCGGGCTTTCGTTCACCGTAGACGCGGGCGAAGCGATGACCGTGCGCGGACCCAACGGCAGCGGCAAGACGACGCTGCTGCGCATCCTCGCAGGGCTGACCGAGCCCGCCGAAGGCGAGGTTCGCTGGCGCGACGAGCGCATGCGCGTCGGCGATCCGCGGCTTCGCGCGGCGGTCGCGTTCAACGGCCATCTCGCAGGGCTGACGGACGAGCTCACCGCGGAGGAGAATCTCGCCACGTGGATCGCGCTCGACGGGAGCGACGCCGACGCTGCCGCACGGTCGCGCGCGCTCGCCGACGCAGGGCTCGCGCGGCAGGCTGCGCTCCCCGCACGCGCGCTGTCGCAGGGGCAGCGCAGGCGCATCGGCCTCGCCCGCCTCGCGCTTTCGAGCCGCCCGCTGTGGATCCTCGACGAGCCGCTGACGGCGCTCGATGGCGAGGCAGTCGCACTCCTCGCCGCACTCCTCGCCCGGCATCTCGAAGGCGGCGGAACGGTGGTCGCGGCATCGCATGCGCCGCTCCCGCTGCCGTCGGCGCGAAGCCGCGAACTCAGCCTCGCCGCGTCGCGCGATGCGGCGCGGGCATCCCCGGCATGACCGACGCACCGTCGATCGGCGGCGCGATCGGGCTCGCGCTTCGGCGCGACCTGCGCGTCGCACTGCGCTCGCGTGCGGAACTTGGCGTCCAGCTCCTGTTCTACGTGATCGTCGTGTCCCTGTTTCCACTCGCAGCATCGCCGTCGCGCGAGGTGCTGTCGACCCTCGGCCCCGGCGTGTTGTGGACGTCGGCGCTGCTCGCGTCGCTGCTCGCGCTGCCTCGGCTCTTCGCCGCCGACTTCGCCGACGGCACGCTCGAGCAGATGGCGCTCGCGAAGGGGCCGCTTCCGGCCTACGCGTCCGGTAAAATGCTGGCGCACTGGCTCACCACGGGGCTGCCGGTTGCCGTGCTGGCGCCGCTCCTGGGTGCGCAGTACGCGCTCGACGGCGCTGCGCTGGCGCTCCTCGCCGCGTCGCTCGTGCTCGGGACGCCGATCCTGTCGCTGCTGGGCGCGGTCGGCGCGGCGCTCACGCTTGGCGCGCGCGGCGGCGGAAGCCTCCTCGCCCTCCTCGTGCTGCCGCTCTACGCACCGGTGCTGATCTTCGGCGCAGGAGCCGTCGACGCGGCGCGGGCGGGGCTGTCGGCGGCGCCGCAGCTCTCGCTGCTCGCCGCGGGGCTTCTGCTCGCCGTGGTCGCGGTGCCGTTTGCCGTAGCCGCGGCGGTGCGCATTGCGCTCGACTAAGCGCTGGCGGTCTCCCACAAGGAGGAATCATGTTCTGCAGGGCTGATCCGAGTGACTACAAGCCGGTGCTCCCTGGTATCCAATTCAAGACGCTCGTATTCGGTGATGAGACGCTCTTTTCTGAATTCAGATTGAAGGCGGGTAGCAGGTTGCCGTCACACTCCCATATCCACGAGCAAACCGGTTACCTGGTGCAGGGAAAGATTCGCCTCACCATCGGCGACGAGGTGTTCACTGCTGAGCCTGGCGATAGCTGGTGCATCAAGAGCAACATCAGTCAGTGCGCAGAGATACTGGCCGATTCGGTAGCAATAGAGGTGTTCTCTCGTGTTCGCGAAGACTATCTCCCGAGCCTGTGATGTCGCTGCTGCCATGCGCTTTCCAATATGCAAGGTCAGCGACACGTACTTTGACAAGTATCAGTTCGAAGCTCGTCCGGAGCTGCTATTGAATATCGCAAGGTATATGGCCAGGCTGGTTCCGCCAGGCACCGAGGCGCTCGCTGCGGCGGGTCTTCCACTGAAAGCATTGTTTACCTTCTCTGAGATCGCAGGTGCCTGACCCCTCCATCGCACGGATTGCTTTCAGCGGACTTCGCCCGCCTCGAGCTGCCGCTCACGTCCAACGATGATCATCAACTGGTTCCGCTACGCCTCGCCGGTTTCGTTCTACCCGCTCGCGGGCCGGCTCGCGCGCGGGTTCGGAATCTTCGCGGCAGTGTTCGCGGCGATCGGCCTCTGGATCGGCCTCGTCGCGGCACCCACCGACGCGACGCAGGGCGACGCGTACCGGATCATCTTCATTCACGTGCCGACCGCGTGGATGGCGATGATCATCTACCTCGCGATGGCGTTCTGGAGCGCGCTCGCGCTCGGGCTCAATGCGCGGCTCTCGGCGATGATGGCGCAGGCGCTCGCGCCGACCGGCGCGCTGATGGCGGCACTCGCGTTGTGGTCGGGGGCCTTCTGGGGCCGCCCCACCTGGGGCACCTACTGGGCGTGGGACGCGCGGATGACGTCGACGCTGATCCTGCTCTTCCTCTACCTCGGCGTCATCGCGCTGCGCCAGGCGATCGACGATCCGCGCCGCGCCGACCGCGCGTGCGCCGTGCTGTCCCTCGTCGGCGCCGTCAACGTGCCGATCATCTACTTCTCGGTGCAGTGGTGGAACACGCTGCACCAGGGTTCGTCGATCAGTCTCACCGCCGCACCGAAAATGGCGATGATCATGCTTGCGGGGCTCCTCTTCATGACGGCCGCAGCGTGGTGCTATTGCATCGCCGCGTCGCTGACGCGCGTGCGCGCGATCATCGTCGAGCGCGAGCGCGGTGCGGGCTGGGTCGCTTCGTTGGTCGGCATTGGAACACCGTCAATCGGAACATCGCCATGACGAGCTTTTTCGAGATGGGTGGATACGCGTGGTATGTCTGGATGGCGTACGGTGCCGTCGCCGCCGTCGTCATCGTCGAGACGATCGCGCTGCGCCGCCGCGGACGGCGCGCGCTCGCCATGGCGCGGATGGTGCAGCAGGCCGGCGACGCCGGCTGCGCCGGCTTTCACCTGATCGAAGGCGGAGGTGCCCGATGAAGCCTCGTGTGCGCAGATTCATGTGGATCGGCGCCGGTGTCGTTGCGGTCGCAGTCGCGGCCGCGCTGATCCTGAACGCGTTCCGCTCGAACCTGGTGTTCTTCTTCACGCCGTCGCAGGTAGTCGCGCACGAGGCACCGCAGTCGCGGCCGTTCCGCATCGGCGGGCTCGTCGAGCGCGGCAGCCTCGAGCGCGTTCCCGGCACGCTGACCGTGCGCTTCAAGGTGACCGACACCGCGGTGACCATTCCGGTCACCTACACCGGCCTGCTGCCCGATCTCTTCAAGGAGGGCAAGGGAGTGGTCGCACAGGGCGCGATGGGGAGCGACGGCAGTTTCCACGCGACGCAGGTGCTCGCCAAGCACGACGAGAACTACATGCCGCCCGAAGCGAAAGCGGCGATCGACGCGGCGCACGCGCATGCCGGCGCAGTGTCGATGCCGAGCCTGCACGAAGCGAGGGCGCGATGATCCCCGAGCTCGGTCATTTCGCGCTGATCGTCGCGCTGCTGGTCGCGATCGTGCAGGCGGTGCTGCCGATGATCGGCGCCGCGAAGCGCGATCACGCGCTGATGGGCGTCGCGATCACTGCGGCGCGCGCGCAGTTCGGGCTCGTCGCGCTCGCCTTCGGATGTCTCGCCTGGAGCTTCGCGACGAGCGACTTCTCGGTCGCCAACGTCGCGGCGAACTCGAACACGCACCTGCCGCTCCACTATCGCCTCGCCGCGACCTGGGGTTCGCACGAAGGCTCGCTGCTGTTGTGGTCGCTGATGCTCGCCGGCTGGGGGCTCGCCGTGACGATCTTCTCGCACAACCTGCCGCAGGTGCTGCGCGCGCGCGTGCTCGCCGTGCTCGGCATGATCGCGATCGGCTTCCTCCTGTTCCTGCTCACCACGTCGGACCCGTTCACGCGACTCTTCCCGGTGCCGCCCGAAGGACGCGACCTCAATCCGCTGCTGCAGGATCCCGGCATGGTCGCGCATCCGCCGATGCTCTACATGGGCTACGTCGGCTTCTCGGTCGCGTTCGCGTTCGCGATCGCCGCGCTGATCGGCGGCAGGCTCGACGCCGCGTGGGCGCGCTGGTCGCGACCGTGGACGACCGTCGCGTGGTCGTTCCTGACGATCGGCATCGCGCTCGGCAGCATCTGGGCCTATTACACGCTCGGCTGGGGCGGCTGGTGGTTCTGGGATCCGGTCGAGAACGCGTCGTTCATGCCCTGGCTCGCCGGCACCGCGCTCATCCACTCGCTCGCCGTGACCGAGAAGCGCGGCGCGTTCAGGAGCTGGACCGTGCTGCTCGCGATCGTCGCGTTCTCGCTGTCGCTGATCGGCACGTTCCTCGTGCGCTCGGGCGTGCTGACCTCGGTGCACGCGTTCGCGACCGATCCGGCGCGAGGGCTATTCATCCTCGCGTTTCTCGCCGTCGTCATCGGCGGCTCGCTCACGCTGTACGCGTTCCGCGCCGCGGCGGTCGGCGCCGGCGGCGCGTTCTCGGCGGTGTCGCGCGAATCGCTCCTGCTCGGCAACAACGTGCTGCTGGTGGTGGCGCTCGCGAGCGTGCTCCTCGGCACGCTCTATCCGTTGTTCATCGACTCGCTCAAGCTCGGCAAGATCTCGGTCGGTCCGCCGTACTTCGATACGGTGTTCTACCCGCTGATGGCGCCGCTGCTGTTCCTCGTCGGCGTCGGTCCGGTCGCCGCCTGGCGCCGCGCGCCCATTCCGGAGCTGTGGACGCGCCTGCGCTGGGCGGCCGGCGTCGCTGTCGCCACCGCTCTGCTGGTGCCGATCGCGATGGGCCGCTGGAAGCCGCTGGTCGCGCTCGGGCTCCTGCTCGCCGCGTGGATCGCTGCGGCGACCGTCGCCACACTCGTCCACCGGCTGCGCAACGCGCCGCAGCGCGGGCTCGCCGCGAAGCTCGGCGCGAATGCGCCGGCGTGGTACGGCATGCTCGTCGCCCATCTCGGCGTCGCGGTGTTCGTCACCGGAGTGACGCTCGTCAAGGGCTACGAGGTCGAGCGCGACGTGAGCCTCGGCGTCGGGCAGAGCGTCGTCGTCGCCGGCGACACCTACACGTTCCGCGGCGTCACCCCGGTCGCCGGGCCGAACTACGACGCGCTCGTCGCGACGATCGGCGTCACGCGCGCCGACCGGCGCGTCACCACGCTGCACCCGCAGAAGCGCACGTTCCACGCGTCCGGGCAGGTGATGACCGAAGCGTCGATCGAGCGCGGATTCGGCGGCGATCACTACGTGTCGCTGGGCGAGCCGGTCACCGGCGCCGGCGTCGCGGGCGCATGGGCAGTGCGCATCTACGTGAAGCCATTCGTCGACTGGATCTGGGGCGGATGTCTGCTGATGGCGGTGGGCGGCTTCACCGCGATCGCCGATCGCCGTTACCGTCTCGCGCTGGCGCGGCGATCGGCGCCGGCAGCCGCTCTCGTCGCAGCGGGCAACGCTTAGGACCTGCTGACGCCATGGTCGCAAGCGCGAACGGTAGCCACGGGCGCTAAGCGCATGTTGAGATCGCTGCGCTGGCTCGTGCCGGTCGCCATCTTCGCGGTGATCGCAGCATTCCTCTACGCCGGGCTCTACCACGACCCGCGCGAGGTGCCCTCACCCTTGATCGGCAAGGCGGCGCCCGCGTTCTCGCTCGCCGAGCTGCACGCTCCCGATCGAAGGCTCGGGCCTTCGGATCTGCGCGGCCAGGTGTGGCTCTTGAACGTCTGGGCGTCGTGGTGCGTGTCGTGCCGCGAGGAGCATCCGCTGCTGGTCGCGCTCGCGAAGACCGGAATCGTCCCGATCATCGGCCTCGACTACAAGGACAAGCCCGACGACGGACGCGCCTGGCTCACCGACAACGGCAACCCGTATCGGAAGTCGGTCGTCGACCTCGATGGCCGCGTGGGCATCGATTGGGGCGTCTACGGCGTGCCCGAGACGTTTGTCGTCGACCGCGCCGGCATCATCCGCTACAAGCAGATCGGGCCGCTCACCGAGAAGGCGCTGAACGACACGATCCTTCCGCTCGTGCGCAGGCTGCAGACGTCGTGATGCGCGTGCTCCTCGCGGCTGTTGCATGCGTCGCCATCGCGTTCGCGTCGATGACCCGCGCGGACGACGCGCTCGATCTCCGCCTGCGCCGACTCGAATCGGGCTTGCGCTGTCTCGTCTGCCAGAACCAGACGCTCGCCGAGAGCGATGCCGATCTCGCCGCGGACCTGCGCCGCGAAGTACGCCAGCTCGCGCTCGCCGGGAAGAGCGACGACGAGATCAGGCAGTATCTCGTCGCGCGCTACGGCGACTTCGTCCTCTACGATCCGCCGCTCAAAGCCGAGACCTGGCTCCTGTGGTTCGGTCCGTTCGCGCTGCTCGCGGTCGGGGTGCTCACCTGGTACACGGTCGGACGGCACCGCCGCGCGGCACCCCCCGCTCCCGCGCCGGAATTCGAACGCCAGGCGCGAAGCGCGCTCGGCGACGACGCGGCGGCGATCTCAGGCGACGCGGCGCGGAAGCCGCTCGATGCCTGATCCGGGCTCGGCCGACGCGACACTGCGCAGCATTTCGGTCACGCGATCGAACGGGACCGGCCGGCTGAACAGGTAACCCTGCACCTCGTCGCATTCGTGTCGGAGCAGGAACGCGCACTGATCCTGCGTCTCGACCCCTTCGGCGACGACGCGCATCTTGAGGCTCTTCGCCATCGCGATCACGGCGAGCACGATGGCTGCATCGTCGGCGTCGTGGGGAAGGCCGTCGACGAACGCGCGGTCGATCTTCAGCGTCCGGATCGGGAAGCGCTTCAACTGCGACAGCGACGAGTAGCCGGTCCCGAAGTCGTCGATCGAGATGCCGATCCCCGATGCCGCCACTTCATGCATCAGCGTCACCGCCTGGTCGAGATTGCGCGCGATTGCGGTCTCGGTGAGCTCGAGCTCGAGCCGCTGCGGCGCGAGGCCATGCTCGTCGAGGATGCGGCGCACCGTCGTGACGAGCCCGGCGTCCGAGAGCTGCGAATGCGACACGTTGACCGAAAGACCCAGCCCGGGAAAGCCCATCGCCGATAGCTCGGTCAAGTCGCGGCACGCGCGCCGCAGCACCCATTCGCCGAGGCGCCCGATGAGCCCTGCGCGCTCGGCCGCCGCGACGAACTTGGTCGGCTCGATCGGCCCCAGCACCGGATCGTCCCAGCGCGCGAGCGCCTCGACGCTGGAGATGCGGCCGGATACCAGGTCGACGCGCGGCTGATAGTGGACATCGAGGCGCCCCGAATCGAGGGCGCCGCGCAGGAGCTGCTCGAGGCGGATATCCTCGGTCACCTTCTGGTGCAGGTCCTCGCTGAACACGCGGTAGGTGTTCTTGCCGAGCTCTTTCGCGCGGTACATCGCGGCATCGGCGTTGCGCAGCAGCGACTGCGCATCGGCGCCGTGATCGGGATAGATGCTTATGCCGATGCTCGCCGACACCACGTAGTCGTTGCCGAACACCGGAATCGGCTTGACGATCTCGGTCAGCAGGTTCGCCGCGATTCGCTCGATGTCCTCCTGCGAGCGCACGTCGGGAAGCATGACGATAAATTCGTCGCCGCCCTGGCGCGCGACCGTGTCGCTGCTGCGGACGCGACTGCGCAGCCGGTTCGCCACGACGCGCAGAAGCTGGTCGCCGGCGTCGTGGCCGACCGTGTCGTTGACATACTTGAATCGATCGAGATCGAGGAACAGTACGCCGAATTTCGACTTGGAGCGCGACGCGAAGCGTACGGCCTGCGCCAGCCGGTCGCTCATGAGAGCGCGATTGGGCAGGCCAGTCAGCGTGTCGTGCAATGCCGCGTGCACGATCGCCTCCTCCTTCTGCTTGCGATCGGAGATGTCCTGCGCGACCCAGATCGTCATGTCGGGGTTGCCGCCGGCGTCGAACGCGCGCACCGCGGCGCGGCACCAGAATTGGGTGCCATCGCGGCGCAGACCGAGCACGTCGTTGTCGTACGCGTGCTGCGCGCCGACCGCCGCGCGCACCGCATCCTGCCAGGTGTCGCGCTGGTCGACCACACAGAGGTCGGACACGCGCAGGCCGACGAGACCCCCGGCGGGATAGCCGAACATCCGCTCGAGCTCGCGGTTCGCCCGCACGATCCTCGTGCCCTTGGCGATCGCGATGCCGACGACTACGGAGTCGAGCACCGCCTGCTGCTCGTCGAGCGCCCGGCGCAGCCGCGCCTCCGCTGCCTTGAGCCCGCTGACGTCGACGGCGGTGCCGTTCGCGCCGGCGAAGCGGCCCTCACCGTCGTGAACCGCGATCGCCCGCACCGCGAGATGCACCTTGTGCCCCTCGCGATGGAAGAACGTTCCGGTGACCTCGAGCTGCGGCGCGCCGTCGATCAGCCTGAACAGCTCGTCGTCGAACGCCTGCGCGGTCACCCGCTCGGCGAACTGGGTCAGCGGAAAGCCGAGAACGTTTTCCGGCCGATAGCCGAGCGTCGCCTCGAGCGCGCTGCCGTTGACGTAAGTGATGCATCCGTTCGCGTCGACCGCCCAGACGATGTCGCCCGAAGTCTCGACCAGCGCGCGAAACAGCGCATCGTGCGCCTCGTTCGTGCGCACGCCGCGCGGGAAGCCCGGCCTGCGCGTCGGCGCCCCCGCGGGAGCCTGAGCACCCCCGCGACGGCGCATGACGAGCCACGACAGCGGCCATGCGAGGCTCCGCTGCCCGTCTGCCAATGCGAAGACGATGGCCATGCCACCGAGCGCAACCGCGACGCCCACCCCGAATGCCGACCCCGCGATCAGCGCGGCGCCGGCGGCGTGAGAGCGCTCGATCAGGAGCGCGGCGACGGTCGCCGCCAGAAGCGCGAGCGCCAGCGTCGTGAAGACCCCCGCGGCAGGGAGCTCGCCGGTGTCCGGCCTCACGGCTTCGTGCGCGGGAAATGGATCCATGGGAATCCGGTCCGGCAGCGGGATGCCGCGCGCGAACGCGTCAGTCGAGCATGCGTCCGTTGCGCGCGATGATCGCGAGCCCCACCGGCCCCGCGTCGCGCGCGGCGGCGAGCCAGACGCGCTCGTCCTCGGGAAGCCGCCGCACGACCTCCGCGGGATCCGCCGGAGCCGCGAGCACGACCAGCGCGTAGCTCCCGGCCCGCCGCAGGTCGTGTACGAGCGCGGCTGCCTGTTGGCTCGGCGCGGCAACGATTACCGCCTGCGCGCCGGCCACCGCGATCCGGTGTGCCGCCGCGGACGGCTGCAGCGTGCAATCCGCGTCGCACGACGCGATGTCGCGGATCCCGAGCGCGTTGAGCGCGTGCCGTGCCGCGTCGATCGCCCGCGACCCCGAAGCAAGCCCGGGAACGGTCGCGCGCGCGCTCGCCGGAGTGCGGATCGCGGCGAAGTCGTCACGCCCGTACTGCGCGCCGGCGAGCACACCTGCTCCCGCACAGATGCCTACGGCGAGAATCATGAGCGAGCGACGCGGCGCCGCAGCACCAGCGGCGCTGCGCGCAGCCAGCCCGTCGATGCCGGCGATCGGTCGCGTGAACGTGTGCGTGGTCATGTCTGGCCCCTTCGCGATGTCAGCGCACGGTGGCGCCGCGCGGCGTGAAGTACGTGCGCAGTGCGCGCAGGCGCTCGCGGATCGCCATTCCCGCGCGCGACGGCATGCCTCGCGGAGCGTCCGTCTTCTGCTCGCGCAGGAGCGTCGGGAAGCCCCGGTAGCGTTGAAGCTGCGCCAGCGCTGACTCGATGAAGAACTTGAGCTTCTGCGGCTTGTATGGAGCCAGCACGTAGCGGAAGATCTTCGCCTGGTTGATGAGCTCGACGACCTGGTCGGCATCCGCCGTATCGGCGACGACGATCGTGAGGATGTGCGGATGCTCCTGCTTGAGAACCTTCAGCAGCTCGGTGGTGTCGCGCTTGCCGACCTGCAGGTCCGACACGACCACTCCGACGGGCTTGCTGTGCAGCGCATCGATGCACTCGTCGACGGTACGCGCGAAATAGAACGGATGGCAATCGTCGAGCAGCGGGCGCAGCCGCTCGAACGTCTCGCGCCGGTCGTGCAGCATCAACACGGCGGGCCGCTCGTGCGCCGGCGCCGCGGGTGCGACCGGCGTGCGCGACACGGCCGCGGCGGTGCCGCGATCGGCTTCGAGCGCAATCCCGATTGCCAGCGCATCGGCGATGACCGCCTGGATCTCCTGATTGCCCCAGGGCTTGTTGAGGAAGCGATAGACCTCGCCGTCGTTGACCGAATCGATGATCGCCGGCAGGTCGGAGAAGCCGGTGAGCAGGATGCGCACCGTGTCGGCCGACACCGCCTTCGCCTGGCGCAGGAACTCGACGCCGGTCATCTCCGGCATCCGCTGGTCGCTGACCACGACGTGCACGTGGTACTGGCGCATGATGGCGAGCGCCTGCGGGCCGCTCGTCGCGGTGAACACCTGGTACTTGTAGCGGAACAGCGCGGCCAGCGCATTGACGATGCGCTCCTCGTCGTCGAGGAACAGGATCTTCGGGCGCTCGCCGGCCGTGCGCGCGGGATTCGCGCGGCCATCGGGTCGCGGTGCGGGCCTCATCGCGACCGGCCGCAATCGCGTCGCCGGGCGGGACGCGGCGCGGGGCTCCCCGATCGCGCGGGGGATTCCTTCGGGTGTGCTCATGACGGGTTCCTGGTGATTCCGGTTTCCTGGGGTGTCGCCATCAGGCGGCGATATCGACTTCGGGAACGGGTTGCGAATCGAGCGCCCCAGCCTCGCCGGTATCGACGGGGAACGCGACGGTGAACTTGGTACCTACGCCGGGGCGCGAGTGCACGCGGATGGTCCCGCCGTGCTGCTCGACGATCTTGTAGACGATCGAGAGCCCGAGGCCGGTTCCCTTCCCCACCGCTTTCGTCGTGAAGAACGGATCGAAGATCTTCGGGAGCACGTCGTCGGCGATCCCGGAACCGTTGTCCATCACATCGACGACGACTTGCTGCGGGCCCGACATTCGCGTGACCAGCGTGATCACGCCGTGCTCGTCGGTCGCCTGTGCGGCGTTGGTGATCAGGTTGAGGAAGATCTGGTTGATCTGCGACGGCGCGCACTGGATCGCCGCGGTCGCGGCGAACAGCCTGCGCACGCGGCGCCCCGCGAGCACCGGCTTCGCGATCTGCAGCGTGCTCGCCAGGCAGTCCTCGATCGCGCAGCGCGTCACCTGGCTGCGATCGCGCCGGCTGAAATCCTTCAGGTTGACGACGATGCCGCTGATCTCGTCGACCCCGTGCACTCCGTCCTCGAGGAGGCTCGCGATCTCGTCGGCGATCGGGTGCTCGTCCATGCGATCGCGAATCGCCACGGCGGTCTCGAACTGATCGGAGAGCTCGGCTTCCGGCGTCTCGGGGCTGCGCATCAGGTCGACGAGACGTGTCATCGCACCGACGAAGTCGTGCAGGAAGCCGTCGAAGTGCGACTGCACGGTCTCGAGGCTGCTCCTCACGTAGGCGAGCGGCGTATTGATCTCGTGAGCGACGCCGGCGACCATCTGTCCGAGCGAGGCCATCTTCTCGTTCTGCACGAGCTGCGACTCGGATTCCTTGAGGTCGTCGAGCGCCTGCGAGAGCGCCTCGGTGCGCTCCTGCACGCGCCGCTCGAGCGACTCGTTGGCGTCCTTCAGCTCGTGGTTGACGCGAGCGATCACGCGGACGCTTCGCACCAGCCGGTAGCCGGCGTAGGCGAGGAGCGCGAGGAGGAGGCTCGCGTAGCCGAGAAGCAGGTGACGGTAGCGGTTGCTCTCTTCGAGCGAACTCGTGAAGTCGCGATTGAAGGCCGTGCCGAGGCGATCGAC
>DASVWR010000078.1:0-6698 GCA_036393115.1 Casimicrobiaceae bacterium
GCCGAAGAATTCGCCCTCGCCGACGGCAAGGTCGACACCCGCCAGCGCCTCGACGCTGCCGAAGCGTCGCGCGACGTCACGCACTTCGACGGCAGCGGTCATCGGTCCGGGAGGCTCGGCATCCGCGTCGCTGCGGCGCGACGCACGTGATCAATGAGGTGATCGACGAAGCGATCGATCAGGCGACGAGCTCGTCGACGCCGTAGACCATCGCGAGCGAGCGCAGCGGCTGCGGCATGCCGGTGAGCGTGAGCTCGACGTGCTCGCGCGCGGCGCGCCGCTTCAGCGCGACCAGCACGGCGAGCGCCGCCGAGTCTGCGTGACGCAGCCCGCTCACGTCGACTGCACCTCCGGCGGGAAGCGCCAGCGCCGACGACGCCTCGAGCACCGCCGCGGCGTTGTCGAGCGTGAGATCACCGGTGTAGCACCAGCCGCCGTCGGTCGCGACGAATCCGGCGGCCGCGCCGCCCTCGGCGCCGGCTCCCGACTGCGCTTGCGCGCCCTGGCAGGCGACGCTCATTTCGCCGGTGCCCCGCCGTTCTTCGCTTCGAGCGTCTTGATGAGGCCGTCGATGCCGCCGCGCTGGATCTCGGCGGTGAACTCGTCGCGATAGTTGGTGACGAGGGAGACACCGCCGACGGCCACGTCGTAGGCCTTCCAACCGGACGCGGTCTTCTCCATGCTGTAGTCGATCGGCACCGGCGCCTGACCCGGCTGCTCGACCTGGGTGCGCACGGTGACTTCGGTCGCGCCGGCCTCGGCGCGAAGCGGCAGATAGCTAATCGTCTGGTTGCGATACTGCGTGAGCGCGCCCGAGTAGGTGCGCACCAGGAGCGTCTTGAACTGCTCTGCGAGCACCTTCTTCTGCTCGGGGGTCGCCAGCCGCCAGCCGCGCCCGGCCGCGAGTGCCGTCATGCGCTCGAAGTCGAAGTACGGCGAGAGGCGCGTCTCGAGCACTTCGCGGATGCGCGCCTGGTCGCCGGCCTGGATCTTCGGGTCGGACTTGATGAGCTGCAGCACCTCACCGGTCACGCGCTTAACCAGCGCATCGGGTGCCTCGTCGTTCGCCGCATGGACGACCGGCGCCGCGAATGCTGCGAACACGATCGCGACGAGCATCAGCGCGAGCGCGCGTAACGCGCCGGCCAAGGTCGCGCCGCGCAGCGGCAATGGGTCGATGTTCATTGTTGGCTCTCCTTTTCCGGCGGCGGCTTGCCGTCGTAGAGCAGATAGAGGCGGTGCTGCAGGTAAGCGCGCCGGATGAACGCATAGGGATCGAGCGCCGCCGAGAGCGCCACCGTTTCGGCGGAAAGCGCCTGCGCACGCGCGTTGAGCGCGCCGATGCCGTACAGCGTGTTGCGCAGCGGAACGTCGCGAATGTATCCGACCGGGCCCGCGTAGAGCCGTACGATGCTGCCGGTGCCGTCGCGGACCGTCGTCGGACCCCAAACCGGGATGAAGAGGTACGGCCCTTGCGGAAAGCCCCAGACGCCGAGGGTCTGACCGAAATCCTCGTTGCCCTTCGGAATCCCCGCCTCGGAGGCGATGTCGATCATGCCGACAAGCCCGAAGCCGGTGTTGAGGATCACGCGTCCCATGTCGTTGCCGGCCTTGTCGAGCTTCCCCTGCAGGAAGTCGTTGATGACCGAGATCGCGTCGTCGACGTTGCCGAAGAAGTTCGCGATGGCGGTCTGCACCGGCCTGGGCGTGTAGTTGACGTACGCCTGCGCGATCGGCTTGATGAAATGACCGTCGACGACCTCGTGCACCTTGTACGACTCGCGGTTCATCGGCTCGAACGGATCGTCGCGGTTCGGCGCTGTCGCGCAGCCGGTGACCATCGCGGCGAGCGCGAGCGCGGCGAGACTGCGCGCCGCGGCCCGGGACGGAATCACTTGCTCCCCCGCGCGGCCGCGGGCGGTGCGGCGGACGCAGGCGGTGCGGCGGCCGTGGCCGGAGCGGGCGTCGACGCCCCGCCGCCGGCGGTCGCCGCGCGGTCGAACATGAACTGGCTGATCAGCTTCTCGAGCACGATCGCCGACTGCGTATGCGCGATCCGGTCACCGTTGATGAGCATCTTCGTATCTCCTCCCGAATCGAGGCCGATGTACACCTCGCCCAGCAGTCCCGAGGTAAGGATCGACGCGATCGTGTCCTTGCTGAACGCGTAGCCGCGGTCGATGCGCATCGTCACCACCGCCTGATAGGTCTTCGGATCGAGCTGGATCGTCTCGACCCGGCCGACGACGACGCCGGCCGCCTTGACCGGCGCGCGCAGCTTGAGCCCGCCGATGTTGTCGAATTCGGCGGTGAGCCGGTAGCCGGGGTCGTGGCTCACCGTCAGCAGGTTGCCGACCTTGAGCGACAGAAAGAGGATCGCCGCGATGCCGAGCGTGACGAACACACCGACCCAGAGATCGAGCGTCGCGCGGTTCATCGGACTCTCGCCTCCGCGTCGCCGCCGGTGCCACCGAATCGACCGCTCCTCATTCGCCCATCCCCCGGAACATGAACACCGTCAACACGAAATCGAGCGCGAGGATCGACAGCGAGCTCGCCACCACGGTGCGCGTAGTCGCCGTCGACACACCCTCGGCGGTCGGACGCGCGTTGTACCCTTCGAACACGGCAATCAGGCTCACGGCAATGCCGAAGACGACGCTCTTGATGATCCCGTTGACGATGTCGTAGCGGAAATCGACCGCCGACTGCATGTTGCCCCAGAACGAGCCCGCGTCGATCCCGATCAGTCGCACGCCGACGAGGTAGGCGCCGAAGATGCCGAGCATCGAAAACAGCGCCGCGAGCAGCGGCATCGATACGATCCCGCCGAAGAAGCGCGGCGCGACGACGCGAGCCAGCGGATCGACCGCCATCATCTCCATCGCCGACAGCTGCTCGGTGGTCTTCATGAGGCCGATCTCGGCGGTGATCGCGCTGCCGGCGCGGCTCGCGAACAGGAGCCCCGACACCACCGGCCCGAGCTCGCGCACGAGCGAAAGCGCGACCAGCACGCCGAGCGATTCGTTGGCGCCGTAGCGCGTCAGGACGTCGTAGCCCTGCAGTGCGAGCACCATGCCGACGAAGAGCCCTGACACCAGGATAATGACGAGAGACAGCACGCCGGAGAAATAGATCTCGCGCAGCGTCAGCGAAAGACGCCTGAGCGCCGCCGGCGCATGTGCGAGCACGGCGACCGAGAAGCGCGCGGCGAAGCCCAGCCGTTCGACCGAGCCCAGCGTCGCGCGGCCTACGCGGCGCAGCGCCCAGGTGAGCGCATCAGACCGCACGCGCGAAATCCTCGCCGAGCGGGCGTGCCGGATAGTGGAACGGCACCGGACCGTCCGCGGCGCCGTCGACGAACTGGCGCACGAACGATTCGCTCGAGGCGCGCACCTCGGCCGGTGTCCCCTGCGAGACGATGCGCCCCTCGGACACGAAATAGATGTAGTCGACGATCTTCAGCGACTCGTAGATGTCGTGCGTCACGACGACCGACGTGATGCCGAGCGCGTCGTTCAGGCGCCGGATCAGCTGGCCGACGATGCCGAGCGAGATCGGATCGAGCCCCGCGAACGGCTCGTCGTACATGACAAGCATCGGATCGAGCGCGATCGCACGCGCGAGCGCCACGCGGCGCGCCATGCCGCCGGAGAGCTCCGACGGTGCGAGTCCCGCTGCGCCGCGCAGTCCCACTGCGTTGAGCTTCATCAGCACGAGGTCGCGGATGAGCTCGTCCGGAAGCTCGGTGTGCTCGCGCAGCGGAAACGCGACGTTCTCGAACACCGACATGTCGGTGAAGAGCGCGCCGAACTGGAACAGCATGCCGATCTTGCGCCGCATCGCGAACAAGCCGTCGCGATCGAGGCTCGCGACGTCGCACCCGTCGACCAGCACCTGTCCCTGACGTGGCCGGAGCTGCCCGCCGATCAGGCGCAGGATCGTCGTCTTGCCGCAGCCCGAGCCGCCCATGATCGCGACCACCTTGCCGCGCGGAACGGTCATGTCGATCCCGCGCAGGATGATCCGCGTACGCTCGTAGCCGAACGAGACGTCCTTCAGTACGACGGTGGGTTCGGCGGCAGTGCCGGGATCGCTCCCGGCTCGAATGGCGTCTGGCATCGGATGACCGCAAGGAGCGAACGGGCATTGTATCCGCAGCGTTTCGGGCCCCGCAATGACCGCGGGTCATTGCGCGCCGATCATCGCGCGCGTGGGCCGTCGAGCAGCCGCGCTTCGGCGCGCACGAGATCGACCGGCTGGCCGAGCAGCACGACGGCGTCGCCGGCCTCGAAGCGCCAGTCGGCGCCGGGACGCACCGAGCGCGCGCCGTGACGCCTGACTCCCGTCACCTCGACGCTTCCCTGCAGGCCGATCTCGACGAGCGTGCGCCCGGCGGCCCACGCGCGCTCGGGGAGCAGGATCGTGCGCAGCCGCGGCTGCAGGTTGTCGGCTGCTTCGGCATCGCTCGCGCCGTGGAAGAAGCCGCGAAACAGGCCGTAGCGCTCCTCGCGGATCGCGCGGATGCGCTTCAGCACGCGATTGAGCGGCAGGCCGAGGAGCAACAGCGAATGCGAGGCGAGCATCAGGCTGCCCTCGAGAATCTCGGGCACCACCTCGGTCGCGCCGGCGGCGAGCAGGCGCTCGATCTCGCTGTCGTCGTGCGTGCGCACGACGACCGGGAGATCGGGACGGAGCTGGTGCACGTGATGGAGGATGCGCAAGGCGACCGGCGTATCGGCGAAGCTGATCACGACGGCGCGCGCGCGCTCGACTCCTGCGGAGACGAGCATCTCGCGGCGGCTCGCGTCGCCGAAGACGACGCTGGTTCCATCGGCGGCGTCGCGGATGCGCTGCGGATCGGCGTCGAGCGCGACGTAGGGGATGTCCTCGCGTTCGAGCAGGCGCGCGAGGTTCTGGCCGCTGCGCCCGAAGCCGCAGATGACGACGTGCCCCTGCCGCGCCATCGTGCGCGCGGCGGCCTGCGTGACCTCGGCGGCGCGCGCTAGCCAGTCGTTGGCGGTGAGCCGCCGCACGATCCGGTCGGCATACTGGATCGTGAGCGGAGCCGCCAGCATCGACAGGATCATCGCCGCGAGGACGAGCTGCGTGAACCCGGGCGGCAACAGCGCGTTCTCGGTCGCGAGCGCCAGCATGACGAGTGCGAACTCGCCCGCCTGCGCGAGGTAGATGCCGGTGCGCAGCGCCGTCGCCGGCGGCGAGCCGAACGCACGCGCGAGCAGCACGACGAGCGCGAGCTTCGCGGCGACCGGCACGACGAACAGCAGGACGATCTCGCCCGCCTGCCTCGCGCCGACGTGCAGGTCGAGGAGCATCCCCATCGTGATGAAGAAGAGCCCGAGCAGCACGTCGCGGAACGGCTTGATGTCCTCGTCGACCTGGTAGCGGAATTCGGTCTCGGCGATCAGCATGCCGGCGAGAAACGCGCCGAGTGCCAGCGACAATCCGGCCAGCTGGGTGAGCGCCGCCATCCCGAGCGTGACCAGCAGCACGTTCAGCACGAAGAGCTCGGGCGACCGCTGACGCGCGACGAGGCGGAACCATGCGCGCATCGGCTTCTGCCCGAAGTAGAGGATCAGCGCGAGCGCAAGGATGCCCTTGCCGAGCGCCTGGGCGAGCGCGATGCCGACGTCGGGACCGGGACTCGCGAGCGCGGGGATGGCGACGAGGAACGCGACGACAGCGAGGTCCTGAAAGAGCAGGATCCCGATCACGTCGCGGCCGTGCGGCGTGACGAGCTCCATGCGCTCGGCGAGCATCCGCGACACGATCGCGGTCGAGCTCATTGCGAGTGCTCCGCCGAGCACGACGCCGACCTGCCAGCGGTGACCGAGGAGCTCGAGAACGACAGTCGCGCCGAGCACCGTCAGCGCGACCTGCGCGAGCCCGAGCCCGAACACCGCGCGGCGCATCGCGTGGAGCTGCGGCAGGCTGAACTCGAGCCCGATCGAGAACATCAGGAACACGATGCCGAACTCGGCGAGGCGCTGGGTCGCGGCGACGTTCGGCACGACGGCGAGCGCGTGCGGGCCCAGCACGACGCCGACGACGATGTAGCCCAGGATCGGCGGCAGCCGCAACGTGCGGCAAATCGTGACGACGACCACCGACGACGCGAGCAGAAGCAGCACGAGCAGCAGGGTCTCGGGCATCGGGGAACACTAGCACGCCGCGGCGGTATACTCCGCGCAATGACGGCCCCAGCGGATGAGCGCGCGCCGGCGCGCGGCGCCCGCGCAACAGCGGTCGACCCGCAACGCGCGCTCGCGCTCGCGCGCAACGTCCTCGACACCGAGGCGCGCGCGATCAGCGCCCTCGCGCAGCGCCTCGCCGGTCCCTTCGTCACCGCGGTCGAGCTGATGCTCGCGTGCCGCGGCCGAGTCGTCGTCTCGGGCATCGGCAAGTCCGGCCACGTCGCGAGGAAGGTAGCGGCGACGCTCGCGTCGACCGGCACGCCGGCATTCTTCGTGCATCCCGCCGAGGCGAGCCACGGCGACCTCGGCATGATCACCGCCGACGACGTCGTCGTCATGCTGTCGAATTCGGGCGAGACCGACGAGCTGCTGATGCTCGCCCCGCACCTGAAGCGGCAGGGCGCGCGGGTGATCGCGCTCACGGGAAACCGCGAGAGTTCGCTCGCCCAGGCCGCCGACGTACACCTCGACGCGGCGGTCGAC
>DASVWR010000079.1:0-8263 GCA_036393115.1 Casimicrobiaceae bacterium
AGCGCGAGCCGCAGGAGTTGTTCCCGGCCATGCCGCCGAGCGTTGCCTGCGCCGACGTGCTGACGTCGACGGGAAACCACAGGCCGTGCGGGCGCAGCCAGGCGTTGAGCGCGTCGAGCACGAGGCCCGGCTCGACGGTGATGGTCGCTGCGTCGGTGTCGAAGGCGAGGATGCGGTCGAGGCGCTTGCTGTGGTCGATGACGACCGCGTCGCCGACGGTCTGGCCGCACTGCGAGCTTCCGGCGCCCCGTGCGAGCACCGGCACGCCGAGCTCGCGGCAAACGTCGAACGTCGCGCGGACGTCGTCATCGGACGCCGGCACGACGACGCCGCGGGGCTCGATCTGGTAGATCGACGCATCGGTCGCATAGCGCGCCCGCGATGCGGCGTCGAAAAGGACCTCCCCGCGCACCCCCTGCGCGAGGCGCTTGCTCAGCATCGGCGATCCCCCGCTCGGTCGACGCCATCGATCATAGGGGCCGATTATAGGGAGCCGATTGCCGTTGCAGCGCGCGTTCTTGTACCATGCTTCGCGAGAACGCCCGCGCGAAGCGCGGCCCGGAAAGCGAGGGAGCCGTCCGTGAGAGGGCGCCGATCGACCAAGGAGGGTTCCCGATGACACGCTTTGCCCGCGGCTCCGGCCGCCTCATCTGCGCGGCGTTCGCCGCCGCGCTTGCGCTCGGCGCCGCGCCGGCCCCGGCGAACGCGCAGCTCGAGATCAAGTTCGGTCACGTCGGCAATCCCGGATCACTGTTCGCGAAGAGTGCCGAGGAATTCGCGCGGCGCGCGAACGCGGCGCTCGGCGGCAAGGCGAAGGTCGTCGTGTACGGCTCGAGCCAGCTCGGCGGCGACAAGGAAATGCTGCAGAAGCTGAAGCTCGGCACGCTCGACATGGCGCTGCCGTCGACGGTGATGAGCTCGGAAGTCGATCTCCTCGGTTTCTTCGAGATGCCCTACATCGTGAAGGACCGCGCGCACATGCACCGCATCGAGAAGGAGATCTTCTGGCCGTCGATGGAGCCCGCGATCGAGAAGAAGGGCCTCGAGGTGCTGGCGGTGTGGGAGAACGGCTTCCGCCAGATCACCAACAACAAGCGGCCGATCCGCGTGCCCGCCGACCTCGAGGGCATCAAGCTCCGCGTTCCCCAGGGCAAGTGGCGCGTGAAGATGTTCGAGGCCTACGGCGCGAACCCGAGCCCGATGAAGTTCTCCGAGCTCTTCACCGCGCTGCAGACCGGCGTGATGGACGGCGAGGAGAACCCGCTTACCCAGATCTCGTCGGCGAAGCTGCAGGAAGTGCAGAAGTACCTGTCGTTGTCGAGCCACGTCTATACGCCGGCGTACGTAACGGTCGGCCTCACCCACTGGAAGACGCTGCCGCCCGACGTGCGGCGGATTCTCGAAGAGACGGCGAAGGCGACCCAGCCCTTCGTCTACGAGACCGCCGAGCGCGACGAAGTCGAGCTTCTCGGCAAGCTGAAGGCCGCCGGCATGCAGGTGAACGACGTCGACAAGGATGCTTTCGTCGCCGCGAGCAAGCCGATCTACGAGGAGTTCGAGAAGGACGTGCCGGGTGCCGCGGCGCTGATCGACCGCGCGGTCGCGCTGCGCCAATGACCGACGGCGTGCTGGCGGCCCTGAGGCGCCGCTACGCGCGCTTCCTCGAGTGGATCGCGATCGCGCTGATGGTGGCGCTGTCGCTCGAGGTGTCGCTCGGGGTCGCGTTCCGCTTCGCCGGCCATGCGCTGCCGTGGTACGACGAGGTGGCGTCGGTGCTCCTCGCCTGGCTCACCTTCTACGGTGCGGCGCTGGCATCGGTGCGCCGCTCGCACATCGGCTGTCCCGAGCTCGTCGATGCGCTGCCGGCAGGCTGGCGGCGGTCGCTGCGCATCGTCGTGCAGCTCCTGGTGATCGCGTTCTTCGTCGTGCTCGGCATCGTCGGCGCACAGGTGCTGCCGGTGCTCGCGACCGACGACATGGTGACGCTCCCCGACGTGCCGATGAGCGTCGTGCAGTCGGTGATCCCGATCTCGTCGGCGCTGATCATCGTCGCCGAGCTCATGCACCTCGTCGGGCTCGCGCTCTACGGCGAGCGCGGTGGCGCTGCGCCGCTGCCGGTCGGCGACGCGACCCAGTAGCGGTACCGGACCTCGGACCGGGCGCACGATGAACGCGATGCTGCTGCTGTTCGCTGCGGTGCTGGCGCTCGTCGTCGTCGACGTCCCGATCGCCGTGTCGCTCGGCATCGTCGCGGTGATCGCGATGGTGGCGACGCACGGCGTGGCGGTCCTTCCCAATGTCGCGCTCGTCACCTACAACGGGGCGACGAGCTTCCCGCTGCTCGCCATTCCGCTGTTCATACTCGCCGGCGCGATCATGAACGCATCGGGCATCTCGCGCCGCCTGATCGCGTTCGCCTCGTCGCTGTTCGGCTGGATCCGCGGCGGACTCGCGCAGGTGTCGATCGGCACGTCGCTGTTCTTCGCCGAAATCTCCGGCTCGGCGGTCGCCGACGTCGCGGCGCTGGGATCGATCCTCATTCCCGGGATGAAATCGAAGGGCTACCCGGCGCCGCTCGCTGCTGCCGTGATGTCGTCCGCGGCGACGCTGGCGGTGATCATTCCGCCGTCGATTCCGATGATTCTCTACGCGGTGATGGCGGAGACGTCGGTCGTGCAGCTCTTCGTTGCCGGGATCGTCCCCGGCGTGCTCGGCGGCCTCGGCCTGATGGGCGTCGCGCACGTCTACGCGCGCCGCTACAACCTGCCGCGCGAGGAGGCGTTCTCGTGGCGGCGTGTCCGCGCGACGGCGAAGGACGCGATCTGGGCGTTCCTGCTGCCAGTCATCATTCTCGGCGGGATTTTCGGCGGCGTCGTGACCGCGACTGAAGGAGCGGCACTCGCCGTCGTTGCCGCACTCTTCGTCGGGCTCGTCGTCTACCGCGAGCTCGACCTCGCCGAGCTCCGGCGCGCGATCGTCGACGGCGCCGTGCAGACGGCCGTCGTGATGCTGCTCGTTGCGACGAGCGCGCTTCTCGGCACGTACCTCACCGAGGTGCAGGCGCCGCAGCATCTCGCGCAGGCGGTCTCGGCGATGACGCACGACAAGTGGCTGGTGCTCGCGATGCTGAACCTCCTGTTCCTGCTGCTCGGGATGTTCCTGCACTCGGCCGCCGCGATCATTCTCGTCGTGCCCGTCGTGATGCCGCTGGTGCGCGCCATCGGCATCGATCCGGTGCATTTCGGCCTCATCGTGACGGTGAACCTCGGCATCGGCCAGCAGACGCCGCCCGTCGCGAGCGTGCTGATGGTCGCGAGCTCGATCGCGAAGGCGTCGATCTGGGCGGTGACGCGCGTCAACCTCGGCTTCATCGCCGTCCTCCTGGCGGTGCTGCTCCTCGTCACCTACGTCCCGGTGACCGGGATGGGGCTCGTGGATCTCTTCTACCGCTGAGGGCGCGATGACGGCGACCGCCCGCGAACACGAGGCGCCGCGCGCGGGACCGCTCACCGGCATGCGCGTCCTCGAGCTCGCGCAGATCATGGCGGGGCCGACCTGCGGGATGCTGCTCGCCGACATGGGCGCCGACGTCGTCAAGGTCGAGAAGCTGCCCGGCGGCGACGATGCGCGCGGCTACCGCGAGCCGCGCGTCGACGGCGAGTCGGCGCCGTTCATGATGCTGAACCGCAACAAGCGCGGGATCGCGGTCGACTTGAAGCGCGCCGAAGGGCGCGAGGTTCTGCTGCGGATGGCCGCGAAGGCCGACGTCGTGACCGAGAATTTCCGTCTCGGTACGCTCGAGCGGCTCGGCCTCGGCTATGACGTGCTGTCGAAAGTGAATTCCGCGCTCATCTACTGCGCAATTTCCGGCTATGGCCGCACCGGTCCCGACGCGGCGCGCGGAGGCTTCGATCTCATCGCGCAGGGCTTCGCCGGGCTGATGTCGATAACCGGAGTTCCCGGTGGCCCGCCGGTGAAGTGCGGCAACCCGGTCGCCGACATCAACGCCGGCATCCTCGCGGCGCTCGGCATCGTCGCAGCCTGGGCGCACCGGCAGCGCACCGGTGAAGGCCAGGTCGTCGACACGTCGCTAGCCGAAGCCGCGCTGCAGCAGACCTACTGGCAGGCAGCCATCCACTTCGCGACCGGCGCATCTCCCGGGCCGACCGGCTCGGCACACCTGCTGACCGCGCCGTACCAGGCATTCGAGGCGGCCGACGGCTGGCTCAACGTCGGCGGCGCGAACCAGGCGAACTGGGAGCGGATCGCCGAAGTGCTCGGGCACCCGGAATGGTGCGCCGACCCGCGCTTCGCAACGAATGCCGCACGGATGGCGAACCTCGCGTCGCTTGCGACCGCAATGGCCGCGGTGATCGCGACGCGACCGCGCGCCGCGTGGATCGCCGCCTTCGACGCGGCCGGAGTCCCGGCCGGGCCTGTGCACACGATTGGCGAAGCGCTCGCCCACCCGCAGACGCAGGCACGCGGGATGGTCGTCGATGTCGTGCACACGCGCGCCGGTCCCACGCGCGCGCTCGGCTGTCCGATTCATTTCTCGAAGACCCCGACGGCGATCACCCGCGCGGCGCCGCTGCTCGGCGAGCACACGCGCGCGCTGCTGCGCGAGCACGGTTACGGCGATCAGGCGATCGACGCGCTCGTCGCGGACGGCGTCGTCGCCTGCTCCGCCGCCGGCTGACCGGCGCCGCACACGCGCGATCGACCGGCGCGGCGCGCGCGCCGGCTGCGCGGGTCAGGCGACCCGCCGCGTCCGCGCGCGCGCGCCGATCTTCGCCTGCGCGTCGCGAAGCGCCGTGCGCAATCCCTCCTCGACGACCGGGTGGTAGAACGGCAGGCGCAGCATCGCGGCGATCGTGAGATCGAGTTGCTGCGCCCACGCGAGGAGGTGGCCGAGGTGCTCGGCATCGGGACCGAGCATCTCGGCGCCTAAGAGCGCACCGCTCGCCGGGTCGGCGTAGACGTGCAATCGCCCGCGGTTGCGCTGCATGACGCGCGAACGCCCCTGATTCTCGAACGAGACGTGGCCGGTGACGAATTCGCGCCCATCGAGCGCGCCGTACCCGCCGCCGACGATCGCGATCTGCGGGTCGGTGAACACGATCGACAGCGGAGCGCGCCGCAGTCCCGCGCGGACTTCCGGATAGCGTGCGGCGTTGTCGCCGGCGATGCGTCCTTCGTCGGCGGCCTCGTGCAGGAGCGGTACGTCGTCGTTGGCGTCACCCGCGATGAACACCGGCGCGTCGCCGCATTGCAGCGTCTCGCGATCGAACACCGGAACGCCCGCGGTATCACGCACGAGCGTCGTGTGCTCGAGACCGAGTCCGGCGACGTTGGGCCGCCGTCCGGTTGCGGCGAGGAGGTATTCGAAGTGCTCCGAACGCGCGGCGCCCCGAGCGGCCCTCTCCGCGCCGTGCTCGGTGACGAGCACGCCATCCGCATCCGCTGAGACTTCGACGCGCGCGCGGGTGTCGAGTGGGAATTCGGCGCCGAACACGCGCGTGGCCTCGGAAATCAGTACCGGATCGGTGAGTTGTCCGATGCTGCCGCTGCGACCGAACACCTTCACGCGCACGCCGAGCCGGTGCAGTGCCTGCCCGAGCTCGAGGCCGATCACGCCGGGACCGAACACGGCGACCGAGCGCGGCAGATCGCTCCACTCGAACACTTCTTCGTTGGTGACGAGTCGCGCGCCCAGCGCCCGCCACGCTGGCGGCCACGACGGCGACGATCCGGTCGCGATGACGATCGCCCGCGCGTCGACGAAGACGTCGCTGCCGACGACGAGGCGTGTATCGGATACGAAGCGCGCGCTTCCGGCGAGCTTGTCGGCGGAGGGCATCGCATCGACGCCTTCGATGACGAATCCGACGAAGCGATCGCGCTCGCGGCGCACGCGCTCCATCACCGCGCGGCCGTCGACTGCGACGCGGCCATCGAGCCGAAGCCCGAAAGCGGGAAAGCGCTCGACCATGTGCGCAGCTTCGGCCGGTGCGATCAGGAGCTTGCTCGGCATGCAGCCGACGCGCGCGCAGGTCGTGCCGTGCGCGCCGCCTTCGATCAGGAGCGCCCTGCGGCCCGCGGCGCGGGCGGCGCGATACGCGGCGAGGCCGGCCGTGCCGGCGCCGATTACGGCGACATCGGTTGTGAGCTCGGGCATCGTCGTACGTCCGTGCGACGCAGCGTCGTGCGTCGCGGGAGCTTCAGAGGATACCGCATCCGGCCAGGTCGGCCGTGCGACGGTTCGGCGCCGGGTCCGCGAATTGCTTGAGCACGCGACGAGGCAGTGGGCCGCGCGCTGGCGCGGGCCGGGCGCGTCGATCCGAAGGAGATGCCGGTGCCGAAATGTCCGATGTGCAGCCAGGAAGTTCTCTCCCGCGGCAGGATCTGTCAGGAATGCGAGTGGGAACTCGAATCGGCGCGCGCGTGGGCGGAGAATCAGGATGCGCGCGATGCGGTCGCCGAGGCGGTCGGGCAGGGTATTGCGCAGCCGCAGTCGCAGGACGAGCAGGGTGACGCGAGCGCGGAACCGCTGCCGCATTCGGGCGCAGCGGCGGCCCCTGACGTGCTGCACGGCGCCGCGGAGACATCGTACAATTTGTGGCGCACAAGGCGAGGCGCCGCGCTGCTGCTCGCCATTGCCGGGTCGGCGGCCCTCGTCGGGTTCGCCGCGCTCGGCCCGGTGACGCAACCCGCGCAAGCGCATCGATCGGTGATGCATCAGGAACCGGGTATGCTGCCGCATTGCAGCGACGCTGCCCCGGCCTACTCATGCCTCCCGTCACAACCGCGCTGATTGTCGCCAATGTCGCAATCTTCCTGCTTCAATCGGTACTTCCCGGCCTGATCATTCCCTTCGCGCTGTGGCCGCTCGCCGCAGCGCAGACGGGGCAGGGCGTCGCCTTCCTGCCCTGGCAGGTCGTCACCTACGCATTTCTGCACGGAAGCCTGCTGCACCTCGGCTTCAACATGTTCGCGCTGTACATGTTCGGCAGCCCGGTCGAGCAGGTCTTCGGGACACGTCGCTATCTGCTCTACTACTTCGTCTGCGTGCTCTCCGCTGCCGCGACGCAACTCGTCTTCTCCGCGGTGACCGGAGGCATCTACCCGACGATCGGCGCGTCGGGCGGAATCTTCGGGCTGTTGCTCGCCTATGCGCGATACTTCCCGCACAATCGGATCATGCTGCTGTTTCCGCCGATCCCGATGTCGGCGCGCGTATTCGTGTTCGGCTATGCGGCGCTCGAGCTCATCCTCGGCGTCACCGGGACGCAGGAAGGAGTGGCGCACTTCGCGCACCTGGGCGGGATGATCGGCGGCTTCGCACTCCTGCAGCTCTGGCGCGGCGGACGACCGTGGCGCCGCTGAACAGCTGCGCGATCGTCCCGCCCGAGCTCCTGCGGCGCATCGCGCAGAACGGAACCCGGCCGCAGCGCGAGGCGGCGCTCGCGACGCTCGCCGCCGATCACAGCCTGCGCTTCGCGCGCGCCACCGCGCAGCTTCTCGGCGCCGGAGCGCGAAGGATCACGCTCGCCGCGGCCGAGCTCGTGCCGCATCGCACGGTCTTCGATGCCGCGCATCGCGAGACCCTTCCCGGCAAGGCCGTCCGCGTCGAGGGTCAGCGCGCGGGGCGCGACGTCGAGGTGAACGAGGCGTACGACGGCCTCGGCGCGACGTTCGACTTCTTCGCGCAGGTGTACGACCGCAACTCGATCGACGATGCGGGCATGCCGCTCGATGCCAGCGTCCATTACGGCGTGCGCTACGACAACGCGTTCTGGAACGGGCGGCAGATGGTGTTCGGCGACGGCGACGGCGACATCTTCAACCGCTTCACCGCATCGGTTGACGTCATCGGGCACGAGCTCACGCACGGGATTACCGCCGACGAAGCCAATCTCGTCTACCTCGGACAGGCAGGTGCGCTGAACGAGTCGATCTCCGATGTGTTCGGGTCGCTCGTCAAGCAGTACAAGCTCGGGCAAACTGCGGCCGAAGCCGACTGGTTGATCGGCGAGGGTCTCTTCACGCGCCGCGTCAAGGGTGTCGCATTGCGCTCGATGAAGGCCCCTGGTACCGCGTTCGACGACCCGGTGCTCGGCAAGGACGACCAGCCGGCGACGATGTCCGGGTACGTCCACACGACCGCCGACAACGGTGGCGTGCACACGAATTCGGGCATTCCGAACCACGCCTTCTATCTCGCTGCGATCGCGCTCGGTGGGCATGCCTGGGACGTCGCCGG
>DASVWR010000080.1:0-2842 GCA_036393115.1 Casimicrobiaceae bacterium
AGCGCGCGCTGGTCGTCCTGCGACGAGCTCCGCGCGAGCGAATAGAGAACACCGACGCGGATCCGGTTCGCGTCGGTGCGCTGGCGCGCGAGCGCCGCATTCGCGGAAGCGAGCTCGCGCTTCAGTTCGTCGCCGGTGAAGCTGCCGTAGCGCTCGAGGTCGGAGAGAAGCTTGACGAGCTGCGCGTCTTCGGCCGTTTCGGTCGCGGCGTTCGCCGCGGTGGCTGCACCCGGAGCAGCCGGGCTCGCGCCTTCGCTCCCGGTAAGCGGCGACGGCACGTTGGGCGGCGCCAGCGCGACTCGCTCCGGCGCATTCGCCGCATCTGCTCCGTTGGCGGAGGGCTGCTGCGGGACCGCGGACTGCGGCGCGGGAGCGACCGGCGACGCTCCGGTTCCGGTTGCCTCGGAGCCGCCTCCCGTTGCGTCCGCGGAACCGTTCGCAGCCGTCGGCTCCGGCTGCTCACTCGACGGCGAATGCTGGCCCTCCGCCGCAGAACCCGCGGCCGGCGCGACGGACGCGGCCGGCGTCGATTCGATCAACGGCGCGTCGGAAGGCTGGGGCATGGTGTCCGGCTGGTAGATCGGGTCGATCGGCAGCACCGGCGCGGGCTTGATGCCGGCGCAGGCGCCGACGAGCACCGCGAGGCTCATGCCGGCCGCGAGGCCGCGCAGGACCCGGCAAGCTGCCCCGGTCATTTGGCCGAGGCGACGAGCGCCGCCAGGAGCTCGCGCGCCGGGGTCGCTTCGCGGCCGGACAGCGGAAGTGTCAGCCTGAACAGCGCGCCGCCGCGGCCATCGCCGCGCCCGGTGACCTCGATGCGCCCGTTCTGCGCCTGCGCGTACTCGCGCGCGATCGCGAGACCGAGCCCCGATCCCTTGATGCGCCCTTCGGCCCGCGCCTGTCCCTGATAGAACGACTCGAAGATGCGCTCGCGCTCGGCCGGCGCGACGCCGGGACCCTCGTCGGCGACTTCGAGCACCGCGTGCCCCGCATCGCTGCGGATGCCGACCTTCACTGTCCCGCCGCGCGGCGAGTACTTGATCGCGTTCGAGACCAGGTTGTCGAGGATCGTGCGCAACTTTTCGCGGTCTCCGACGACGGCAAGCGGCTTCAACTCGCAGTCGAACGTGACGGTTCGCGCGAGCGCAGCGAGCTTCTGCTCACGGATCACCCGCTCCATCACTTCCGACAGCACGACCGGACCGAGGGTTGCCGGCTCCATCGCCCGCGTCTGGTGCCACGCCAGGAGGTCCTCGATCAGCTTCTGCAGCGACAGCGTGTTGTCACGCACGATCCGCACGATGTCGTGCTGCTCGGGCGTGAGCCGTCCGCCGACGTCGTCGCGCAGCAGCTCGACACCCTCGCGCACCGCGGTGAGCGGCGTCTTGAGCTCGTGCGAGACATGGTGCAGGAAGTTCGTCTGCTGCTGCTCGAGCTCGGCGAGCCGCGCCCGCAGCCATTCGAGCCGTTGCCCGAGGTAACGCAGGTCCTGCGGCCCCGATACCTCGATCGGATGGGAGAAGTCGGCGCGGCCCATTCGGCGTACAGCGTGATCGAGCTGGCGGATCGGCCGCGCGATCAGGAGTGCGAACACGATCGCGAGCAGGAGCGCGATCGCGACCGTCGCGATGCCGACGTAGATCCATTTCTCGCGCCCTTCAGCCGCCGTCTGCTGCAAGCGCTCGATCGCGCGCTGCGTGAGCTCGTCGGTCGCAGCGAGCATCGTCTGCGCGCCGTCGACGAGCTTCGCGTAGCCGGTCGCGATCTGGCTGGCGAGCGCCGGATCGCGCTGCGGATCGACGAGAAGCTGGTGGAGCCGGCTCTCCTCGTCGTCGAGCTTCTGCAGTGCGGCGAGCTGCGCCGGACGCAGCGGCAGCGCCGCGAGCTGGCGCGTGGTCTGGCGGAAATCCTGACGCAGGCGCGTGTATTCGTCGAGCAGCGCCGCGTCGTCAAGAATCAGATGCTGGCGCGCGATGCGCTCGAGCGTCGTCGTCTGCTCGTACAGGAGACGGCTCGTTCTTCCCGCCTGCGCCGCCTGCAGCACTTCCTGGCGTCCCTGCGATTCGAGGCGATCGATCGACAGGATGAGCTCGCCCAGCGCGTAGACGAGCGGCACCGTCACCAGCAGGAAGCCGAGCAGAATGAACTTGAGAAACGAGCGCGGGTAGTACACGCGTGGCGAAAACGGCTCTCGCTATAATCGATCAATTATGACACCTCCGCCTGCGCTGGCGATCATCGCAGCTGTGGCGCGAAACGGTGTGATCGGCGTCGACGGCGGTCTGCCGTGGCGCCTGCCGGCCGACTTGAAGCGATTCCGCGCGCTGACCGAAGGCCGCGCGGTGATCATGGGGCGCCGCACGTGGCAATCGCTCGGGCGCCCGCTACCCAATCGCCAGAACCTCGTCGTCAGCCGTCGCGGCGCATTCGTCGCCGACGGCGCGCTCGTCGTGCCGTCGCTCGCCGAAGCGCTCGCGCACGTCGCGATGCCCGCGCCCGCGTTCTGCATCGGCGGCAGCGAGCTCTACCGCGAGGCACTGAACATCGCCGACACGATGTACTTGACCGAGATCAACCGCGACTTCGAGGGCGATGCTAGGTTTCCCGCCATCGTGCTGCAGGAATGGCAGGAAGCCGAACGCGAAGCGGGGCCAGCCGATCCGTCGGCAGACTTTACATACAGCTTCGTCACCTACCGCCGCCGCGCGACGACGGGTGCCGCGCACTGAAGGAGACCAGGACATGAAGAAACTGATCGCCGCCGCGCTCTTCGCGGCATTCGGCGTCTGGACGGGCGTCGCGCAGGCATCGACCGCCACCAGCGACATCACCGACATGTGGT
>DASVWR010000081.1:0-5009 GCA_036393115.1 Casimicrobiaceae bacterium
CTGTCCAGCAACTCGTCGCGCTTCGGCATGCGCGGCGTCGAGTCGCTCGGTGGCGGACTGAACGCGATCTTCCAGATCGAATCGTCGATCAACGGCGACACGAACGGTGGCAACCTCGGCGGCCGTGAAACCTTCGTCGGCCTGCAGGGCGACTGGGGCACGTTCAAGATGGGGAACTTCCTGAACATCACCGACGATATGCACGGGATCTTCGGGAATGTGCCGACGTACCTGACGTCGATCCTGTCGACGGCGGCGCTGTGGGGCATGGACCAGTATTCGCGCGCGGCCGGTGGCTTCGACACGCGCAACCAGAACAACCTGCGCTACGACTCGCCGTCGTTCAACGGCCTGACGTTCAGCGGCATGGTTTCGCTGTGCGATTCGTCGGGTACGTCGTCGTGTAACCCGTCGGGTCATGCTGGCGAACTGCGCCACGGGTATGCGGTCAACGTCGGCTCGATCTACAACAACGGTCCGATCCAGGTCGGTGCGAACTGGGACCACAACCAGCAGTATCGTGAAGCGGATCTGAACGACAACGAGTTCACGCTGACCGGCGGCTATGACTTCGGTCCGGTTCGCCTCGCTGCCGTGTACGAGTACATGAAGTTCGAAACCGCTACCGGCGACCTGAAGCGCAACTTCTGGGGTGTCAGCGGAACGATCCCAGCGGGCCCGGGCAAGATCTACGCGTTCTGGGGTCACGCGGGCAACGGCACCGGCAGCGCGGAAGACGGCACGCAGGTGGGCGGTCTCGTCAAGGGCTCGGACACGAAGGCGGACCAGTGGGAGCTTTCGTACACGTATCCGCTGTCGAAGCGCACGCAGGTGTACGCTGGCTACGTGAAGATCAACAACGGCAGCAATGCCGGCTACATCCTCAACATCAACCCGTACCCGACTGCGGCGCATGGGGCCGATCCGGGCGGGCTGGTGCTGGGCATGATCCACTTCTTCTGATCGAGCATGACCGATCCCGGGCAACCGGGATCGCCCTCGCAGCGGGCGCCTTCGGGCGCCCGTTGTGTTTTCGGCGTCCGTGTTCTACACCGGCCGCTCCGCCTCTCCTCCGCGCAATTGCTTTGCCCCGTTTCGCGCCGTGAGCCGGCCGGGCCGGGGCGCCATGCGGTGGCGGACGCTCGACGTGCGCAAACGCCTGCCGGCGGGTCCCGGCGCTTGCTTCGCAATGTGTGCGCCGGTGGCCGACCAGGTTCCGTGCAGTGCTCGCCGCGCCACCCGCGACGGCAGGCGCTCCCACTCGCGTCGCGACCGCATGGCACCCCGGCCCGCCCAGCTCGCTGCACGGATGACCTGAAGCTGCGAAATGGCGGAGCGGTCGATGTAGCGCGCACGCGGCGCTCCCGCGCCGGTCTCACGTATCGCGCGCCGGCCGACTCGGCCTGGGCGGGGATCTCCGCGAATGCGAGTGGAGGCGACTGCCGCGGTGGGTGGCGCGCCGAGCGAGCCCGAGCGCACCGTATGGCTGCCGATGTCCCCGAGCAATGGCGCGCCGGGTACCCACCCGGCAGGCGTTTGCCGAGTCCGAGCATTCGCGGAGATCGGCGCCCGGGCTGAGTCGGCCCGTCCGAGAGATAAGCCGCCGGTGCGCTCAGACGCCGAGGTAGCGCTGCAGCAGATCCGGCTGCGCCTTGATCTCGCTCGCCGGACCCTCGTGCGCGAGATGGCCGTTGTTGAGGATGTAGACCCGCTGTGCGAGCGTCAGCGTCGCGGCGATGTTCTGCTCGACGATGACGATCGTCTGCCCCGCTGCGGCAAGATCGTGGCAGGCGGCAACGAGCGCGTGCACGATCACCGGGGCGAGGCCCTCGAACGGCTCGTCGAGCAGGATGATCTTCGGATCGCGAATCAGCGCGCGCGCGATCGCGAGCATCTGCTGCTCGCCGCCCGAGAGCGCGGTGCCGCTGCTGCGGCGGCGCTCCTTGAGGCGCGGGAACAACTCGTAGATGCGCTCGAGCGGCCAGCGGCTTTTCGCGCTGAGTCCGGCCAGGATCAGGTTTTCCTCGACATTGAGGCTGCCGAAGATGCGCCGATCCTCGTGCACGAGCTGCATGCCGGCCTTCGCGATCGAGTAGCTCTTCCTGCCGGCCATCTCGACGCCGTCGAGCTTCACCGACCCTGCGCGCGGCGTCACGACGCCCATCAGACTCTTCAGCGTCGTACTCTTGCCGGCGCCGTTGCGCCCGAGCAGCGCGACCACCTCGTTCTTCTCGACGTGCAGGTCGACGTCGAAGAGGATGTGCGAATCCCCGTAATAGCTGTTGAGGCCGCTGACTTCGAGGAGGCTCATCGCGCGAGTCCCTCGTGCACGCCGCCGAGATAGGCTTCCTGCACGGCGGCGTTGCTCTTGATCTCGTTCGGCGTCCCCTCGACCAGCACGCGTCCCTCCTGCAGCACGGTGACGCGTTCGACGAGGTTGAACAGCGCATCCATGTCGTGGTCGATGACGATCATCGTGCGCCCGGTGGCGATCGACTTCAGCAGCGCGACGGTCTCGACGCGCTCCTGCGGGCTCATACCCGCGAGCGGCTCGTCGAGCAGGAGCAGGCTCGGCGAAGTCGCGAGTGCCAACCCGATCTCGAGGCGCCGCTTCTCGCCATAGGCGAGCTCGGAGACGGGCGTATCGAGCCGCTCGGTCAGATGGACGAGCGCGGCGGTGCTGTGGACTCGCGCATCGAGCCCCGGAACCTTCTGGACGCTCCGAAAGAGATCGAGCTTGAACGTGCCGCGGATCTCGCCCAGCGCCGCGATGCTGAGGTTCTGCCTCACCGTCAGCCGCTCGAAGAGCTGGTTGATCTGGTAGCTCTTGGTGAGCCCGAGGTGGCAGGCGTCGGTGACACCCATTTCGGTGATGTCGCGACCCTCGAAGACGATCTTGCCCGACGTCGGCGGCACTTCGCAGGTGAGCATCTTGAAGAACGTGCTCTTGCCGGCGCCGTTCGGACCGATGATGCCGCGAAGCTCGCCGGCGTGGACGTGAAAGTCAATGTCCGAGTTCGCGATCACGCCGCCGTAGTGCTTCGAAAGACCGGTCGCCTGCAGGATCGGCTCCGCGTTACTACCGGCGGGATTCGACCGGGCCGGATTGGAGGCGGTCGCGGCAGATGTGCGAGCGGGTGCGGGCGGCGCCGAAGCCGCGACGGCCGCCGCTCCAGTCTCGGTCGGCCGCTGCGCCTTCTTCCTGCCCCCGCCGGCCAGGTGATAGAGATCGACGATGCCGCCGACCAGACCCCGGCGCAGGAACACGACGAGCAGCACGAACACGACGCCGAGAACGAGCTTCCAGGTGGCGCCGAGCTTCAGCGTCACCTGGAAGAAGTCGGCGAGGTAGAGCCAGACCGTCGCGCCGAGCAGCGGACCGATCAGCGTCCCCGCGCCGCCGATCGCCGTCATGATGACGATCTGGCCCGAGGTATCGAACATGAACGCGTCGGGCGGCATGAAGCCCTGCATGAGGCCGAGAAGCCCGCCGCCGAAGCCCGCGTACATCGCTCCGATCACGAACACCGCGAGCTTGTAGCGGTGGATATTGTGGCCGAGCGCCTGCGCGCGCAGCGGGTTGTCGCGGATCGCGCGCAGCAGCAGGCCGACGGGCGAGCGCACGATGCGCAGCGCGATCACCAGCCCGACGAAGTACCAGAACGCGAAGAACGCGTACATCGACAGGTTGCCGTCGAACGTGAAGCTCGTGAAGCCGAGATTCAGGCTCGGCGGCGGCACGCCCGGAAGGCCGTTCTCGCCGCCGGTGAATTTCGACAGCGGATTGAACTCGACGAAGAAGAACACCTCGGCGATCGCCACGGTGATCATCGCGAAATAGATCCCGGTGCGCCGAAGTGCAACGAGCCCGACGAGGCAGCCGACGATCCCCGCGACGATCGTGCCGACGATCACCGCGACGGTGGTGTGGTTGAATGACGTCTGCGTCAGCAGCCAGGCCGCGACCATGCCCCCGGTGCCGAAGAACGCCGACTGGCCGAAGGACAGAAGCCCCGTGTAGCCGAACAAGAGGTCGAAGCCGATCCCGACCAGAGCCATGACGAGGATCCGGTCGATCGTGGTCGGCGCGAAGCCGAGATACGGCAGCACGAACGGCGCCACGATCAGCGCGACCGCCGCGATGATCTCGACGACGATGGGGCGTTGCCGGGTCAGCATCGCGAGGCTGCCTTCACTCGCGACCCGCGACGCCGAGCAGCCCGCGCGGCCGCAGCACGAGCACGAGCGTCATCGCGACGAATAGCATGACGTACGAATAGGCGGGGTCGATCATCGACGTGATGCTGATGATCTCGCCGGCGATGATGCCGCCCAGCACCGCCCCCGGGAACGAGCCGACGCCCCCGATGACGACGACGACGAACGTCTGCACGAGGATCGCCTCGCCGACGTCGGGCGCGAGCGAGACGACCGGCGCGTTGACGATGCCGGCGAACCCGGCCGCCATCGCGCCGATGCCGAACACCAGCATGAAGATCCGGTAGACGTTGATGCCGAGCGAGCTCACCATCACCGAGTCCTCGATCCCGGCGCGCACGATCATGCCGATGCGCGTGCGGTAGAGGACGAAATAGAGCACCAGCAGCGCGACGGCCACGATCGCGAGGAGACCCAGCCGATAGGTCGGGTAGACCATGAAGCCGAGATTCGTGATGCCCTTCAGCAGCGGCGGCGGCGGAACGCTCTTCGACAGGCTGCCGAAGAAGAAACGCACGACCTCGACGAAGACGATGCCGAGGCCGAACGTGACGAGAAGCTGATCCTCAGGAGGGCGCGAATAGAAGTGGCGGATGATCACCCGCTCGGTAACCACCCCCACCAGCATGACGAAGAGCGAACCGACGATGACGGCGACGATGAACGACCCGGTATGGGTGTACGCGACCCAGCCCGCGTAGCCGCCCAGCATGAACATCGCGCCGTGCGCGAGGTTGAGCACGCCGAGCGTGCCGTAGATGATCGTCAGGCCGGAGGAGATCAGCGCGAGG
>DASVWR010000082.1:0-3677 GCA_036393115.1 Casimicrobiaceae bacterium
CGACGGAGAGGCTCACGTTGTCGACTGCGGTGAAATCGCCGAAGCGCCGCGTGACCCCCTTGATGTCGAGGAGCGCCAAGGGCGTGAATCTCCTTCAGGTAAGTGCCGGATGGCGCGCGGGATTGTAGCGGATTCTCAGCGGCCCGCCTGGCGCAGCAGAAGGACGATCACGATGGCGAGCAGCACGGCGATCACCGCGAGCCAGCGGTTACGCGACGTCTGCGCGGCGGCGAGCTCCTTCAGCGCGAGATCCGACGCGGCCGGCGGCGCCGAGAGCCGCTGGTGAAGGAGGCGCGGCAGCTCGGGCAGCGCTGCGACGAGGTACGGCGCTTCGGCCGCGAACCTGCGCTCGAGCGCGCGCAATCCCACCTGGTTCTCCATCCAGCGCTCGAGGAACGGCTTTGCGGTAACCCACAGGTCGAGATCGGGATCGAGCTGGCGGCCGAGACCCTCGACGTTGAGCAGCGTCTTCTGCAGCAGGACGAGCTGCGGCTGGATCTCGACGTTGAACCGCCGCGACGCGCGGAACAGCTGGACGAGGACGCGCCCCAGCGAAATCTCCTTCAGCGGCCGGTCGAAGATCGGTTCGCAGACGGCTCGGATCTCGCTCTCGAGCTCGTCGACGCGGGTGTCGGGCGGGACCCAGCCTGACTCGAGGTGCGCGGTTGCGACGCGGTGGTAGTCGCGGCGGAAGAAGGCGAGGAAGTTCTGCGCGAGGTAGCCCTTGTCTCGCTGGGAGAGGGTGCCCATGATGCCGAAGTCGAGCGCGACGTACTTGCCGAAGTCGGAATGGTCCACGGCGACGAAGATGTTGCCAGGATGCATGTCGGCGTGAAAGAAGCCGTCGCGAAACACCTGGGTGAAGAAGATTTCGACTCCCGCACGCGCGAGTCGCTTCATGTCGACACCCGCTGCGGCGAGCTCGTCGATGCGGCCGATCGGAATGCCTGCCATGCGCTCCATCACGAGTATTTCGGTCGAGGTGAAATCCCAGTGCACGACCGGAATGCGCAGGAGCGGCGAGCGCTCGAAGTTGCGGCGAAGCTGCGAGCAGTTCGCCGCCTCGCGCATGAGGTCGAGCTCGTCGTGGATCGTCTTGTCGAACTCCGACACGACCTCGCGCGGGCGCAACCGCCGGCCCTCGCTCCACAGCCGCTCGACGACGGCGGCCGCGGTCTGCATCAGCGCGAGGTCGTGATCGATCACCTCGGCGACGCGGGGGCGAAGCACCTTGACGGCGACCGGCGTGCCGTCGGGGAGCTCGGCGAAATGGACCTGGGCGACCGACGCGCTCGCGACCGGAGTGAGGTCGAACGCGCGGAACACGTCATAAATCGGCTTGCCGTGGACGCGCTCGATCGTCGCCTCGACCTCGCTCGATGCGAACGGCGGGACGCGGTCCTGCAAGAGCGCGAGCTCGTCGGCGATGTCCGGCGACAGGATGTCGCGCCGCGTCGACAGCATCTGCCCGAACTTGATGAAGATCGGGCCGAGATCCTCGAGCGCGCGCCGAAGGCGCACCGCGCGCGGCGCCGAGAGGTCGCGCCAGAACAGCGTGCCGCGCACCAGCGGGCGCAGCGGCCGCAGGCGCGGGTGGTCGAACGCGAAGTCGTCGAGCCCGTGCTTCAGCGCGACGATCACGATCCTGGCGAGGCGGGCGAGGCGCATGCGCTATTCGCGCTCGTCGCTGCGATCCGGCTTCCCTTCCAGTCGGGCGATCCGGGTTTCGATCGCCGCAGCTCGCCCGGACAGCGCGTCGATCTCGGCGGCGAGTTCGCGCAGTCTGGCAGGATGCGCGAGAAGCTGCGCCTCGTCGCGCGCCCAGCTCCCGGCGTTCGCGATCAGCCGCTCGGCGACGTGACCGGGCACGCCGAGGGCGCTCCGGCCCGCGTCGGCAATGCGCTTGCCGGCGATCGGCCCGAGCGTGCGCGCAAAGTCCGCCTCGACGAGCCACGGCAGCGTCGGTGCGAGCTCGCGCAGCGTGTCGGCGAGTGCTACGTCGCCTTCGGCCGTGACGAATTCGCCCCAGCGGGCGGGATTGGCGAGGAATGCCGGCACCGCGAGCGGCGAGAGCCGCAGGCGCAGGTCGGGCGAGGGCGTGGGTGAAGTCGCTGGCGGGGTCGTGGGTGAAGTCGCGGGCGAGGGTGCGTCTGCGAGCGTTCCGTCAGCCGCGATGGCGAACCTGCTTTCCGACGGGCCGACGTCGATCGCAAAGCTTCTGCCGGCGTGCGCGGCGAGACGCTCGCGCGCCCACGGCTCGTCTTCGAGCCATCGATTCAGCGTGCGAGCGGCGAGGCTCATCGAAGCGTGCGAGCGGCGAGGCTCATCGCAGGCTGGCGCGCACCGTCAGTGCACGCGTCCGACGTGCAGCGCCACCACGCCCGCAGCGAGGTTGTGGTAGTCGACGCGGTCGAAGCCGCTTGCTTCCATCATCGCCTTCAACTGCTCCTGGTCCGGATGCACGCGGATCGATTCCGCGAGATAGCGGTAGCTCGCCTCGTCGTGCGCCACGAGACGCCCCAGTCGCGGCAGGACGTTGAAGCTGTACCAGTCGTAGACCCGCGCGAACACCGGCGCCACACGCGAGAACTCGAGCACGAGAGCGACGCCACCGGGGACGAGGACGCGACGCATCTCGGCGAGTGCGCGCTCCTTGTGGGTGACGTTGCGAAGACCGAACCCGATCGTCACGCAGTCGAAGCTCCGATCGCGGAACGGCAGCGCCTCGGCGTTGCACTGCACGGTCGGCAGCACGAGCCCGGCATCGATCAGGCGGTCTCGTCCGACGGCGAGCATCGCGCCGTTGACGTCGGTGTGGACGACCGTGCCCGACGGACCCACGCGGCGCGCGAAGCGCTCGGCTAGATCGCCGGTGCCTCCCGCGAGATCGAGCACGCGGGCGCCGGGGCGCACCCCGGAGATCTCGACCGCGAAGCGTTTCCATGCGCGGTGCAGGCCGCCCGACATCAGGTCGTTCATCAGGTCGTAGCGGCTCGCAACCGAGTCGAACACGCCGCGCACGCGCCGCGTCTTCTCGTCCGGACTCACGCGCTCGAAGCCGAAATGCGTGCCCGGGCCGGTGTTCATTTCGGCTTCGCCGGTTGCGTCGCTGCGGCTTCGCGGCTTGCTCCGGCCTGCGCCATGCGGTCGAGGTAGCGCTGCCACAGCGCGTCCTGCTCCTCGCCGAGCGCATACAGGTAATCCCACGAATAGATGCCGGAGTCGTGGCCGTCCGAGAAGCGCGGGCGCAGCGCATAGTGACCCACGGGCTCGACGTTCGCGATCGTGACGTCGCGCTTGCCCGCCTGAAGGACCTCCTGGCCCGGGCCGTGGCCGCGCACCTCGGCGGATGGCGAATAGACGCGCAGGAATTCGTAGGGAAAGCGGAAGCTCTTCCCGTCGTCGAACGTGATTTCGAGCACCCGCGACGCCTGGTGCAGCTTGATCTCCGTCGGACGCGGCGTGGTGGTGTCGAGGCCGGTCATCGCGTAGCCCTCATCGCCGCCCAAGCGTAGCACGGCGGCGCGACTGGCCGCAGGCCCGTGCTCGTGCGAGCGACCGCCGCTCCGAGGTCATGCTAGCGATGGCAGGTCCGTGGTCGTGCGAGTTGTGGCGGCGAATCGCAGCGATTGCGCGCCAATACGGGTAAGGTGTGCGGCAGACGCTCGGAGTGCGCA
>DASVWR010000083.1:0-5977 GCA_036393115.1 Casimicrobiaceae bacterium
AACGTCGCCCTTATGGAGCGCGCCGACCGAGCGACGAACGACCGCGACGCCGTAGGGGTTGACGTCGCCGTTCGCCGGAACCGTCGATGCAACCTGATTGACCGTGTCGAATCGATCGAGGAATGCGTGACCATCCGCAAATGAGGTGCCAGGCAATGCGAGAGCAGTCAGCGCGAGAAGAACGAGATTGAGACGCGCCAGAACGTGTGAGCGAGGTCGACACATGGCTTTCTCCAATCAGTGGGATTTCAGGCGACTCATCGAGAGCCTCGAGGGCGACCGCGGTGGGTGCAGTTCTCGGAAGGCGTCACGCAAACACGAAGGGGTCGAGCGATATTCCGCAGTGCCGACGGCAGCCACAAACCAGCCGCACGCCGCGGAGGTTGATTCATCTCGATGCTGCGCACGTGTGAATTTCGCGTCGCAGGTGCGAGCGAGCCGTGTAATCCATACACGCCCGATCCTCGAGCAATAGCTCTACCGGCGCGCCAAACACAAAGGCCCTGACGGATCAGGGCCTCGTGCGGATTCTGGTGGAGACGAAGGGGATCGAACCCTCGACCTTCGCATTGCGAACGCGACGCTCTCCCAGCTGAGCTACGTCCCCACGAACCGGCAATTATACCCCGGGTCGAGGTAATGGGTGTCGCGATCCGGCGCGCTAGACTGTGCGAACGAGGTTCCACCCGGAACCGGCGTGGTGTCGCGCAGGATGGCCAAGCCGCTTACCCGCTCCGACAGCACCGCGGCATCAAAGCCCGGTGCCGCGGAGCTGTTCCGCTCGCTCTATGCCGAACTGCACCGGCTCGCGCAGAGCCAGTTGCGCCAGAGCCCGGGCGCCGCACTCTCGGCAACGACGCTGCTGCACGAGGCGTACCTCGACCTGCACATGCGCGACCCCGCGCGCTTTCCCGATCGCGCGCGGTTCATGGCGTACGCGGCACGGGCGATGCGCGGCATCGTCATCGACTACGCGCGGCGCCAGCAGGCGCACAAGCGCGGCGGCGCGTTCCATCTCACGACCCTCGATACCGAGGCAGGCGACGCTTCCGCTTCCGATTCATCGGTCGCCGACGCGGGAACGCTCGCGCGCATCGGCGACGCGGTCGATGCGCTCGCGCAAGCCGATCCGATGCTCTCCGAGATCGTCGACCTCAAGTTCTTCGGTGGCCTGACGCTCGCCGAGATCGCTGCGTTGCGCAACGTGTCGGCGCGCACGATCGAGCGTGACTGGCTGAAGGCGCGGATCTTCCTGCGCCGCATCCTCGCCGACGACGCGCCCTGAATGGACGCTGCGCGCTGGCTCGCGCTTTCGCGCCTCCTCGACCGCGCGGTCGAGCTCGAGCCGGCCGAGCGCGCAGCGTGGCTCGATTCGCTTCGTACCGCGGACGCGGCGGCAGCAGCCGAGATCGAATTGATGCTGCGCGAAGGCGACGACATCGTCCGGCAGGGATTCATGGAAGCCGCCTCGCTACGACCCGATGCGGATCCGATCGGAGATGCGCAGGCGGATTCCCGCATGGATGTGCGCGACGGACGCATCGTCGGCGCTTACACGCTCGAGCGCGCGCTCGGCCGTGGAGGCATGGGCGCCGTCTGGCTCGCGCATCGCAGCGACGGGCGCTTCGAAGCGAAGGTCGCGATCAAGTTCCTGAACGCGGCACTCGTCGGCATGGCAGCCGAGCTGCGCTTCCGTCGCGAAGGCGAAGTGCTCGCGCGGCTCGCGCACCCGCACATCACGCGCCTGTTCGATGCGGGGGTGACGCCCGAAGGGCAGCCGTACCTCGTGCTCGAGCCGATCGACGGCCAGCCGATCGACGACTACTGCGATGCCCGGGCGATGAGCGTCGAGGCGAGGCTGCGTCTCTTCCTCGACGTCCTCGCGGCGATCGAGCACGCGCACGCCAATCTCGTCATCCACCGCGACATCAAGCCCGGCAACGTGCTGGTCACGGAAGAAGGTGTCGTCAAGCTGCTCGACTTCGGCATCGCGAAGCTGCTCGACGACGATACGAGCGCAGCCGGTAAGGCGGCGCTCACCCGCGAGGGTGACCGTGTCCTGACGCCCGAGTACGCTGCGCCCGAGCAGTTGACCGGCGAGCCGGTGACGGTGGCGACCGACATCTACGCGCTCGGCGTACTGCTGTACTCGCTGCTCGTCGGGCGCCATCCGGCCGGCGACACCACGCGCGCGCCGGCCGAGATCGTGCGCTCGATCGTCGAGGTGCCGGCCGAGCGCGCTTCCGACGCGGTGGCGCCATCGCGGGGCCCGGCGACTGTGGAGGTGACGCTCAGTGCCGCGCGGCGCGGACTCGCGCCGCAGGGACTGCGCCAGCGCCTGCGCGGAGACCTCGACAGCATCGTCGCGAAGGCGCTCGAGAAGGAACCGGGGCGGCGCTACGCGTCGGCGACCGCGTTCGCCGACGATCTGCGCCGTCACCTTGGCAACCTTCCCGTCCGCGCGCGTCCGGATGCCTTCCGCTATCGTGCGGTCAAGTTCCTGCGCCGCAACCGGGTCATTGTCGCGCTCGCGTCGGTCGCCGTTGTGGCGGTGCTCGCCGGCCTCGCCGGTACGACGCTGCAGGCGGTGCGCGCGACGTCCGAGCGCGATTTCGCGCTGCATCAACTCGCACGCGCGGCGGCAGTCGGCGATCTCGACAACTTCCTCCTCTACAACGCCGCGCCGTCCGGCGGGAGCTTCACCGCGACCGAGCTCCTGAGGCGCGCCGAGCGCATCGTCGAAGCGTCGTCGCAGGGCCCGGTCCGAACCGATCTGCTGCTGTCGATCGGTGGCAACTACGCGGGCCTCGACGACTACGCCGACGCGAGACGCGTGCTGCGACAGGCTCTGAAAGCCGCACGCCATGAGGACGATCCGGGACTGCTTGCGCGAGCCGAGTGCGCGTGGGCCGAGATGCTCGCCGATTCCGGCGCGCGCGGAGATGCAACCAAATTGTTCGATAACGCCATCGATCGTCTGCCCGATGACCCGCGCTTCGCGCTCGATCGCGTGCGTTGCCTGCAAAGCGCGTCGGGTGCCGCGCGCCGGATGGGCGATGCGGCGGCAGGGGTCCGCTATGCCGAGGCGGCGCGCGCCATGGCCGCGCATCTGCCGTTTCCGGCACCGCAGATCGACGAGGCCGTGTGGGAGGACGTCGCCGAGTCGCTGCGCGTCGCCGGAGATCTCGCGGGTGCCGACGCCGCCTTCGCCGTTGCATGGACGCGATTGAACGCGCTTGGCCGCGGCGACACGCAGGCAGCCGGAACGCTGCTCAACAACTGGGGGATTGCGCTCGTACAGATGGGCGAACCGCTGCGCGCGGAACCACTGCTGCGCCAGGCGATCGAGCTCAGTCGATCCGGTCCGGACGACGCAGGCGTGTCGCCGATCCTCCTCACGAACGATGCGCGGGCGCTCCATCAGCTCGGCCGCGACGCGGAGGCAGGGCCGCTCGCCGATCGCGCCTGGCGCGACGCGACCGCGCACGGCGACGAGGTCGCCACCAACATGGCGCTCACGCTGCGCGCCGAGATCCTGCTCGCCAGGGGCGATCCCGCCGGCGCCGAACGGACGCTCGACGAGGTCGAGCCGCGCCTCCATCGGATGCTGCCGCCGACGCATTCCGCGTTTGCGATGACCGCGTCGGAGCGCGCGGTGATCGCCGAGGCGCGCGGCGATCTGCCCGCCGCGGAGCGGTTTGCGGACCGCGCCGTCGACCTCGCGGCAGCCGATCGCCACGGCGGCTACATCCTCGCGATCGTGCTGACGCGACGCGCGGCGCTCGATCTCGATCGCGGGCACACCGATCTCGCCGAGACCGATGCGCGACGCGCGCTCGCCCGGCTTGCATCCGACTTGCCCTCGGGGCGGCCGTCGCTGCACGTCGGCCGCGCCTACCTGGCGCTGGGGCGCGCCGAGCTCGCGCGCGGCGAGTCGACGGATGCGCAACGCTCCCTTGCCACCGCCGTTACCCAACTCGAGGCGTCAGTCGGCGCCGATCATTCGGAGACGCGCCTCGCCCGCGATCTCGCCGCGGGTGCCCTCGTCGCCGCTTTGCCCTCCCGCTGACCGCGTCGCGATCGGCGCCATCGGCGCTCGTCGCTGACCAGGTCCCCGATCGGTGCGCCCGCCGCTCGTCGGCGCGCTGTCGGGTTTGGTCACGCGATTCCGATTTCGAAGGTGACGGCCGGAAATGGCCGGTCGCACCGTCGGAGCCTATATGCACCAGCCCCACCGTACCCGCGGCGCCCACAGCAACCGCAGCACCCGGAATCTTCAGGGTCTCCACGGCACCCACGGTGCCCATCGCATCCGCCGCACCGCGATCGCGGTAGCGCTTCTGGCCATGACCAGCGCCGGCGCCGCCGCCGGTGATCGGGGCCACCTGCCGGCTTTGCTCCGGTTTCCCGATGCGACCGGAGTCGCCGCAACGTATTCGACGCTGGGTCCGATGGACCTCGGCAATCCGTTCTTCCAGGTCCTCGGCACCAACGGCCGCTCGTGCTCGACCTGCCACGCTCCCGAGACAGGCTGGACCGTGACGCCGGCGAGCCTGCGCGCGCGCTTTGCCGCGAGCGGCGGCACCGATCCGATCTTCCGCACCGTCGACGGGTCGGTCTCGCCGAACGCCGACGTGTCGACGGTCGCGGCGCGCCTCGTTGCTTACAACATGCTGCTGACGAAGGGCCTGATCCGTGTCGGCATCGGCATTCCGGCAAACGCCGAGTTCACGCTGATCGCCGTCGATGACCCCTACGGCTACGGGAGTGCGAAGGAGCTCTCGCTCTTCCGCCGGCCGCTGCCATCGACCAACCTTCGCTTCCTCAGCACGGTGATGGACGACGGGCGCGAGACCTTCGTCGATCCCACATCGACGAACTGCATCATGGGAACCACCACCTGCTTCGCGTCGCTTCATTACGACCTCGCCGACCAGGCGAACGGGGCGACGACCGGTCATGCGCAGGCGACGCATCCGCCGACGCCGGAGCAGACCGATGCGATCGTCGCGTTCGAAGCGAGCCTCTACACGGCACAGGTGTTCGACGACGCGGCAGGCAGGCTTACGGCCCGCCGCGCGCTGGGCGGCCCGGTTGCTGCGAGCGCGATGCCCTTCTACTTCGGCATCAACGACGCCGTTTCGGGCGACTACGTGAGCGGTGCGCCGTTCGACCCGAACGTGTTCACGCTCTATTCGGCGTGGGACGAGGTAGGCCGCCACGCACCAGAATTCGGCGAGAGGTTCGACCGCAGCGAGGCGCGCGCGGCAGTCGCGCGCGGCGAGACGCTGTTCGACACGAAGCCGATCGACATCACGGGCGTCGGCGGGCTCAACGACGCGCTCGGCATGCCGGTGATCCACGGCACCTGCGGAACCTGCCACGACGCGCCGAACGCCGGCGGCCATTCGATCCCCGCACCGCTCGACATCGGCGTTTCCGATGCATCGCGACGCACGCCGGATATGCCCCTTTACACGCTGCAGCACAACGTCGCACCGTACGAGACCGTGCAGACGACCGACCCGGGGCGTGCGCTCATCACCGGCAAGTGGGCGGACATCGGCAAGTTCAAAGGACCGACGCTGCGCGGACTCGCGACGCACGCGCCGTACTTCCACAACGGCTCGGCGGCTGATCTAGCGGCGGTCGTCGACTTCTACAACCAGCGCTTCGCGATCGGCTTCACGCAGCAGGAGAAGGACGATCTCGTCGCGTTCCTGCGCACGCTGTAGCGGCGTCTCGACGCCGCGCGTGACGTTGTCGCGGTGATCGCAGGCATCACCCCGGCGGCAAGAGCACGCTCCTGTCGACGTCGCCGATCTTCGTCCTGCCGCAGAACGCCATCGTGAGGTCGAGCTCGTTTTTGATGAGCTCGAGGCACCTGGTGACGCCGGCCTCGCCCATCGCGCCGAGCCCGTAGAGGAAGGCGCGCCCGATCAGCGTTCCCTTCGCGCCGCGCGCGACGGCTTTCAGC
>DASVWR010000084.1:0-40436 GCA_036393115.1 Casimicrobiaceae bacterium
CGCGGCCCCGCCGGCACGGCGCACTATCATCGCGAGCCGCTCCTGCGCGACGTCGACGTCCCGCGCACGATCGCCGAAGCGCTGCCGGCGCCGCGACCGATGACGGCCGGCGAGCGACGGGAGCTCGTCGGCACCGCGCGCGGCGTGCTCGCGATGCTCGGGCGCGAGACCGACCCGATCACGCACGCCGATCCGGAAGCGACGCGCTGGCACGCGCTCGGGCGCGGCCTCGCGATTGCGCTCTACTCGGCGAAGCCCGAGTGGCGGCCCGCGCTCGATTCGCACATCGGCTATCTCTTGTTCAAGAACGCGATCCCGATCGCCTACGGCGGCGGGTGGCCGTTTCTCGGCACCTGCCGGATCGGCATCAACGTGTTCGCGCCGTTTCGCGGTGGCGAGTCGGCATTCGTCATGGCGTCGATCCTGCGCGCGTACGCGCAACTCTTCGCGGTCGAGCGCTTCGTCGTCGAGCCGTATCAGTTCGGAGCCGGCAACCGCGAGGGACTCGAATCGGGTGCGTTCTGGTTCTACCATCGCCTCGGCTTCCGGCCGGTCGACGCCCGGCTTCGCGCGCTCGCCGCGAGCGAGCTCGAGCGGATGCAGCAAGGCCCGGGGTACCGGTCGCCGCGCGCAACGCTCAGGCGCTTCACGCGCTCCGATCTCGAGCTCGTCGTCGCCCCGGACACCGTGCGCGGCTGCGATCCGGTCGATCTCAGCCGCGCGGCCACCGCATGGATCGCGGGGCGCTTCCACGGCAATCGTCCGCGCGCCGTCCGGTTTGCCGTCGAACGGATGCGCAGCGTGCTGGCGCCGCTCGACCCCGGTCGCTGGAGCGAGTGCGAGCGCCGCGCGCTAGCAGCACTCGCGCCGGTGCTCGCCCAGATCGATGGCATCGAGAGCTGGACAGCGCACGACCGGCGCCGTCTCGTCGCGATGATCCGCGCGAAGGGCGGCGACGAGTATCGCTATTTCGGCCTGATGGCGGGCTTCGCGCGTCTGCGCTCCGGGCTCGACGAGGTCGCGACGCGCGCAGCCTCCATCGAAGCGCCTGCGCACGCCAATCACGTCCGCTGAAGCGAATCGTCGCCCGTCGCGGGCGCCGGACTGGCCGCGAGCACCTCGCGCATCTTGCCGCTCCGGGCATCGGCCGCCGGGGCGGCGCTGTCGAGGTAGAGCTCGACGTTGCCGAGTTCCTGCCGGTCGAGGTAGGCGTGCAGAGCCCCCCGCGCGGCCGGCCATGCGGCGCTGCGCTCGCGCGGATCGCTCGCGGCCAGACGGACGACGATTCGCGATGGCCCGGTCTGCACGAGCTGGAAGCGCCGCGACGCGAGCGCATCTTCGAGCACGGTGGTGAGCGCGAGCGGTGCGAGCTGCACGCTGCGTCCGTCCGGCGTGCGCAGCGCCAGCACGTCGTCACGCCGGCCCTCGACGCGAATCACCGGCAGCGGACTTCCGCAGCTGCAGGGCTCCGTGACCGCGGTGACGCTGTCACCGAGGTCGTAGCGGATGATCGGCTGCGCGTAGTTCGCGAGGTTGGTGAGAAGCACCGTGTGCGAGCGCTCGCCGGGAGGCGTCGGGTAGTGGTCGCGGTTGACCGGCTCGAGGATCACCCAGTCGGCGTTGACGTGCAGCGACCCGCGTCCGCAGGTGAAGGCGATGCTCATGCATTCCGACGCGCCGTATTCGTTGACGAGCGTCGCGTCGAAGGCTTCCTCGATCGCACGCCGTGTCGTGTCGGCGAGGTATTCGCCGCCCGACCAGACGCACGATGGCGCGATCTTCAACCGGCCGGCCCGCTTCTCTGCCGCGAGCATCGCGAGCGTCGTCGGGTAGCTCGCGAGATACGCCGGCCGATAGGCGTTGAGCTGCGCGACCAGCGCCGGCATCGGCTCCATCACCGAGAATGCCCGCGCGTTCGGCCACGGCGTACCGCGGCAGACGCGCTGCCACGACGCGATGCTCGCGAAGTGGTCGCCGGTCGCGGCGATGAGCGCAGCGCGTCCGCCCTGGGTCAGCAGGCTCGCCAGGTAGCGGCCGACGATCGGCGTCGACGTGATCTGCGCCGAGAGCAACGCGTCGTAGGTGGCGAGCGCCGCGCGGTCCTGCACGAAGATCCCCGGCTCGCCGCTCGACCCCGAGCTCTTCCAGACCACGTAGCGATCGAGGAAGAACTCGCCGATGTTCGAGCGATCGGCGAGGAAGGCCTCGACGCCGGCGCGCTGGAGCCTGCGGTCGGTGACCCAGTCGTCGAAGCGCTCCATCAGCGACCGCTTGCTGACGGCCGGCAGACCGGCGAGCCCCGCCTCCGTCGCGCCGTGGGCCTGCCACCAATCGCGGTAGTACGGCGAGTGGGCGCGGGCGAACGCGATCAGCCGGTCGCTGCGCGCCGCTGCGGCGACTTCGATCGCGCGTCGTCCGCCGCTTCGCGTCCACGCGATCTCGCTAGCACGCGACAGGACCGCCCACGCGTCGAGCGGCGCGTGCACTGCCGCCGCAGTCGGGTCGCCGCCGTGCCCGTTCCCCGTCGCCCGCATGGCGATCAGAGACCGAATGGGTAGGTGTCGGGCAACCCGCGCAGCTCGTGCGTCGCGAGCGGAGCGACGGCCGTGGTGGTGTCGAACCAGACGTACTCGTCGAATTGCCGCGGGAGCTCGGCCTCGAAATAGTGACTTTCGCGCTCGGCATGCGGGCGGTAGACAACGCCGATCGCTCGCTCGAGGAGCGGCCGCGACAGCGCCGAGGCAACGGCCGGCGCGTCGGCGGTGCGCAGCGGCAGCAGCCACTGCGTACCGCCCGCCGCGTGGCACAACGCTTCGTAGCTGCCATCGAGCGCGGGCTGCACGCGCATGACTTCCATCGCAGCATCCCAGTCGGTGGCGGCGGCGACCGTTCCGGAATGCGTGCCGAATCCGACTGCGTAGGCGGCGGGGCCGAACGTCTTCCGGCACAGCTCGCCGATGTTGTATTCGCCGCGGGCCGTCATCTCGGTCGCGCGCGAATCGCCGACGTGCGAATTGTGCGCCCACACGATTGCCTTGCTTATCGGGCCGTGGAACTCGAGCAGCGTCCTCAGCGTCTCGAACATGTGGCTGTCGCGCAGGTTCCACGACGCGCGCGAGCCGTAATACATCACGCGGTAGTAGCGCTCGGCGTTGGCGACGAGCCTCGCGTTCTGCGCGGCGTCGAGAAAGCGCTCGCCGTCGCGTTCCGCGTAGGACCGCTGGCGCTCCAGCAGATCGGTGAGCATCGACACCACCTCGGGCTCGCAACTCTGGTAGTGGCCCGTGATCGCCGCATGCCCGTAGATCGCGGGGTCGGACTGCCACGGCGTGAGGCAGGCATAGCGCAACCGCGCAACCTCGGCGCTATTCGGGTCGACCTCGTCGAGATAGCGGATCACCGCGCGGATCGAGTTGTGGAGGCTGTACAGATCAAGGCCGTGGAATGCGACGCGCTGCCCGGGCGCGACGCTGCCGTTGAGCGCGTGGAGCCAGTCGACGAACGCTGCGACCTCGCGATTGCGCCACATCCAGGTCGGAAAGCGCGCGAACGCCGTCCATTCCGACGGCGGCGTCTCCGCGTGCCGGACGTAATGGTCGATGCGCGCAGCGTCGGGCCAATCGCCCTCGATCGCGACGAAGTCGAACCCCTTCTTCGTGATCAGCTCGCGCGAGATGCGATCGCGCATCCGGTAGAACTCCGAGCTGCCGTGGGTCGCTTCGCCGAGGAGCACGATGCGCGCGTCGCCGATGCGCCGCAGGAGCGCCTCGAGATCGGCGTCGTCGATCGACGAGAACGGCTCGCACGCGGCGGCTATTTCGGCGATTGCGCCCGGTTGCACGGATCGCGCCCGCGGGCGACGCGCCTCCGCCCGCGTCGGCACCCCGGTGCCGACCAGCGGAACGAAGCGGACGTCGGCGATCTCCTCGGTGCGAAATTCCGTTTCGGAGAGTCGCGTGACGCGAACGAGCTCCTGCACGCGAGTGTCGGTGCCGACCGGGATCACCATCCTGCCGCCGATGCGCAGCTGATGCTTCAGCGCTTCGGGTACCGCGGGGCCGACGGCGGCGACCGAGATCGCATCGTAGGGCGCGTGCTCGGCCCAGCCGTGCGTACCGTCGGCGTGACGGACGTGGACGTTGCCGAGGCCGAGGCTCGCCAGCGTCGACGCGGCTTTCCCGGCGAGCTCGCCGATGCGCTCGACCGTGTAGACGTCGCGGGCGATGCGCGCGAGCACGGCCGCCGCATAGCCGGAGCCGGTTCCGATCTCGAGCACCTTCTCGCCGCCTTCGAGGGCGAGGGCATCGGCCATCAGCGCGACGATGTACGGCTGCGAGATCGTCTGGCCGGCGGCGATCGGCAGTGCCGTGTCCTCGTACGCAAACTCGGCGAGCGAAGGCGGCAGGAACCTTTCGCGCGGGACGCCGCGCATCGCGGTCAGGACGAGCTCCGAGCCGATGCCGCGCGAGGCGATGGCGTGCTCGACCATCGCCTCGCGACGGCGCGCGAAGGCGGCGTCGCTCACCTCACTTCACCGCGATTTCCTTTACGCTCGTCGGCTCCTTCTTCGGCAGCTTCAGCGCGAGGACTCCGTCCTCGTAGCTCGCCTCGGCCTTCGACGCATCGACGTCCTGCTGCAGCGTGAAGCCGCGGAATTGCCTGCCGTAGTAGCGCTCGCTGCGGATCACCGTCTCGCCTTTCTTCTCTTCCTTTTCCTTCTTCAGCTCGGCGCTGATCGAGACGCGATTGCCATCGATCGAGACCTTGATGTCGTCCTTCCTGACCCCGGGAATCTCGGCCTTGACGACGAACGCCTTCTCGTCTTCGGAGACGTCCATCCTGATCTGCGGCTCCTCGGGCAGGCTGCGCAGCATCGTCTGCGGAAGCCTGAACATGTCGTCGAAGTCGCGGAACGGATCGAACCGCGTCAGCTCGGCAAGGGGATTGAAGCGTGCAAGATTTGCCATGTTCCACCTCTCGATTGGTTTGCAGGCGCCGGAATGTCTTCGCGGCGTCGTCGACGCCCGCCGGCGCGCGGGGTTTGACCACGTCGCACCCGTTGCGATTCCGGTCGTCCGCCGATCGTAGGACCGTCGCCGGACGATGTCTTGACCGCGATCAACGCCGTTGTGCGGCGGAGAGGCACGATCGGCATATGTTCCGATCGTCATTGGAGAGGAGGCCCGACGTGGCGCGCAGACGGACAACACCGGCACCGGCGACGTCGCCCGGACAGTTCACCCGCTACGGCGCTCGCGTATTCGACGACACGCGCCACGATCCCTACGAGCCGCGCGGCAAGTATGCGGAGGGAACGCACTGCGGCACCTGCGGCGCGACGTATCGGGACGGCCGCTGGCGGTGGGGTCCGAGCGCAGGCACGGGGGCGGCGGAGACCTGCCCGGCGTGCCGGCGAACGCGCGATCGCCTGCCGGCCGGGCAGGTGATTGCCGAGGGGCCCTACGTCGCCGCGCATCGTGCCGAGCTGGTGCATCTCGTGCGCCATCAGTCCGAGCAGGAGAACGCCGAGCATCCGATGCACCGGATCATGGCGCTCGACGAGAGCCCCGAGCGGATCGAGGTCACCACCACCGACATCCATCTGCCGCGGCGCATCGGCGAGGCGCTGCGTCGGGCGCACGACGGGAATCTCGAGATGGCGTTCGACACTAACGCCTATGGGGTCCGCGTTCACTGGCGGCGCTGATTCTGGCGGTGCTGATCCTGGCGGCGCCGACCCTTGACGTCTGTCAACCCGATCGACATGCTGTCGTGGTCTGATGGAAGCCGATGATGGGTCGGCATCGATTCCGGCCCGGACGAGATTGGAGATTTCCATGTTCAAATCGATCCTGGTGGCGCTCGACGGGAGCGCACCGTCCAACGCCGGATTCAAGTCGGCCCTGGCACTTGCCGGCGATCAGGACGCGGTGCTCCACGCGCTGCACGTGATCGACAGCTCTGCCGCGGTGGTCGGCTTCGAAGGCGGCTACGTGCCGCCGAGCTATACCGAGACGCTCTACGCCGGTCTGCGGAAGAGCGGCGAAGCGATCCTCGCCAGGGCCACCGCCGCGGCGCGGGCCATGCAGATCAGCGTGGAGCCGATGCTCGTCGATAGCCGCGGTGAGCCGGTTGCGCGAGCGATCCTGCGCGCCGCGCGCAAGGCGAAGGCGGACCTGATCGTGATCGGAACCCATGGCCGTCGCGGGCTTTCGCGCGTGCTGATGGGCAGCGACGCCGAGCAGGTCGTGCGCGAGGCGACGGTACCGGTACTCATCGTTCGCAGCAGCGAGCGTGTGAAGCGTCGCCCCGTCGCCGCGAAGAAGAAGGCCGAGACGGCCGGCAGGACGGCGCCGAAAGGCGCTGCGACGCGCGCAGTCGCGTAGGGTCGCGCGAGGTTGAGCCGGGCCGAGGCAACCGGGGACGCGCCCCTCCTCGTTCTCAACGCCGGCTCGTCGAGCGTCAAGTTCTCGATCTTCGACGCCGCTCGCGAGGGCGGCGTCGCGGGTCGGCTCCACGGCGAGGTCGATGCGGTCGGACAGGCGTCGCGGCTGCGGGTGAGCGCAGGCGGCGGCGCGCGCCTCGTCGACGCCACGGTCGCGGCACCGAACTACGCCGCCGCCGTCGAAGTCGTTCACCACTGGCTCGAGGCGCACTTCGGCCGCGCGTGCGCGTGGTCGGCGGTCGGTCACCGAATCGTGCACGGCGGCACGCGCTACGCGGATCCGGTGGTGGTCGACCCGGTCGTCCTCGCCGATCTCGACGCGCTCGTTCCGCTCGCTCCGCTGCACCAGCCGCAGCAGATCGCGGCAATCCGCGCGATCGGCCGTCTCGCGCCGGGTGTGCCGCAGGTCGCATGCTTCGACACCGCGTTCCACCGCGTCGAGCCCGCGCTCGCGCAGATGTACGCATTGCCGCGCAATCTCTCGGCGAAGGGGTACCGCGGCTACGGCTTCCACGGGCTGTCGTACGAATCGATCGTCGCCGCGCTTCCGGCAATCGCTCCCGCGTGCACCCGCGAGCGCATCGTCGTCGCGCATCTCGGCAACGGCGCCAGCATGTGCGCGATCGCCGCCGGCATCGGCGTTGCCACGACGATGGGCTTCACCGCGCTCGACGGCCTGCCGATGGGCTCGCGCTGCGGCGCGCTCGATCCCGGACTCGTCCTGCACCTCCTGCGCCACGAAGTGCGCGACGCCGATGCCCTCGAAACGCTGTTCTACGAAGGATCGGGTCTCCTCGGCGTCTCCGGGATCTCGTCCGACATGCGCGTGCTTCTCGCGAGCGATTCGCCCGCCGCGCGCGAGGCGATCGATCTCTTCGTCTACCGGATCGGGCGCGCGCTCGGCTCGCTCGCCGCCGCGCTCGGCGGACTCGACGCGCTCGTGTTCACCGGCGGCATCGGCGAGAACGCGGCGCCGATCCGCGCACGCGTGCTGCGCGATGCGAGCTGGCTCGGATTGACCGTCGACGAGGACGCCAACGCGCGCGGCGGGCCGAAGATCTCGCGCGACGGCGACCCGGTCTCGGCGTGGGTCGTCGCGAGCGACGAGAACCTGGTGATCGCGCGCCATACGCGACAACTGCTGGCGCGACCGCACGGAGGATCCGCGACATGAGCGACGATCCGCAGCCTTCCACCCGCGACGGACGCGCAGCCCCGTGCCCGCCCGCGCGCGAGCGCACGCGTCCGCTGCCGTGGCACCGTCCCAAGTCGAGCGAGGACGACGTCGAAGCGCCGGAGCGCGTGAAGCGGCTGCTCGAAAGCCCGAGCTACCGCCAGGCCGACGAGGATCCCGCGCTCCTGCAGCGGCCCGAGATGCGCGGAATCCGGCTCGATCTCGACTACGCGAAAGCCGAGCGCCTGCTCGACGAGCACGGCATTCACCGGACGATTGTCGTGTTCGGCAGCACCCGCATTGCCGAGCCCGCGGCGGCGCAGCGTCGTCTGCGCGATGCACGCGCGCGCGTCGTCGAAGCGCCCGATGATCCCGACGCCCGGCGCGACGTGCGCATCGCCGAGCGCATTGCCGCCAAGAGTCGCTACTACACTGCGGCGCGCGAGCTCGGACGCATCGTCGCCGAATCGTGCCGCGACGGCCATCCGCATGAGCTCGTCGTGATGACCGGCGCCGGCCCGGGGATCATGGAAGCCGCCAACCGCGGTGCGTTCGAGACCGGCGCCGAGACGGTCGGGCTCAACGTCAAGCTCCCGCACCCACAGTATCCGAATCCGTATCTGACGCCCGAGCTCTGCTTTCGCTTCCACTATTTCGCCATTCGCAAGCTGCACTTCGTCCAGCGGGCACGCGCGCTCGTCGTGTTTCCCGGAGGCTACGGCACGATGGACGAGCTCTTCGAAGCGCTTGCGCTCATCCAGACGCGAACCATCGCGCCGGTGCCGATCGTGCTCGTCGGCGAGCAGTACTGGCGCCGCGCAATCGATTTCGAGTTCCTCGTCGACGAGGGCACGATCGATCCCGAGGACCTCGAGCTCTTCTGGTACGCGGAAACGGCGCAGGAGATCTGGGACGGCATTCGCGCATGGCACGCCCATCCCGAACGCCCGCCCGAGCCGATCGCGAACATCAGCTCGGTCGCGCCATGATGCTGTCGTTTCACGGTGCGGCGGGCGGGGTCACCGGCTCGTGCTTCCTCCTCGAGGCCGGCGGACGGCGCGTCCTCGTCGATTGCGGGCTCTATCAGGGGCGACGCGAGATCGTCGACGAGAACCGTGAGCCGTTCGGCTTCGATCCGCATGGCATCGACTGGCTGCTGCTGACGCACGCCCATCTCGACCACTGCGGGCGCATTCCGCTGCTGGTGAAGGAGGGCTTCCGCGGCGAGATCATCGCGACGGCGGCGACGCGCGAGCTCGCGAGGCTCGTGCTTCTCGATGCCGCCCATCTGCAGGAAGAGGATGCACGGGTGGCGGAGCGCCGGGCACGGCGGCGCGGCCGTCCTCCACCGGGACCGCTGTACACGGTCGCCGACGCGCTGTGGTCGTTCGATCGCTTCGGCCGCAGCGCCGTCTACGGCGAGCGCATCGAGCTCGCCGACGGCCTCGCGGTGACGTTCGCCGACGCGGGGCACATCCTCGGGTCCGCAACGCTGACGATCGACGCGCGCGACAAAGGCGGCGCGCGCCGGATCGTATTCTCGGGCGACCTCGGCGGCGTCGGGCATCCGATCCTGCGCGATCCCGCGCCTCCGCCACGAGCCGACCACGTCGTCATGGAGTCGACCTACGGCGACCGCGTTCACCGCAGCCTCGACGATTCGGTCGAGGAGCTGTGGGCGGCGATCGGCGCAACGCTGAAGGCGGGCGGCAACAGCATCATTCCGACCTTCGCGCTCGAACGGACGCAGGAGATTCTCTACTTCCTGCGCCAAGGCGTCGAACGCGGCCGTCTGCCGCACACGCTCGCGGTGTTCCTCGATTCGCCGATGGCGATCTCGGCTACCGAGATCATGCGTCGCCACCCGGAATGCTACGACGACGAAACTCGCCGCGCGTTCGCAGGCGGCGATCCGTTCGATCTGCCCGGTCTGCGGTATATGCGCGAGGCTTCGGATTCGATGGCGCTCGATCGCATCACCGGCGGAGCGGTGATCATCGCGGGATCGGGGATGTGCACGGGCGGACGCGTCCGCTATCACCTGCGCAGCCACCTCTGGCGCGAGGCGTCGAGTGTGATCTTCGTCGGTTTCGCCGCGGAAGGCACGCTTGCGAGGCAGATCATCGACGGTGCGAAGGAGGTGCAGATTCTCGGTGAGCCGGTGCGCGTGCGGGCGCGCATCCACACGATCAACGGCTTCTCCGCCCATGCCGACCGGAGCGAGCTGATCGCCTGGCACGCGGCGAGCGGGACGCCACAGCTCACGTTCCTTGTCCATGGCGAGCCCGACCGCGGCATGCAGGCGCTCGCTACCGCCCTCGAAGCGGGAGGGCACAAGGTTGCGATGCCTGTGCGCGGCGCGGCATTCACGCTCGCGCCCGGGAATCAGGGCGGATAGCCGACGCTCTGTCCGAGGACGATCCGCTGCTGGATGCGCAGGCCGAGTGCCGGGGCGAGCCTGCGGCGGTCGACGAGGCCCCTGACGACGGTGGCCATGCTGGTGCACGCGCAGAAGAGGTAGACGTTCTGTGCGATCACCGCCGCATCGGCAGCGGCATAGAACGTACGCTCGTCGTGTCCGGCATCGCCCATCTTCGCCATATCGGCCACGTAGACGAGGTTGATCGGCGCACCCGAGACGAAATCCTGCACGCCGGTGAGCGAGCGCAGATCGCCGCTCGCGACGAGATGAAGCATCCCCGCGGGCGCGTCGTAGCGGTAGGCGCCGCGCGCGAGGACGGCGTAGACGTCGATCTCGCGCCGATCGTGCGCCGACGGTGCGGTGCGCCCGTCGCGATCGTCGCGGTTGACGCCGAACGCCGCCCAGAGCAGCGTCGCGAGCACTCGCTGATCGGGCTCGCGCGACCCGAATTCGCGCGAGCTGTGCCGCGCGCGCAGCATACGCAGCAGCGGACGCGCAGGCTCCCAGTCTGGCGCAGGCAATGCAATCGATCCGAACTCGGTCCTCTCGGATGGCGCAGTCATGGGGTGCCTCTCACACGTGCAGCGTACACGTCGACGAGCATCGCAGCGTGCAGGCGACCACGCTTTGATCGAGCGCAAGAGTCGCGCTGGAGCAGACGTGACTCCCCGCACGATCGGCGCGGCGGTAACCCGGTCGCGCGCGCGCGCAGCGTGCGGCGCTATGATGCGCGGGTCCCGGTGATGCGCGGGTCCGCAGTACGCCCGCCTCGGCAGCCGTCCGAAAGCGATGACCCGCTCCGCAAAACTCTTCGACCCGCAACAGCAACCCGATCGTTCCGACGAGGCGGCGGGCCGCACGCTCGACCCCGACGACTGGGCCGATCTCCGGCGCGAAGGGCACCGGATGCTCGACGACATGCTCGACTACATAGAGGGCATCCGCTCGCGCCCGGTGTGGCGGCCGATTCCCGCTGCAGTGCGCGAGCGATTCCGTGCCGATCTGCCGCGCCAGCCGACGGGCCTCGATGCGGTGTACGACGAATTCAGGGAGTCGATCCTGCCGTATACGACCGGTAACGTTCATCCCGGATTCATGGGCTGGGTGCACGGCGGCGGGACGCCGGTCGGCATGCTCGCCGAGATGCTCGCAGGAGGACTCAACGCCAATCTCGGCGGCCGCGATCACGTCCCGATCGAGGTCGAGCGGCAGATCGTCGAATGGGCGCGCCGGATCTTCGCGTTTCCCGCCGGGGCGAGCGGGGTGTTCGTCACCGGCACGTCGATGGCCAACTTCATGGCGGTCGTGACCGCGCGTACGGCCACACTCGGCGTCGAGGTGCGCCGCGACGGCATCGCTGCCAGTAATCGCCGACTCGTCGCCTACGCATCGGCTTCCGCGCACGGCTGCGTGCGCCAGGCTTTCGAGCTCTCCGGCCTCGGCGGCGGTGCATTGCGCTCGATCCGAACCGACAGCCTGCATCGCATCGACGTCGCTGCGCTGCGCGATGCGCTCGCCGCAGACCGGCGCCAGGGGCTGACGCCTTTTGCAGTGATCGGCACCGCCGGGACCGTCAACACCGGCGCCATCGACGACCTCGACGCGCTTGCCGAGCTCTGCCGCGAAGAGGGACTGTGGTTCCATATCGACGGGGCGTTCGGCGCGCTCGCGATGCTCGCGCCCGATCTCGCGCCGCGGCTTGCCGGCATCGAGCGCGCCGATTCGATCGCGTTCGATTTTCACAAGTGGGGTCAGGTGCCCTACGACGCGGGCTTTCTGCTGGTCCGCGACGGGGCGAAGCATCGAGCGGCGTTCGCGTCGCCTGCGGCGTACCTGAGGCGCGAGTCGCGCGGGCTTGCGGCGGGCTCGCCGTGGCCCTGCGATTTCGGCCCCGATCTCTCGCGTGGCTTCCGCGCGCTCAAGACCTGGTTCACGCTCAAGGTGTACGGCACCGATCGGCTCGGCGAAGTGATCTCGCGGACCTGCGCGGTGGCTCGCCACCTCGAGCGTCGCGTGCGCGCCGAGGAGCGCCTCGAGCTCCTCGCGCCCGCGCAGCTCAACATCGTGTGCTTTCGCCTGCGCGACGCCGACGCCGATGCGACGAATGCGCGCATCGTGGCCGACCTCCACGAATCGGGGATCGCGGCGCCGTCGTCGACGATCCTCGACGGCAAGCTCGCGATCCGCGCAGCGATCGTCAACCACCGGACTCAACTGCGCGACGTCGATGCGATGGTCGACGCGGTGCTGCGCTTAGGCTGAGAGCGACCGGACGCGCGCGATGGCCGGTGTCCCGCTGACCGCCGGTCGAGGGGTGTCGTCGGGCGGCGTACGATACGCGGGAATAGCTGCCCGGAGCCGGGCGTTTACCGTTTGATCCGGCGCCTCGACCCGCCGGGGCTCCCAGGACAGAAAGGGGTCTGCGATCGACCCGGACGACCAGCCATCGGCGGCGCCGCTGCCGGAGGCAGACCTTCTCGCCGCCATCCCCCGGCTGCGCCGCTACGCGCGGGCGCTCACGGGCGATGCCGTGCGGGCGGACGATCTCGTGCAGGAGACGCTCGCCCGCGGCTGGGAGAAGCGAGCGCTCTGGACGCCCGGAACGGACTTGCGCGCATGGTTGTTTACGATCATGCATAACCTGTTTGCCAACCAGTGCGCGGCGCTTGCGCGCGACAGGCGCAACGTTTCGCTCGACGACGAGGAGAACGGCATCGAATGGCAGGCCTCGGTCCGGGCCACGCAGCACGAGTATGTGGAGCTGCGCGAGGCGTTGCGTGCGCTTGGCAATCTGCCACCCGAGCAGCGCGAGGTGCTGGTGCTTGCCGCCGTCGAGGAGATGCGCTACGAGGAGATCGCGTCAATGCTCGCGATTCCGATCGGAACCGTGATGTCGCGCCTGTCGCGCGCCCGCGAGCGGCTGCGGAGGATGGTCGGCGAGGCGCCTGCCGCGGTGCCGCTTCGCCTCGTGCGATGACTGGGCAATGAACAAGCGATGAGCGAATCCATCCGTCTCGACGACGATCTCCATGCCTGGGCCGATGGCCAGCTTGCCGAGGACCGGCGCCGGCGCTTCGAGGAGGACATCGCGGTCGACCGCGCGCTCGCGACGCGGGCGGCCGGCATCGCGCAGCAGAACGCATGGCTGCGCCGCGGCCTCGACACCGTTCTGGACGAGCCGCTGCCGCAGCGGCTGATCGATGCCGCACGCGGTGCGGCCGCCGGCGTCGGCGCGCAGAGCCGCCCGTTCACCACGACGGACTTGTCGCAGGATGCTCCGCCCGCGCAACGCGCGCGCCAGGCAGGTCGCCTTGCGCTCGTCGCGGAAGCATGGCGCCGCGGCACCCCGTGGGTGCGATGGGCGCTCGCGGCGCAGCTCGCCGTGATTGTGGTGCTCGGCGCCGTCGTCGCAGACATCCGCCCGCCCGCTGCCGCCTACCGGACGCTCGGCTCGGCCGGCGCAGCGGCTGACACGGGTCGCATCGTCGTCGTGTTCGATCCCGGCATTACCGAGGCAGACATGCGGCGCATCCTGCGCATCGCCGGCGCACGCGTCGTCGACGGCCCGACCTCGGGAAATGCCTATGTTCTCGCGCTCGCTCCCGAGCGAATGGCATCCGCGCTGGCGATGTTCGGGTCGCAGCAGTCGGTCCTGTTCGCGGCGCCGTTCGGGCCGGTACCGAAGTCGTGACCACACGTTCGGCGCGGGTCGTGCTGCTCGTTGCCGCGCTGGCCTGCACCGCGGGGGCGGCTCGAACCATCGCCGCCGCGGCCGCGCTTCCCACCGTGGCGCCGACGAGCGCGCATCAGGAGGCTCCGGCGCAACTCGACGGCGAGATCCTCGTCATGTTGCGATTGCCGCTCGCGCACTTCAGACCCGACACCAGCTACGCCGCCGCCTACGCGTCGCGTCCCGAGCGAGCGGCGCTGCGTCGCGTCGCGCAGTCGCTCGCTGTCGAGTACGGCCTCAGCGTTGCCGACGACTGGCCGATGCCGGCGCTCGGCGTCGACTGCTTCGTCATGCGGACGCGCGCTGGGAACGGGGTCGAAGCGGACGGGGTCGTCGGCCGGCTCGCGCGCGATGCCCGCGTGGAGTCGGCACAGCCGATGCACGCATTCCACGCACTCGCAGAGAACAAGTCATTGTACGAGCTCGAGCCCGTCGCGGCTTCGTGGCGGCTTGCGGAAATGCATCGCTTCGCGACGGGACGCGGAGTACGGATCGCGGTGGTGGATACCGGCGTCGATGCGAAACACCCGGATCTTGCGGGGCGCGTCGCCCTGCTGCGCAATTTCGTCGACGACGCGCCCGTTCCTGCCGAAGTCCACGGCACTGCGGTCGCCGGGATCATCGCGGCAGGCGGCACCGACGCGAGCACCATCGGGGTCGCGCCCGACGCCCGCGTGCTCGGGTTGCGTGCCTGCTGGATGCAGCGCGGTGCCAGTGCGGCGCGATGCAGCTCGTTCACGCTCGCCAAGGCATTGCAGTTCGCAATCGACCAGCACGCACAGGTGATCAACCTCAGTCTCAGCGGACCTTCCGACACGCTTCTCGCGCGACTCCTCGATGTGGCCATGGCACGGGGCGCCGTGGTCGTGGCCGCCTTCGATCCGCGCGCCGCCGCAGGCGGCTTCCCGGCTTCGCTGGCGGACGTGATCGCCGTCGACTCCGAGGCGCGCGCCGGGACGTCGGGTGCTGCGTTCCTCGCGCCGGGTCGCGACATCCCTGCGCCGCTACCCGGCGCGCGCTGGGGATTCGTCGACGGCTCGTCGTTTGCGGCCGCCGAGGTCACCGGCGTGGTCGCGCTGCTGAAGGAGCTCGATCCCGCGACGCCGCCCGACGCGGTGCGGGCGGTACTTGCCACGCGGTCACGGACCGACCTCGGCGCACCAGGATCGATCGATGGCTATGCCGTGGTGGAGCGCGCCGCGCGGACCTGCGCGTGCGCGATGCACGCCGGGCCGTCACCGCCGGTCGATTGAGCGGCACCGGGTGCCGCGCGCCGGGCTCGCCCTCGCCTTTGCCCTGTGGGGCATCGCGGCCGACGCTCAGGTTTCCGGCAGCGCGACCGTGGCGTCCGACTACCGCTTTCGCGGCATCTCGCTCACCGGCAATCGCCCGGTCGTGCAGGCGACCGTGGATTATGACGCTCCGACAGGAATCTACGCCGGCGCGTTCGCATCCAACGTGCGCCTCGACGACCGCCATGGCGGCACCGCCCAGCTTCTCGGATTCGCCGGCTACTCGCTTAAGCTGGGCGAGGGCCCCGACCTCGACGTTGGCGCGAGCGCGTCGGCCTTCCCGGCGCAACGCATCTACGACTATGCAGAGGTCCACGTCGGAATTGCGTACTCGGGGATTGCGGCAAGGGCGTCCTATGCTCCCCACTATTTCGGTCAGCCCGGAGCCACCTGGTACTTCGAAGCGAGCGGGTCGCGCCCGCTTCGCGAATCGGCGAATGCGTTTGTCCGCGCGGGGCTCCTGCGACAGGAAAGTACGGGCTACTACGACAGCCGAACGCCGCGAACCATCGTCGACGCTGGAGCCGGCGTCAGCTTCGATCTATCGGGCTTCACGGCAACCCTCGCGTGGTCCGGCGTCAGCACGCTGCAATATCCCTATCCGGTCGCCGGAGCGAAGCGACGCAATGCCGTCGTGGTGAGCGTCACGCGCCGCTTCTGACTGCGGGCGGTGCAAGCGGAGCGAGCTCGCCCAGGATCGTCGGGATCAACTCGCTCACCGTCGGATGGATGCGCACGCCGTGCTGGACCGCCGTGTACGGAAGCCCTGCATCGATCGCATCGACGAGCGAGTGGACGGCTTCGTCGCCGCCGACGCCGAGAATCGCTGCGCCGAGGATGCGCCGGCTCGTGGCATCGACGATGACCTTCATGAAGCCCTGCGCCTCGCCTTTCTCGACGGCGCGTGCGACGCGCGTCATCGGGCGCTTGCCGATGAGCGCGCCGGAGCCGCGGCGCAGCGCTTCGGCCTCGGTCATGCCGACGCGCCCGAGCGGCGGATCGATGAAGAGGCCATAGATCGGTACGCGGTCGCTGACCTTCCGTGACGCTCCCGCGAGCAGGTTGTCGGCGACGATCTCGTAGTCGTTGTACGAGGTGTGGGTGAACGCGCCGCGGCCGTTGCAGTCGCCGAGCGCGTAGACGTTTTCCGCGCTCGTGCGCAGCCCTTCGTCGACGACGATGTAGCCGCGCGCGTCGGTTGCGATGCCGGCGTCGGCGAGGCCGAGGTCGTCGGTATTCGGCACCCGCCCGACGGCCAGCAGTACATGCGTTGCATCCACCGCGGGCGGCCCGTTCGCGCAATCGACGCGGACTGCGACGCCGGGAGAGCCCGCCTCGAAGGCGACGCATTGCGCGCCAAGCCGGATGTCGATGCCTTCGGCGGCGAGGATCTCCCCGACCGCCGCGGACACATCGGGGTCTTCGCGACCGATCAGCCGCGGTCCCATCTCGACGATCGTGACGCGGCTTCCGAAGCGCCGGTACATCTGCCCGAACTCGAGCCCGATGTAGCTCCCGCCGACGACGACCAGATGTTCCGGAACGGAGTCGACGTCCATCATGCTCTCGCTCGTGAGCCAACGCACGCGCTCGAGGCCGGGGAGCTGCGGGACGGCGGGCCGGCCGCCCACGTTGACGAACACGCGCTCGCCGCGAAGCGTCTCGCTGCCGACGCGCACCGTGTGCGCGTCGACGAAGCGTGCGTGCCCCTGCACGACTGTCGCGCCGGGAAGCGAGCGCATCCAGCGCTCGACCGAGGTCGTCGACCTCGCGACGATCGCGTCCTTTCTCGCCTTGACGCGCCGCATGTCGACGCTGATCGTCCCGCCGACGTCGATCCCGTATTCCTGCGCCCTCCTGCAAACGCGGGCGACGTAGGCGCTCGCCACCAGCGCCTTGGTCGGCGTGCAGCCGTTGTTGACGCAGGTTCCGCCGAAGCGACCCTTTTCGATGACGGCCACGCGCATGCCTGCTCCGGCAAGGCGTGCGGCGAGGGCAGGACCGCTCTGCCCGGTTCCGATGACGATCGCGTCGAAGGAATTCACCATCGGCCTCCGTCGAGCGTTGAGTGCCGGGTACCGCCGCCGCAGGCCGCCCGCACGCGGCGCGCGACCCACGGCCAGCTCATTATCCGCTCGTGCCGTCGACCCCTGCGTCGAGCCGCGCTCGCCACCCGCCGCCGGTTGCGACCGATCAGACTACGATGCATGATGGCAGCGCACCGCGGGTTTCGTCGCATCGGTCCGGAAGGAGACGAAGATGGGACTTTTCGACACTCTGAAGCAGGCACTCGGCGCGGGATCAGGCGCGCCGCAGCTCGACCAGGTCACGCAGAATGCGCCGGCGGATGTCCTCGCGAAGGGTCTCAACGCGGCGTTCTCGTCCGAGAAGACCCCACCGATCGGCAACATCGTCGGACAGCTGTTCGGCAACTCGAACGGCGCGCAGCAGGCGGGGATGCTCAATCAGATTCTTGCCACGGTCGGGCCCGGTGTCGCCGCCGGGCTCGGAGGCGGCGTCCTCGGCAAGCTGCTCGGTCCCGGACAGACGCAGATCACGCCCCAGCAGGCGTCGGAGCTGACGCCGCAGGAGGTCGAGAACGTCGTGAACCACGCGAACGACGCGCACCCGGGCGTCGCGGATGCGCTCGCGCAGTTCTACGCGCAGCATCGCGGCCTCGTCAACACGCTCGGCGGCATCGCTGCGACAGTGGCGCTGACCAGGATGAAGGATCATCTCGAAAGCTGAGCGGCGCGACGCCGAGCGACGAATGTCTGCGGCCGTACCCGGCAACGAGGTCGCGCTGATCGTCGGCGTGGGAAGCGGGCTCAGCGCATCGATCGCCCGCACGTTCGGCGCCGAGGGCATGAGGGTCGCGCTCGCCGCGCGCGATGCGCGGAAGCTCGCGGGGTTGTGCGCCGAAACCGGTGCCCGGGCATTCGCCTGCGACGCGACGAAAGCCGGCGACGTCGCGCGCCTCTTCGAGACCGTCGATCGCGAGATCGGCACGCCGAACGCCGTCGTCTACAACCCGAGCATGAGGGCGCGTGGTGCGCTGATCGACCTCGAGCCTGCGGACGTCGAGCGTGCGCTTGCCGTCGGCGCGTTCGGCGCGTTTCTCGTCGCGCGCGAGGCGGCGCGGCGCATGCTGGCGAAGGGGCACGGCGCGATCCTCTTCACCGGAGCCTCTGCGAGCGTCAAGGGTTACCCGCGATCCGCCCCGTTCGCGATGGCGAAGTTCGCGCTTCGCGGCCTCGCGCAGAGCATGGCGCGCGAATTGGCGCCGCAGGGCATCCACGTGGCGCACGTGGTGATCGACGGCGCGATCCGCGATCCGGGCCGGACCGAGCCGCCGGAAAAGCCCGACTCGATGCTCGATCCTGGCGCGATCGCCAGAACGTACCTCGAGCTGCTGCGCCAGCCGAGGAGCGCGTGGGCTTGGGAGATCGAGCTTCGTCCGTGGGTCGAGACGTTCTAGCGGAGCGCGGCTGCTCCCTGGGTTATACTCGCCGCCCGCTCCTCGGGGAATAGTCAGCGCCGGGCTCCGGCGGGGCTGCGTCAACACACTTGTTGTCGAAGCCGCCCGACCGGACAGGTGCCCGATGGAAGCCCTTCTCGTCTCTGCCGGCGTCGTCGCCCTCGCGGAGATCGGCGACAAGACGCAACTGATCGCGCTCGTGCTCGCCGCGCGCTTCAAGCGCCCGTTCCCCGTCATCGCCGGCATCGCCGCGGCGACCGTCGTCAACCATACGATCGCCGGCGTTGTCGGCGCGTGGCTCGCCTCGGTGCTCGGTCCGGCCGCGCTGCGCTGGATCCTGGGACTCTCGTTCGTCGCGATCGCGGCGTGGCTTCTCGTACCCGACAAGGTCGACTCCGCCGACGTCGCGCGCGGGCGCTATGGCATCTTCGTCACCACGCTCGTCACGTTCTTCCTTGCCGAGATGGGCGACAAGACGCAGATCGCGACGGTCGCGCTCGCCGCGCGCTTTCAGGATCTCTACGCGGTGATCGCGGGCACGACTCTAGGCATGCTGATCGCCGACATTCCGGCAGTGTTGTTCGGCGAGCGGGTTGCGCGGCGCGTGCACCCGCGTGTCGTTCATGCGGTCGCCGCGCTGATCTACGTCACCATCGGCGCTTTCGTTCTCGCAGGCGGCGGTATGGACGTCTTCGCGCGCGCGCTTCGGTGACGCACGGTTTCACGTTCGACGGCTCAGCCGATGCCCGCGAGCATGTCGGCGATGCGCCCTGCCGTTGCCGGAGCGTCGGTGAGGCCGAGGTGCCCGTGCCCGACCGCCGCAAAGAGCCCCGGTCGGTCGGCAACCGCACCGATGTACGGAACCGAGTCGGGCAGGCACGGGCGGTGACCCATCCAGCGGCGCGCGGGCGCAGCGGGTAGATCCGGGAACGCCGTGCGTGCCGCGCTGACGAGCGCGTCCGCGCGGCGCCAGTCAGGAGCTGCGGCGAGACCGGCGATCTCGACTGTGCCGCCGACGCGCAATCCCGTTTCCATCGGCGTGACGAAGACCTTGCGGTCGGTCACCACGACGCTTCGCGAGACCGGTGCCGCGCCATCGAACTCGACGTGATAGCCACGCTGCGTTTCGAGCGGCAGCCTGAGGCCCTGCGCATCGAGCAGGCGTCGCGACCAGGCACCTGCCGCGACGACAATCGCGTCCGCATGCACCGATTCCCCAGGCATCGCGATCGTCCAGCGATCGGCTGAGCGGGACAGCGCTGTCACCTCGGCGCGGCGCAGCGCGCCGCCTCGCGCCACGAATGCTTTCGCGATCGCGCCGACGTAGCGGAACGGATTGCGAATCGTCGCATGGTCGCGCAGAAACATCGCGGTGCCGTAGCGGGCATGCACGCCGGGCTCCAGTGCGAGGATGCCAGCGCGGTCGAGTTGCTCAGCCGCGCAACCGTGTCGTCGGCGCAACTCCCATGCTGCACCATCCTTCACGAGCGCGGCGTGATCCGTGTAGAGATACAGGTGACCGTGCTCGAGCACGAGCTCGGGCACGCCGACTTCGCGCGCGAGTGCAATATGGCGAGCGGTTGCGCCGGCATGCAGCGCCGCGAGCGTACGCGCGCTCGCTTCGACCCGCCGAGGCGCAGCCGACGCGACGAAGCGCGCGAGCCACGGAGCGGCGCGCGGCAGGTAAGCGAGCGGCACGCGCAGCGGACTGTCGTGGTCGAGGAGCATCCGCGGCACGCTCGCCAGCACTCCCGGCATCGCGAGCGGCGCGACCGAGCACGCGCTGATCGCACCCGAGTTGCCGAAGCTGCAGCCGCGTCCGGGCTCGTCGCGGTCGATCAGCGTTACGGTGCGACCGCGCTTGCGAAGCTCCCACGCGATCGTCGTGCCGACGACCCCGGCGCCGATCACAGCGACTTCGATGTCACGTCCGCCCATCGGTCAGATTGCTCCTTGCATGTCGTCAGCTTCGCAGCAGCAGCAGGACGCCCGAAGCGATCGCGAAGGCGAGAACGAACGCGCGCAGGAAGCGTCCGCCGATCCGCGCGTGGACGAAGTGGCTGAGAATGGCGCCGACCGCAAGTGCCGGAAGCAGGATCATCGCCGCCGCGAACTGCGCCGACGTCGCGTGCCCGGCCGCGGCGAGGAACGCAAGCGAGACGATCTGACCGACGAGAAAGCAGAAGGCCAGCGTCGAGCGCAGCGCGGGTGCCGTGGCATGCTGCAGGACGAGCGCGAGCGGGGGCCCCCCGATCCCGGTCGCGGTCTCGGTGACTCCGGTCACCAGTCCGGCGACGACGTAGGCGCGGCGCCCGGGCGTGAATGCCGGAGCCAGCAGCGTCGCGACCGCGGCCGCCACCGTCGCCGCCCCGATCATCAGGTCGAGGTAGTGCGCCGAGAGCGCGGCGAGGACCCAGACTCCTCCGAACGTTCCCGCGAGACGCCCCGCGGTGATCCAGCCTGCGCCGAGGCGATCGAGTGCGGCGCGTTCACGCCACGCGACATACACATTGAGCGGAATCATCAGCACCAGCAGGCCGACCGGGACGAGCTGCGGTGCGAGAAAGGCGAAGATCGGCGCGAGGATCAGCGCAAAGCCCATCCCCGTCGTTCCCTGCACGAAACCGGCGAAGGCGACGGCTGCCGCCGCCGCGGCAAGCGCGTCAAGGCCGATCGTGGTCATATCGCTTGCGCATCGGATGCCAGGGACCATAGCAGAAGCCGACGAAGCCGGGCGGGCTGCACGGACAGCATGGCGGAGAAGCCATGGGTTCGTGCTAGCATCTCCGCGGCTGCCGAGGCCCCGAAGCCGATACGACGATCGGCCGGGGCCTCGATGGGCGAAGCGGGAGCACAGGGAGCGTCCGGGTGCCACGGTTGGTCAGCTTTCTCGGTGATCGAGTAGAGCGTGACTCGCGTGCTCGGTCCACGCGCATCATCGGCGTGCTCGAAGGGACCGGCGTCGGCCCCGAGGTCGTCGGCGCCGCCCTCAGAGTGCTGCGCTCGATCGAGCAGGCGACCGGGCTCGCGTTCGAGCTGCGCTACGGCGGGTTGATCGGGGAATCCGCGGTGGCCGCATGCGGCGAGTGGCTTCCGCAAGCGACTGCCGAATTCTGCGCCGACATCTTCGCGCGCGGCGGCGCGATCCTGAGCGGTCCCGGCGGTGGTCGCTATGTCTACGACCTGCGGCGTCGGTTCGACCTCTACTGCAAATTCGTTCCCGTTCGGCCCGCACCGGAACTGGCGCGTGCCGGACGGATCGCGCCGCAATTTCTGAGCGATGTCGACATGCTCATCGTGCGCGACAACTCGGGAGGCGTCTACCAGGGCCGGTGGGGCGAGACCCGCACCGACCGCGGGCGCATGGCCGAGCATGCGTTCGGCTATCGCGAAGAGGAGGTGCTTCGCCTCATCGAGGCCGCTGCACGCGCAGCCGCCGCACGCAGGGGCGGACTGCACGTCATCGTCAAGGAAGGAGGCATTCCCGCGATCAGCCGATTGTGGCGCGACGTCGGCGAAGCGGCGGCGGGGCGGCACGGCGTCGCGGTGAGATTCATGAATGTCGATCTCGCTGCCTACGAGCTGGTCCAGAACCCGGCGAAGTTCGACGTGATCGCGGCGCCCAACCTGTTCGGGGACATCCTCGCCGACGTGACCGGGGTGCTGATGGCGTCGCGGGGCGTCACCTATTCGGGCAACTTCGACGCGAACGGCCACGGCGTCTACCAGACGAACCATGGCTGCGCTCACGACCTCGCCGGGAACGGTCTCGCCAATCCTGCTGGTCAGATCCTTTCACTGGCGATGCTGCTGCGCGAGAGCTTCGGTCTCGACGACGCAGCCGCACTGATCGAACGCTCGCTCGCCGCGACTTGGCGCGCGGGCTGGCGCACGGCCGATATCGCCGAACCGGGCTGCCGGATCCTCGGCACGGAAGCCACGGCCGAGAAGGTGGCCGAGCAGGTCCTTCGCTCGACGGAGGTCGCGCAGCCCACATGAGGCCGGTACTGCTTCTCGTGGACTTGCAGCACGATTACCTGACTTCACGCGGACTGCAGCCCGCGGTACAGGCATTGGTCGCGCGCGCGGCCGACCTGCTGGAAGGTTGCCGGAGGCGACACGTTCCCGTCATCCATGTCTGGACGACACTGCATCGCGACGACGATCGGCGGCTGCCGCATTGGAAACGCGAGGGGCGATGGTCGTGCGTGGCAGGAACCGCGGGACACGAGCCACCCGCCGCGCTGCAGCCGCACGCAGATGAGCTCGTCACCGACAAGACGGGCTTCAACGGTTTCGCCGATGCGCGTCTCGGGACCGCGCTGCGGCAGATGCAGTGCGACACGGCAATCGTCGCGGGCGTGCATCTGCACACCTGCGTTCGCGGCGTCGTCACCGAATGCCTCGAGCGCGGCCTCGAAGTATCGGTCGCCGAGGACGCGACCGGCAGCAACGACCCGCTGTATGCCGCATCCGTGCGCCGCTGGCTCGCTGAGCGATATGTTCGGTTCGAGTCGGTGGCGGCCGTCCTGTCGCGCCTCGACGGGGGAGGCCAGCGGTTGCTGATTCACCGCTCGCCGATCGAAACCGCGCGGACGCTCTTCGAGATTCCGATCGACGGTGCAGACGCCGTCGCCGCGGCGACGGCGGCCGCGGCGAATGCACAGGAGTCCTGGCAGGAGCGCCCGTTGGCGTCGCGCATGCGAGTGCTGGAGGAATTCGCACGGTGTCTCGACGACGCCGCGCCGGAGCTCGCGCGCCAGATGGCGATCGAGATCGGAAAGCCGCTTTCCCACGGGCTGGAAGAGGTGCATCGCGCTGCCGGCAACGTCCGCGACGCGACGCGTCGTGCCGCGAGCTTCGCGCTCGAATCGCGCGAAGCCGCGGGTGTCGTGCGCCATCGCCCCGTCGGTGTCGTGGCGCTCATTTCGCCGTGGAACAACCCGGTTGCCATCCCTGCCGGAAAGATCGCGCCGGCGCTCGCCTTCGGCAGCACCGTCGCGTGGAAGCCCGCGCCGGCCGCCACCCGGATTTCGCGGGCGATCGTCGAGCTCTTCGGGCACGCCGGAGTGCCTCGCGACGCCGTTCGAATGCTCGCCGGAGACCACACGACGGCGCAACGGCTCGCAGCGGACGAACGCATCGGCGCGGTGACCTTCACGGGATCGGCCGCGGGCGGCTACGCGATGCAGGAGATCTGCGCGCGCAGGTTCGTGCCATTGCAGGCCGAGTTGAGCGGAAACAACGCGGCGATCGTCTGGGACGACGCGGACGTCGACGAGGCGGCGGCCAGAATCGCGTGGGGCGCATTCGGCTTTGCGGGACAGCGCTGCACGGCCAACCGGCGCGTGGTCGTGAGTCGTCGGCATTTCGACACGCTGCTGCGAGCGTTGACGCTGGCCACGGGGAAGCTGCGCTGGGGCGATCCGTTGGAGGCAACGACCGATCTCGGCCCCGTCATCGACGCCGCACGGCGCGACGCGCACGATGCCCTCGTCCGCGAGGCCGAGGACTGCGGCGCCGCCGATCCGGCGGTGAGGCCGTTCGAGGAGCAGATGCGCGGACCGTGGCTGGCGGCCGGTGCGTTCGCGCAACCGGTGATCGCGGGGTGCGAGATGCCGGAGCATGCGCTGGTGCAGGAGGAGACGATGAGCCCGCTGCTCGTCGTGCAACGCGCAGACGATTTCGATCACGCGCTCGAGCTGTGCAACGGCGTTCGGCACGGCCTCGTGGCTGCGCTGTTCAGCCGATCACCCGAGCTCCGCCGCAAGTTCCTCGCTCGAGCGCGCGCGGGAATCCTCAAGCTCGAGTCGAGCACCGCCGGCGTGGACGCGTCGCTTCCGTTCGGCGGCTGGAAGTCTTCGGGGATCGGCCCGCCCGAGCACGGCGAGGGCGATCGCCTGTTCTACACGCGGATGCAGGCGGTCTACGGCCTCGCCGACGATCGCGTCGGGACGACGTGAACGAAGCGGACAATCGGGTCCTCACCGAGGTCGGGGCGGGAACGCTGATGGGGAACCTGCTCCGTCAGTACTGGATTCCTGCCTTGCAGTCCATCGATCTTCCCGAGCGCGACGGCACGCCGCTGCGCGTTCGCCTGCTGGGCGAGAATCTGGTGGCGTTCCGGGCGACCGATGGGCGCGTCGGATTGATCGACCATGTCTGCCCGCATCGTTGCGCATCGCTGTACTTCGGCCGCAACGAGGAGAACGGGCTGCGCTGCCTCTATCACGGCTGGAAATTCGACGTCGAAGGTCGCTGCGTCGACACGCCGAACGAGCCGCTGCGCAGCACGCTGAAGGACCGGGTGCGCGTCACCGCCTATCCCTGCGTCGAGCGCAACGGAATCATCTGGACATACATGGGACGCGGGGGCAGCGATCCGCCGTCGCTGCCCGAACTTGGCTGGGCCATGGTGGGGCCCACGCGCCGCAGCGCATTGCGCTACCAGCGCGAATGCAACTGGGTGCAGGCGATGGAGGGCGACTTCGATTCGTCGCACCTCGGGATCCTGCATGCTGCCTTCGGCGCGCCGCGCGAGCACCCTGCCGCCGACACCGGCGTTCAGAGCTACCGCAGCCTCGTGCGCACCGATGCACACCCACTTCTCGACGTGCACGACACCGACGTGGGCGTGATGTATGGGGCACGACGCCGCGCCGACATCGGAGCCTGCTACTGGCGCGTCACCCAGTTCCTGCTGCCTTTCTACACCAGCGTCCCGGGCTACGACGGCAAGAACCGCGACAAGGTCTGGGTGCCGCTCGACGAAGAGCACACGATGGTGTGGGAGCCGCATTGGTCTGCCACGCGCGAGTTATCGGCCGACGAGCAGAAGGGTTGGACCGACCGCGTCGGGCCGAGCGGATTCCTGCCCGACACGAGCGACTGGCTCGGCCGGTTTCGCTTCGCTGCGCGGGCGGAGAATGACTACCTTCAGGATCGGGTCCGCCAGAAGCGAGGCAACTTCAGCGGCATGGAGAACGTCCCGCCGATTCAGGACGCGGCGGTGCAGGAGAGCATGGGCACGATCTGCGACCGCACGAAGGAGCATCTGGGTGCGGCGGATGCGGCCATCGTCCGCATGCGGCGCCGGCTGCTCGGCGCAGCCACGGATCTCGCCCGTGGCGTCGCGCCGCCGGGGACGCGCGAGCCTGGCCTCTACCGCAGGCACGGCGACCAGCTGCTGCTCGGAGAGGCCGAATCGTGGGTTGAGCCCTACCTCGCGAAGATGGCCGCGAATTACTCGTCGCTCGGTACCGGCTGAGGCGGATCGCCGGCGCTCAGGCGACTCGGACGGCCCGCTCGCGAGCGGCCTCGCGGATCGTCCCGACACAGCGCAGCAACGCTCCTGCGAAGACCGGGTTTCGCGGATCCAGCGCTTCGGCGTGGGTGGATCCGACTTCGAAGCGTTCGAAGCGGCCGGTGAAGATCTGCCTCAACGTATCGGCCCCGGCGTCGTCGATGCGCTGGCGGCTCGACAGCGCATACGCCGGTCCGTCGTATGGAACCGGTCGATGATTGGCGATCGCGCGCTCGAAGGCCAGCGCCGTTCGCACCAGCGCCCTGACGTACGACGGGTCGTCCATCGGTCCCGCCGTGATTCCCTTCGCCCTGCGCGCCCTCATCTTGCTCACGAACCGTTCCTCGGTCATCTGCGAATAGCCGCGCTCGCGCGTGCTGTTGGGCGGATCCAGCAGCAGCAGCGGAAGGACGTCCTCGCCCGCGGCACGCAACGCTCGCGCGATGATCGTCACGATATAGACTCCGGCGCACAGCGAAGCGAGGAAATAGGGACCGTGCGGGCGCTCGGCGCGCAGCGCGTCGAGATATTCCCCCGCCATGTCCTCGACGCTGACGTGCGGCTCGCGCAGCCCGTCCAGGCCGCGCGCCTGAAACGCCCACGTCGGCTGATCGTTGCCGAGCAACTGCATGAAATGCGGGCCGACGAACGCCTGGCCGTGCCGTCCGTGAACGATGAATAGCGGCACCTCGCTGCCGTTTCGCCACAGCGGAATGAGCACCGGGATCGGCTGGGATCGCGAGGCGCGTTCTGTCGCGGCGTGCCGGATTTCCGCGGCGATGCCGGCCACCGTTGCTCCATCGTGGAACATGCCGACGTGCAGACCGAACGCTTCCCTCAGGCGCAGTTGAAGCTCGACCGCGGACAGCGAGTCACCACCGATGAGAAAGAACTCGTCGTTGCGACCGACGGATTCGCATTTCAGCACGCCCGCGAAGATGCTCGCGACCTCGCGCTCGACGTCGTCCCGCGCCGGCTCGACCGGACTTTCCGGGCGGACGCGGGCCGGCTCCGGTTCCGACAACGCCGCGCGATTCACCTTGCCGGTCGGCAACAGCGGCAGCGCATCGAGACAGACGATTCTCGTCGGCAGCATGTACGACGGCAGCCGGCTCGCAAGATATTGGCGGATCCGCGACGGGTCGCGATCGGCACCCTTGCGCATCGACACGCAGGCGATCAGGCGAACCGGCTCCATCTTCGATTCGTCGCCGGTGGCGACGACCGCCGACTGCACGACGTCGGGGCACGCCGCGAGCTTTGCCTCGATCTCCAGGAGGTCGATCGAATGCCCGTGAACCTTGACCCGGCTCCCCTCGCGCCCGAGAAAGTGCAGATCGCCGGACGCGTCGATGCGTCCGAGGTCGCCGCTGCGGTAGCACCTCCAGTTCGCGTGATGCGGATGCGCCGAGAACGCCGCCGCATCGAGTGCGGGGCGGCGCCAGTATCCGGGGCTGAGGTGCGCGCTGCAGACGACGATCCGACCGACTTCGCCGACGTCGGCGAGGCTGCCGTCGCTGCGTCGAATCTCCACCTGCGTTCCTTCGATGCTTCGTCCGACCGGAACCACAGTTTCCGTCACCGACGGCGTTCCATGCGCGAGAAGGTTCTGCGCGATGACACCAGCCTCGCTCGACGCGAGCTGATTGAGGAGCACGCAATGCTCGAGTGTGTGTTTGCGGAAGAGCTCGACGTCGCCGGCGTACACGGACTCCCCGCCAAGGTGGATCGCCCTCAGATGCGGAAGCAACCGGTCCGCCGGCAGGCGGCTCGCCATCTCGCGAAACACGCTGGGAATGGTGTGCAGGACGGTGATCCGTTCCCGGTCGAGCCAGTCCGCGAGCTTCGGGATTCCATCGCTGCGGAGGTCGTAGGCGCACAGGGTCGCGCCGTTCAGGAGACCCCGGAACACCTGCAGATTCGCCGCAGCGAAGCTGAGCGAGTTCAGCAGCGACAGACGGTCGCCGGCTCCGATTCCCAGCGCCTTCCCGTAGGCATCGGAGAAGAAGAGAAGATTGCCATGAGTCTGAATGACCCCCTTCGGCTCCCCGGTCGACCCCGACGTGTAATAGATGCAGGCAGGCGTCTCGGCGGAACACTCCGGTAATGCCGGGTTCTGACCGCGGTCCGGCACGCGCTCGATGTCGACGATGGTGCAGCCGTCCGGTGCAATCGTGCGCGCGCGATGCTCGAGCGCTTCCTCGGTGAGCAGCGCCACCGCATCGCCGTCGCGAAGCACGAAACGAAGGCGCTCGTCGGGATCACCCGCGTTGAGGACGACGTACGCACACCCGCTCCCGCACGCGCCGAAGATCGCTTCGATCGCGCGCAGCCGGCTCTCGAAGAGGAGGCAGACGACTCCGCCGATACGCCCACCGCTTGCGGCCACGATCTGCCGCGCGATCGCGCGCGATCGCTCGTCGAGCTCCTCGAAGCTGATGCCAAGATCCTTCTCGATGACCGCGACGCCGGCGCGCAGGCGGTCCGCGACGCTCGCTAGGCAGCTCCCTATGTTCTTCGACGTGGAAATCGACGACATCGCTCGTCCCCGCCTGGCCGCGTCGCGCGGTCTGCGCATCGTACGCTGCGCACCTTAGCAGAACGGCCAGGAGGCAGATGTTCAGCGAGGAAACCGAGGCGAATGTCCGTCGATGCAACCGAGACCGATATCGAACGAGGAAACGAGTCCGGCGCCCTCGCTCACAATCCGATGCCGTGCCGAGCTCGACGGCCCGATTGCTTGGCGGGTTGCAAGAGTCGCGGACGCTGCCAGCGTTGCGCGCCATCGCCGGTCACAGGCTGACCGGAATGCGGTACGTGCGCGTTCTTGCTGGAGGGAGCTGCAAGTGCTCGCTGAGCGCCGAAGCCCGCCGCGCCATCGTGCGGAAGAGAAGCTTGCGCCAGTAGCTCATGAAGCCTTGCGCGCGCCGATCGATGTGCACGTCCTCCTCGCCGCACGCGTAGCTCGCCGCGCGCGGATCGAATGCGAGCGCGCCGCGGTTCCATGCGTCGCTCAGCGCCGCGGGTACGTCGAGGTCGTCCGCGAAGCCGTACTCGATCGAGACGCAATGGAATCGGCAACGCACGCCGTCGACGGGAAGGCGCTCGTGGCGCACCCGTTCGCGCCGGGAAACGTGCGCGGAACTGGTCGTCGTCAGGCTCAGCAGGACGATGTCCTCGGAGAGGCGACGCGTGTCGAGCAGACGCGCCTCCAGCACGTGCGGCAGGAGTCGCGGATCCTCGCTCACGACGATCTCCGTTCCGGGATCCCTCGCGGTCGCCGTCGCGATGAGGTCGGGCAGCTTCTGCCGCTCCGAAAGCGCAGCGACGGTCATCCTGCTCCTGCTCGACTCGTTCGCCTCGCGAACAGCGAACGCCGCCGGGTCTCGCCCCGTGCTTCGTGGCCCTGGGAGCCTGTGCGCAGTCCCGCCACCGGGCGTCCGTCGGCGCCTATCTCGGCCGCCGCAACGGCCGCGTCCGGCCAGTCGGCGAAGGCCCTCCGTATCCCGGCCGCATCCACTTCGGTCGACAGTCGCGCGCGGAATGCGCGCTCGGACAGCATTGACGCGAGAAGCGCCAGCAGCCGCAGATGGTCGTCCGGGCTCCCGTCCGCCGGAACTGCGATGACAATGATGCTGTCGACCGGCTCCCCGTCGGGCGCTCGGAAGTCGATCGGGGGCGCCGCACGCAGGAAGAGCGTCACCGGATGCTCGAGCCCTTGAACGCGCGCATGGGGAATCGCGATGCCGGACCCGAACGCCGTCGAGCCAACCTGCTCGCGGCGCCACAACGCGTGGAATATCGACACGGGGTCGATGCGGTGCCTGCGACCGATGGACGCGGCTGCGAAGTCGAGCGCGTGAGCCCGGTCGCGCACGGCCGGCTCGAGAACGATTTCTTCGGGCGTGAGCCATTCGATGGCGCGCCGTGTCCATGAGAAATGGGCTAAATGGACGCTTCGATCGGTCCTGCCGGGTTGCCGGCGGCTGCTCGGGTCGAGAGACATGTTTCGTGTCCGTTGCGATGGCGATGCGCGAGTCCCGAGGAGGACGATCATCGTCGCCTCGGCCACGCAGCATTTCGCAAGCGTAGACGCAGCCTCGCAAAGACGGCGTCAAATGGTGCCGCTCGACCGTAAAGACCGCGTAAATGCGAGTTCGCGCCTGTCGGCCGCCCGCGCCCGTGTGCGCGCCATCTAGGCGCCGGGGACGAAAATCCGCGACGCGCTTTCACGCACCTCGGTAGTCTCGCCGGCTTTCGTTCGCGGTGTTCGCACAAGCCATGTTCGCGATCCCTCTCACGCCCGCTCTTGGCGCACGCTGTTTCTGATCGCGATGCCCGGCGTGCCCGCCCTGGGTGCGGCCTCCGGTGCACCGTCGCGGCGTGCCGCGCCAAGGTTCGATGCATTCCCGGCCGAAGCGACGGACCCGCAGGCAGTGATCGGACCGGCAAAGCATTTACGCCACGTTTACGCCGCCGGTCCCGGCTTTTGTGCCGTCTTAATGCCCCGCCGCGTAGGATCTCGACGCTTCCCCTCTCGCCGACGGGACGGATGAAGCGGCTAGCACAACGACAGCGATTCGTTCTTGAGCGCGCTCAAAGCAGCGTGGTGCGGCCACGCGCTCAATCGACCGGTGCCGGTAATAGTCAATGGAGACTCCCAATGGATGCCCTCTACATCGTGTTGCTCCTCGCCTGCGGTGCGCTGACGGCGGTGCTCGTCCATGCGCTGGAGCATCTGAGGAGCCGGCCGTGACCTGGGTCTATCTGCTGTCCGGCGTGATCGCGCTGCTGATCTTCGTCTACCTGGTGGTCGCGCTGCTCTTCCCGGAGAAATTCTGATGACCGCCAACGGCTATCTGCAGCTTGCCTTCTATGTCGTCGTGCTGATTGCGCTCGCCAAACCGCTCGGCACGTATATGGCGAACGTGTACGAGGGCAAGGGCATCGCCATCCGCATCGGCGGCAGGGTCGAACGCGCGCTCTATCGCGTTGGAGGCGTCGATCCGGGCCAGGGGCTGCGCTGGACCGAGTACGCGATCGCGATGCTGCTGTTCAACGTGCTGGGCGGACTGCTCGTGTACGGGTTGCAGCGGCTGCAGGCGTTCCTGCCGCTCAATCCGCAAGGTTTCGGCGCCGTTTCGCCGGACTCGTCGTTCAACACTGCCGTCAGCTTCATCACCAACACGAACTGGCAGGGGTATGGCGGCGAGAGCACGATGAGCTACCTCACGCAGATGGCGGCGCTCACCGTACAGAACTTCCTGTCGGCCGCCACCGGCATGGCCGTCGTCGTCGCGTTGATCCGCGGCTTCGCGCGCCAAAAAGCGGACACCGTGGGCAACTTTTGGGTGGACATCACGCGCTCGACGCTCTACATCCTGATACCACTCGCGTTCGTCCTCGCGCTCGCGCTGGTGTCGCAAGGCGTCGTGCAGACGTTCTCCGCATACACGACGGTGCCGCTCGTCGAATCGGTCGAATACGACAACCCCAAACTCGATGCGGCGGGACAGCCGATCAAGGACGGGAAGGGCAACCCGGTCACCGAGAAGGCGACGCAAAAGGTGCAGGTGATCGCCGTCGGACCCGCGGCATCGCAGGTCGCGATCAAGCAGCTCGGCACCAATGGCGGGGGGTTCTTCAACGTCAATTCCGCGCACCCGTTCGAGAATTCGACGCCCTTGTCGAATCTCCTGGAGATGCTCGCGATCAACCTCATCGGAGCGGCACTCTGCTACACGTTCGGCGTCATGGTCGGCGACCGCCGCCAGGGCTGGGCGCTGCTCGCTGCGATGACCATCGTCTTCGTCGCGCTCCTCGCCGTGTGCGTCGGGGCGGAGCAGTCTGGCAACCCGTTGCTCGTCAACGCGGGCGCGGACGAAACGGCCAGCGCGCTGCAGGCCGGTGGCAACATGGAAGGGAAGGAGGCACGCTTCGGCGTCGTGAACTCCGCGCTCTGGGCGACCGCGACGACCGCCGCGTCGAACGGCTCGGTCAATGCGATGCACGACTCGTTCACGCCGCTCGGTGGCCTCGTGCCGATGTGGTTGATGCAGCTCGGCGAGGTGATCTTCGGCGGCGTCGGCTCGGGCCTCTACGGGATGCTGATGTTCGTAATCGTCGCCGTGTTCGTCGCCGGGCTGATGATCGGGCGAACCCCGGAGTATCTGGGCAAGAAGATCGAGTCCTACGAGATGAAGATGGCTGCGATCGCGGTCCTCGTCCCGATCCTTACCGCGCTCGTCGGAACCGCCATCGCCGTGATGGTCGACGCCGGGAAGGCGGGCGTCGCGAATCCCGCGATGCACGGCTTCTCCGAGATTCTCTACGCGTTCTCGTCGGCGAGCGCCAACAACGGCAGCGCCTTCGCGGGGCTTTCGGCGAACACCCCGTTTTACAACACGGCGCTCGGACTCGTCATGTTCTTCGCGCGCTACTGGATCATCGTGCCGGTGCTGGCGATCGCCGGCTCCATGGTGACCAAGAAGAAAGTTCCGGTGAGCGCGGGAACGTTGCCGACGCACACGCCGCTCTTCGTCGGCGTGCTGATCGGCACCGTGATCATCATCGGCGCACTCAGCTTCTTCCCGGCACTCGCGCTCGGACCGGTGGTCGAGCACCTCGTCATGGCCGGCGCGAAATAGCCCACCGACGCCTGAAGATCGATACCCATGGATACTCAAGTCGCACACGCTCACCCTCGCGCCGGTGCGGCCTCGCTGCACCGCCTCCTGGTCACGCCTGAAATATTCAGTCAGGCTCTGCGGGACTCGGTCGTCAAGCTGCTGCCGCAGCACCAGTGGCGCAACCCGGTGATGTTCTGCGTCTGGATCGGCAGCATCCTCACCACGATCCTCTGGGTCCAGGCGCTGTTCGGCCGGGGTGAAGCGCCGGCTGGATTCATCCTCGCGGTCACGGTGTGGCTCTGGTTCACCGTGCTCTTCGCCAATTTCGCCGAGGCGATCGCGGAAGGACGCAGCAAGGCGCAAGCCGATGCCCTGCGCGCGGCGAAGCGCGACGTGACCGCGAAGAAGCTCGCGGGGACCGACCGTACACGCGGCGTCACGGTCGTCAAGTCCACCGCACTGCGCAAGGGCGACGTCTTCCTGGTGGAAGCGGGCGAATACATTGCCGCCGACGGTGAGGTCGTCGAAGGCGTCGCGTCGGTCGACGAATCGGCGATCACCGGCGAATCGGCGCCGGTCATCCGCGAGTCTGGCGGTGACTTCTGCTCGGTCACCGGGGGCACTCGCGTGCTTTCCGATTGGCTTGTCGTGCGCGTTGCCGTGGATGCCGGCGAGGCGTTTCTCGATCGCATGATCGCGATGGTGGAGAGCGCGCGGCGTCATAAGACGCCAAACGAGATTGCGCTCTCGATCCTGCTCGTCAAGCTCACCATCGTGTTTCTCCTCACGACCGTGACGCTGCTTCCGTTCTCGGTCTACGCGGTCGAGGTGGCGAAGACCGGCAACCCGGTCACGATCACCGTCCTCGTGGCGCTGCTCGTATGTCTGATTCCGACGACGATCGGCGGCCTGTTGTCCGCGATCGGCCTCGCTGGCATCGGGCGCATGCTGCGTCAGAACGTGATCGCCATGTCGGGCCGCGCGGTGGAAGCGGCGGGGGACGTCGACGTCCTGCTGCTCGACAAGACCGGCACGATAACGCTCGGTAACCGTCAGGCGTCGGCGCTCGTCACCGCACCGGGTGTCCAGGAGCGCGCTCTCGCTGATGCGGCTCAACTAAGCTCCCTGCCGGACGGTACGCCGGAAGGCCGCAGCATCGTCGTCCTCGCGAAGGAGAAATACGGCTTGCGCGAGCGTGACATCCGTGCGCTCGGCGCGACCTTCGTTCCGTTCTCCGCGCATACCCGAATGAGCGGCGTCAACTTGGATGGTCGCGAGATCCGCAAGGGCGCGGCGGACGCGATCCGCGTATTCGTCGAGTCCAAGGGGGGCAGGTTTCCGGCCGAAGTGACGACGGCGGTCGAGAGCGTGGCGCGTCGAGGCAGCACGCCGCTTGTCGTCGCGGACGGCGCGCGTGTGCTCGGTGTGGTCGAGCTCAAGGACATCGTCAAGGGCGGCATCAAGGAGCGCTTCGCCGAGCTGCGGCGCATGGGCATCAAGACCGTGATGATTACCGGCGACAATCGGCTCACAGCCGCGGCGATCGCTGCGGAAGCGGGTGTCGACGACTTCCTTGCCGAGGCGACGCCCGAGGCCAAGCTCGAGCTCATTCGCGAAACCCAGGCCGAAGGGCGGCTCGTCGCGATGACCGGCGATGGAACCAACGACGCACCCGCATTGGCGCAGGCCGACGTGGCGGTGGCGATGAACACGGGGACACAGGCGGCGAAGGAGGCCGGCAACATGGTCGACCTCGACAGCAACCCGACCAAGCTGATCGAAGTGGTGGAAACGGGTAAGCAGTTGCTGATTACACGTGGCTCGCTGACCACGTTCTCGATCGCCAACGACGTCGCCAAGTACTTCGCGATCATCCCTGCCGCCTTCGCGACGACCTATCCGCAGCTCGGCGTCCTCAACGTCATGCACCTTGCGACGCCCGCAAGCGCCATTCTGTCGGCGGTCATCTTCAACGCGCTCGTCATCATCGCGCTCGTACCACTGGCGTTGAGAGGGGTCCGCTACCGTGCCGTCGGTGCGGCACGCCTGCTGCGCGACAACATGCTGATCTACGGCGTGGGCGGCATCGTCGCTCCCTTTATCGGGATCAAGGTCATCGACGTGATCCTCACGCTGTTGCACCTCGCCTGATCGAAACGGGAGAACGCCATGCCGGCCCATTTTCGCCCTGCCGCGCTGCTCTTGATGCTGTTCACGATTCTGACGGGTCTCGTCTATCCGGGCGTTGTCACCGGCATCGCGCAGCTCGCGATGCCCTATCGGGCGAACGGCAGCCTGATCGAGTCGGGCGACAAGCCGATCGGGTCGGAGCTGATCGGACAGCCGTTCAGCAACGCGAAGTACTTCTGGTCGAGACCGTCGGCGACGTCGCCGTATCCGTACAACGCGAGCGCGTCGTCGGGGTCCAACCTGGGACCGACGAATCCGGCGCTGATCGACGCGATAAAGGACCGCATCAAGGCGCTTCGCGAGGCCGATCCCGAGAACAAGACACCGGTGCCCATCGATCTCGTGACCGCCTCGGCGAGCGGGCTCGACCCGCACATCAGTCCTGCTGCGGCCGAGTATCAGGTCGCCCGTGTCGCGCGGGCGCGCGGGCTCGCGCCCGAGCGCGTCCGAGCACTGGTCGCGCAATACACGCAGGGTCGACAGCTCGGGTTTCTCGGCGAGCCGGTTGTCAACGTCCTGCAACTCAATCTGGGGTTGGATAGACTGGGCGGATGAGCCGTCCAGCCGACGCGAACTGCGACGCGCAGTGATGCTGCGATGACCACCGGTAGCGGGGACCAGCGCCCCGACCCCGACGTCCTGCTCGCGCGCGTCGAGGCGGAAGAGGCCCGCGCTGCCCGCGGCCATCTCAAGATCTTCTTTGGCGCGTCTCCCGGCGTCGGCAAGACCTACGCGATGCTGGCCGAAGCGCAACGGCTGCGCGGGGAGGGCCGCGACGTCGTAGTCGGCGTCGCGGAGACTCACGGCCGCGCCGACACATCGCATCTGCTCGAAGGGCTCGAAGTGCTGCCCCGCAAGCTGATCGACTACAAGGGGCACGCGCTGCAGGAATTCGATCTCGATGCCGCCCTGACACGCAGCCCGTCGGTGCTTCTCGTCGACGAGCTCGCCCATACCAACGCTCCGGGATCGCGGCATCCGAAGCGCTACCAGGACGTGCTCGAGCTCCTCGCGGCAGGCATCGACGTCTACACGACGGTCAACGTCCAGCATCTCGACAGCCTGAACGACATCGTCGCCGGCATCACCGGCGTCAAGGTGCGCGAGACGCTGCCCGACCGTGTGTTCGACGAGGGCGATGAAGTCGTGCTGGTCGACCTCACGCCCGACGACCTCCTCCAGCGGTTCAAGGAAGGGAAGGTCTACTTCCCCGAGCAGGCGCAGCGCGCAGTCGGGAATTTCTTCCGCAAGGGCAATTTGCTCGCGCTGCGCGAGCTCGCGTTGCGCCGCACCGCGGATCGGGTCGATACCCAGATGCGCGACTATCGCGTCGAGCACGTTGCCGGCTCACCCGTCTGGAAGACGCGAGACAGCCTGCTGGTCGGCGTTGGACCGGAGCGCGGCAACGAGTCGGTGATACGTTCCGCAGCTCGCCTCGCATCGGCTCTCGGCGCGACCTGGCACGCGGTGTTCGTCGAGACGCCGGCGCTCGCGCGGCTGCCCGAATCACGCCGGAGCCGGGTTCTCGCGACGCTCAAGCTCGCCGAGGAACTTGGTGCCCACACCGCGACGATCGGTGCCACCGACGCGGTCGTCGCCCTCGTCAACTACGCGCGCACGCACAACCTCGGCAAGATCGTGCTCGGACGCGCGACGACGCGCGTGTCGCTACGCGAGCGATGGACGCCGAGTCTTGCACGGCGCGTCAACTGGCTCGCGCCCGATCTCGACGTCGTGCTCGTCGGCCGCGAAAGGGGTCCGGCCGATTCCGTCGAGCGGAAGCGCACACCTTCGGGTGAACACGTGCTTGCGCGCTTCGCCGGCGCGCTTGCGTTTTCAGCAGCCGCGACGCTCGCCGCGTTCCCGTTGCACCGACTGTTCGACTTGTCGAACATCGTCATGTTGTTCATGCTGGCGGTCGTGGGTGTCGCGCTGCTGTTCGGGCGGGGACCGGCGGTACTCGCCGCGATCGTCAATGTGCTGGCGTTCGATTTCTTCTTCGTGCCGCCACGTTTCACGCTCGCGGTTTCCGATGCGCCCTACCTGTTCACGTTCGTCGTGATGCTGATCGTCGGTCTCGTGGTCGGCCAGTTGACCGCGCGTCTCGGACACCAGGCGCGCTTCGCCTCCCGCGGCGAGGAGCGCGCGCGCCAGCTCTTCGAAATGGCGCGCGACCTCTCGGCCGCGCTCGCTCCCGAGCAGGTCGTCGAGATCGGCGAGCGCTACATGACGGCCGCGAAGTCGGGCAAGGCAGCGGTGCTGATGCTGAACGAGGACGAAACGTTGCGGCCGATCGCGCCAGGCGCATCGCGACCCGCGGTCGATATGGCGATTGCCCGCTGGTGCGTCGATCACGCCGAACCGGCTGGCACCGGCACCGACACGCTGCCGGCGGCGGGCGCGCTGTATCTGCCGCTCAAGGCGCCCGTGCGAACGCGGGGTGCGCTGGTCGTCCAACTGGATGATCCGGGCCAGATGATGACCCCGGAACACCGCCGGCTTCTCGAAACCTTCGCGGCGCTGATCGCCATTGCGCTCGAGCGCGTGCATTTCGTCGCGGTCGCGCAGCGCACGCTGCTCGACATGGAGTCAGAGCGACTGCGCAATTCCCTGCTGGCGGCGCTATCGCACGACCTGCGCACGCCCCTCACGGTGCTCGTCGGACTGTCCGAGACGCTGGCGCAGGAAATCGCGCGGGGAGCCGGTGCCGCGACAGCAGAAGACAAAGCACTCGCCATACGCGAGCAGGCACGTCGCACCGCCAGGCTCGTCGACAACCTGCTCGAAATGGCGAGACTGCAAGCAGGACGCGTCGACATCCGGCGCGACTGGCAGTCGATCGAAGAACTCGTCGGCAGCGCGCTCGGGGCGCTCGAACCGGCCCTCGACGGCCGATCGGTCGAGGTCGACTTGCCGGCGGGCCTTCCGCTCGTCGCCTGCGACGGCCGGCTGATCGAGCGCGTGCTCGTCAACCTGCTCGAGAACGCGACCAAGTACACGCCGGCCGGATCGCCGATTCGCGTCGGCGCGCGCGCCGACGAAGGCGGCGTCGAAGTGACGGTCGAGGATCGCGGCCCGGGACTCCCACCCGGCCGCGAGCGCGCGATCTTCGACAAGTTCACACGGGGCGTGCCCGAATCCGCCGTATCCGGCGTCGGTCTCGGGCTCGCGATCTGCCGCGCGATCGTCGAGGCGCACGGGGGAACCATCCGGGCTGAGCAGCGGGAAGGCGGCGGCGCGCGCTTCGTGTTTACATTGCCGGTCGCGGAATCCCCGCCCGCTCCGACCGAATCCGAGACGAGGGCGGCGGCCTGAAGGTGGATCCCGGACCCCTGGTTCTCGTCATCGAAGACGATCACGAAATCCGGCGTTTCGTGCGCTCCGCGCTGGAGGCCGAGAACTATCGCGTCGTCGAGGCCGAGACGGTGCGCCGCGCGGTCATCGAGGCGGGGACGCGCAAACCCGACATCGCAGTGCTCGATCTCGGGCTTCCCGACCAGGACGGCGTCGAATTCATCCGCGAAGTCCGCACCTTCTCGTCGTTGCCCATTCTCGTGCTCTCGGCGCGCGTCGACGAGCTGGACAAGGTGCGTGCGCTCGATGCGGGCGCGGACGACTACCTGACGAAACCATTCGGCGTTGCCGAACTCGGCGCGCGCATCCGCGCGATGCTCCGGCGCGGTCTGCGTACTCCGGAGAGCGTCGCGACGGTGATCCGATTCAGCGACGTATGCGTCGATCTGCCGAACCGCGTCGTCACGCGCGACGGGGCTCCCGTGCATTGCACACCAGTCGAGTTCCGGCTGCTTTCGCATCTGGTGACGCATCCTGGAAAGGTGCTCACCCATCGGCAGCTTCTGCGTGAGGTCTGGGGACCGTCGCACATCGAGCATGCGCACTACCTGCGCATTTACATGGCACATCTGCGTCGCAAGCTCGAGGCCGACGCGGCGCGCCCGCGGCATCTGCTCACGGAAACAGGAGTCGGCTACCGCTTCGTACCCTAGACGCCACGACGCGCCTGTGGGCGACTGCGCACGACTGTCCTTCAGCGTTGATTCCCGGGCTTTGTCGCTGCCCATCTCCGCAGCGCTTCGAGGGTATTCGTGACGTGCTTCTCGGGATTGAGCGATTGGTAGGCGTAGATGATGCGCCCATCCGGCGCAATGACGTACGAGATACGGTCCGCGTACCTGGGCTCTATCGCAAGCACGGCGTCGTAGGACTTCATGATCTTCCGGTCGGCGTCGGCGGCGACCGGAAATTTGCTTCGGCATTCGCTGACCGAGAACTTGTTCAAGGTGCCGATGTCGTCGTGCGAAACGCCGATCACCGTCGCGCCGAGTACACGGTAGGTATCGATCGCCTCCGCAAAATCGTGCGCCTCGATCGTGCAACCCTTCGTGAACGCGGCCGGATAGAAGTACAGGACGACCGGACCCTTCTTCAATGCTGCGGCGAGCGAGAACGTGAAGACACTGCCGCCAAGCGACGCCTGCGCGCTGAAATCGGGCGCGGGATCTCCGGGTTTCAGCGCAGCAAACGACGCTGTAGCCACGATGGATGGCAATAAGCCGATGAGGACAATTCGTCGAAACATGAGTCAGCTCTCCTGCCCCGAGTGGCCGGTCAGTCAGCCGGTGATTCCGTCAGTCTGCGGTTCGGTCGATCGGCGCATCAGTCAGTCGCCACCATTATCGTCGCCATTGTCCTGCGGCGTCTTCGACTCGAGGATCTTCAGCGTGTTGTCGCCATCATCGACGAAGTAAACGCCCTGGCCGCCGGGCACGATGGCAAGGCCGAACAACGAACCTGCGCCCGTCACGCTATCGACGGTCTTGACCGCGACCTGGCTGCCTCCCGGGGTGGTTTCCACGAGGTTTCCGTCACCTCCATTCGAAGTGATGATGTGTCCGTTGGGAGCGATGGTGAGTCCCAGAGGATCGTTCAGGGCGCCGTTGAAACTCACGACGATGCCGGTAAGGGCAGTGGTCTGCCGCGTCAATGCGTTCGGAATCGCCACGATCTGATTGTCGAGGCTGTCGGCCACGTAAAGCGTACCGTCGTTGCCGAGCCCGACGCCCGTCGGGCCAATCACGAGTGCCGCCGGATCGGCGGTCTCAGGAAATCCTGAGCCAACGACCGTCATCGACTCCGCCGTCGGCATTCCCTCATCCTGCTCGGGAACCTGCAACGGAATTCGCACGACGGTGCCCTGGTCGATTGCCGGCGGAGTGCCGGTGGGCACATTGCCGTTCAGCACGTTGGTGACAAACAGCCACGCACGATTCTCCTTGTCCAATGCCGTCATGTCCCACGGCCCGTTGATGTCCCCGCCCTGCAAAGTCTCCACGACGTTGCCGTGGCTATCGAGCACGATCAGGCAGCCCGCGCTCATCGTTGCCGGGGTGCCGTCGGTGGTGGGCAGGCTGCCGACAATCACCCAGCCGCGACGCAAGACCACGAGCGCGGTCGTCAGCCCCACGCCGCCCGGGCATTCGCCCGCCACCGAGACAGGATCGATCTGCGCGAACAGGCTCATGTTGCCGTTGGGACTGATTTGCACGATCGTCGTACCGGTGCCCTGCTGGCCCGCCGGGGGATTCGTGCCATTGTTGAAGTTGCTGACAAGAACGTCGCCCTTATGGAGCGCGCCGACCGAGCGACGAACGACCGCGACGCCGTAGGGGTTGACGTCGCCGTTCGCCGGAACCGTCGATGCAACCTGATTGACCGTGTCGAATCGATCGAGGAATGCGTGACCATCCGCAAA
>DASVWR010000085.1:0-6134 GCA_036393115.1 Casimicrobiaceae bacterium
GGATTGGCGAGCTGCACGCCCATCGCTGCGGGGAGACCGAAGCCCATCGTGCCGAGCCCGCCCGAGTTGATCCAGCGCCGGGGTTTGTCGAACTTGTAGTACTGGGCGACCCACATCTGGTGCTGGCCCACGTCGGAGGTCACGAAGGCGTCCCCGCCGGTGATCTCGTAGAGCTTCTCCACCACGTACTGCGGCTTGATCACCGTCGCGCCGCGATCGTAGCGCAGGCAGTCCTTCGCCTGCCACGACTTGATCTCGGTCCACCAGGCCTTGAGCGTGGCGGCATCCGGACGCTGCGGCGACGACTCGACGAGCCTGGTCATCTCGTCGAGAACGTCGCGCACGTAGCCGACGATCGGCACGTCGACCTTCACCCGCTTCGAGATCGACGACGGATCGATGTCGATGTGGATGATCTTGCGATCCGGACGGTAGAAGTGCGCCGGATTGCCGATCACGCGATCGTCGAAGCGCGCGCCGACGGCGAGCAGCACGTCGCAGTGCTGCATCGCCATGTTCGATTCGTAAGTGCCGTGCATGCCCAGCATGCCGGTGAACTGCGGGTCGGTGCCCGGGAAGCCGCCGAGACCCATCAGCGTGTTCGTGCACGGATAGCCGAGGAGGCGCACGAGGCGCGTCAGCGACTCCGCGGCGTCGTTCAGCACGACGCCGCCGCCGGTGTAGATCATCGGGCGCTTCGCTTCGAGCAGGAGCTGCACTGCCTTCTTGATCTGTCCGGCGTGCCCGCGCGTGACCGGGTTGTAGGAGCGCATCGCGATCGTCTTCGGGTAGCTCCACTCGGCCGACGCCTGCGAGACGTCCTTCGGGATGTCGACGAGCACCGGGCCGGGCCTCCCGGTCGTGGCGAGGTAGAATGCCTTCTTGATCGTCACCGCGAGGTTCGCGACGTCCTTCACGAGGAAGTTGTGCTTGACGCAGGGCCGCGTGATGCCGACGGTATCGCACTCCTGGAAGGCGTCCTGCCCGATCGCGCCCGTCGGCACCTGCCCGGTGATGATGACCATCGGCACCGAGTCCATGTACGCGGTCGCGATGCCGGTCACCGCGTTCGTAACGCCCGGCCCCGACGTCACCAGCGCGACGCCGATCTTCTGCGACGAGCGCGAGTAGCCGTCCGCGGCGTGCACGGCGCCCTGCTCGTGGCGCACGAGGACGTGCTTGATCCGCGTCTGCTTGAACAGCTCGTCGTAGAGGTTGAGGACCGCCCCGCCCGGATAGCCGAAGACGTAGTCGACGCCTTCTTCCTGCAGACAGCGGATCAGAATTTCCGCACCCGTCGATGACATGCCTGTCGCCTCACGCCGATCATTGATCGCTCGCACCTCTTGCGGTGAGAGCGCGACTCCTCGCGCTCGCTGGCGAGCGCTCGCCGACCCAGGCTCGATCGGATAGAAAGGCGCGTCTGGGGCATGCTGACCGCGCTCCAGGGAGGCTCGTTGGCGCTTGTGGCGCCGCGGAGGGAGCATTGGCGGTCTTTACTGCACTGCAACATCAGGCTCTCGCGAGCCGGATGCGCACAGTACCGGCAAAGCGCCTCGCAGGTCAAGCCGGATTTGTTCGGTGCAACAAGCGCCGCTGCCGGCGATCCGGGGCCCTGCGGTGGCCCAACCCCCAGCATATAATCCGCCGCGGAAACAGACGGACACACAACCTGGCATCCCACGCGGAAATATCGAGCTTCCTGGCCGAGGTCGAACGGCGGGCGTTCAAGCAGGCGATGTTCGCGGTCCGCGACGAAGACACGGCCCTCGACGTAGTCCAGGACGCGATGCTGAAGCTGACCGAGCATTACGCCGGGAAGCCTGCGGCCGAGTTGCCGATGCTGTTCCAGCGCATCCTGCAGAACGCGATCCGCGACCATTTCCGGCGCCTCAAGGTCCGTTCGCTCTGGACAACACTGCTCTCCGCCCTCGGCCAGAAGGAGGACCGCGACGAAGAGCACGATCCGCTGGAAACCTTGCCCGCCCGTTCGGATTCGAACGCGACGGCCGACCCCGCCGTACTCGCCGAGCAGACCCAGATGATCGCCGTGATCGAGCAGGCGCTTTCCCGGCTTCCGGCGCGTCAACGCGAGGCTTTCCTGTTACGTTACTGGGAAGAACTCGACGTCGCGGAGACCGCGGCGGCGATGGGCTGTTCGGAAGGAAGCGTCAAGACGCACTGTTCCCGGGCCGTCCATGCCTTGGCCGACATGCTGAAGGCAAGAGGGGTGACCCCATGACCGATCGCGACGCCGACTTCGCCCGCAAGCTGACCCCCTACCTCGACCGCGGAGTCGATGCGCTCCGGCCGGGTACCGCTTACCGCCTGCAAGAGGCGCGCGCGGCCGCCCTGGCAAGGCTCGGCGACGACGCGCCGGCAGGACGCAGTCGCGACGGCGAGCGGGAGCGCCCTTTTCAGCGCCGAGGCTGGGCGATCGCGACCCGCTGGGCGGCGGTCGCTTTGCTCGTGATCGGCACCGGGGTCGGCTGGCAACAATGGCGCCGGACGCAGCTCACTGACCAGGCACACGATTACGCCGACCTCGACACGCAGATCCTCTCGTCCGATCTCCCGATCGACGCTCTTCTGGACCGGGGATTCCAGAATTGGCTCAATACGTCGTACGAGCACTGATCGCGGCAGTCGCGGCGCTGTGGCTGGTGGCGTCGCCGTGCATCGCCCAGCCGAGCGCCAAATCGCCCGCCTGGAACCAGCTCACGCCCTATGAGCGCGAAGTGCTGGCGCCGCTCGAATCCGACTGGTCCGGGCTCGACGCGAAGCGCAAGCAGAAGTGGCTCGGGCTCGCGCACCGCTACAAGCAGATGACCCCCGCCGAGCAGCAGCGGATCCAGACCCAGATGCGCACGTGGGCGGACCTCACCCCCGAGCAGCGCAACGCCGCAAGGGCTCGCTACAAGTCGCTGAAGGCGCTGCCGCCCGAGAAGAAGAAGGAGATGCGCCAGAAGTGGAAGGAATACCAGAGCCTGCCGCCCGACAAGCGGCGCGAACTCGAAGGCAAGGGCCCACCCCGTGGCGCCCCGCCCGGGGGCGCAGCACCGTCAGCGCCGGGGTCCCCGGGCGTGCCCGCGACACCGGCTACGCCTGCGGCACCCGCGACACCCACGGCGCCTGCTACGCCTGCCGCGCCCGCGACACCCGCGGCGCCCACGCAGCCCGTGCCGCGCGGGTGAGGCTCACTGTCGATCGCGCTGCGGCGCCCCGGGCCGGCCGGTGAGCGCGGCGGCGCACCTCCCTACCGAAGCGGCGGCGCCGTGCGCGACCGATGCAGGCCTCGCACGCCGCCTCGCCGCCATCCCGTACGAGCTACTGCTCCTAGCCGCGATGGCATTCGTGGCCGGGTTCGTCATGCTCCCGTTCGTCTCCCCGCAGAGCGCGGTCACACACGAGCTCACGATCCCTCCGCTCTACGCCCGCACGCTGATGGCCTGTGTCCTCGCAAGCGGGGCGACGCTCTTCTATGCGTGGAGCTGGAGCGAGGGGCGCCGCAGCCTGCCGCAGAAGGTCTGGCGCATTCGCGTCGTGAATCGCCGCGGTGAGCCGCTCGTCTGGAAGCAGGCGCTCTCGCGGGCGCTCCTCGTCTGGATCGGGCCGGTGCTGGCCCTCGCGGCGTGGCCGGTCATGCACGCCGCCGGCCACGGCCCTTATGCCGCGCTGCTCGTCACCGTCAACTACGTGTGGGCGCTCTTCGACCGCGATCGACAGTTCCTCCACGACCGGCTCGCGGGAACGCGACTCGTCGTCGGCTGAGCGATCGTCACGCCTTGCGCGACACTGCGTCGGACGAGCGCCGGGCCAGCATCACGCCGACCGCGATCAGCGCCATGCCGCCGAAAGCGGATGCGCCGAGCACTTCATCGAACATCCACCATGCCATCAGTGCCGTCACCGGCGGTACAAGGTAGAACAGGCCGGCGACCTCGGCCGCGGCGCCGTGGCGAAGCAGCCAGTAGAGGAGACTGATAGCTGCCGCCGACAGCACGATCACCGACCACGCGAGCGCGAAGACGAATGGCCCCGTCCAGTCGACCGGCGCCGGCTGCAGCCACGCAACGAGTGGCAGGTAGACGACCGCGCAAGCGGTGAACTGGATCACCGCCCCGGTGCGCAGGTCGACGGCCGACGCGTGCTTCTTCTGGTACAGCGTGCCGACGCTGATCCCGACGAGCGCGGCGACGATAGGCAGGAGCGACAACGGGTCGGATCCCGGCGCGATTTTGTGCCGCACGACGAGCCATACGCCCACAAGACCGGCGGCGAGGCCGGCCCACTGCCGCCCGGACACCCGTTCGCCGAGCCACGCACGCGCGAGGAACACCGTCAGCACCGGCTGCAGGCCGACCAGCATCGCCGAGGTCCCCGCAGGCATGCTCCCGGCGATCGAGACGAAGACGCCCCCCAGGTACACGCCGTTGACGAGCCACGACGCGACCGCGAGATGCCCGACCGCGCGCCAGCTCGCCGGCCACCGCGCGCGCGTCGCGAGCGAGACGATCAGCATCAGTGCCGCCACCAGCGTAAAGCGCAGCAGGAGAAACCGGAGCGGCGGCGCGTACGGGAGGCCGTAACGGGCGGCAATGAAACCCGTGCTCCAGAGGATCACGAACAGCACCGGCGCCAGCTCCCGGGCACGCTTCCCGACCGGCCCGACGCGCGCGCCGCCTGGCGACGCCGAAGCGGAAGCGCTGATCGTCAGGCCTTCCGCGCGCGGCGCCGGCTGCGATAGCGGCGGTCGCTGGCGACGATCTCGCTCTTCGCCTCCTCCGGACCGACCCAGCCGGCGAGGTGCACCCACTTGCCCGGCTCGAGGTCCTTGTAGTGCTCGAAGAAGTGCGCGATCTGCGCGAGCTGGATCTCAGGGAGGTCGCGCGGCGATTCGATTGCGCGATAGAGCGACGACAGCTTGTCGATCGGCACCGCGAGGATCTTGGCATCGCCGCCCGCCTCGTCGTCCATCTTGAGCATGCCGATCGGACGGCAGCGCACGACGACGCCGGTGATGAGCGGCACCGGCGAGATCACGAGGACGTCGCAGGGGTCGCCGTCCCCGGACAGCGTCTGCGGGATGTAGCCATAGTTGCACGGATAGCGCATCGACGTCGACATGAAGCGATCGACGAAGACCGCGTCGGTCGACTTGTCCACCTCGTACTTGATCGGCTCGCCGTGCATCGGGATCTCGATCACGACATTGCAGTCGTTCGGCACGTCGGCGCCGGCGGGAACGCGCTCGAGGCTCATCGTGGCTCCGGGGGAACGAGCGCCCGCCGTGGCGGCGAAGCTCGCGTGCGGGCATTATAGCGGCCGGGACAGGCTGAATCCGCGACGGCGGGCTCGCGCATCTCACCCGGGCCGATCGACGTCGCCGACGTGGTGGGTCGTTGAGGCATATTCCGATTCCACCATGAACCGCGCGCTGCTGCCCCTGATGATCCTCGTCTGCGTGGCGATTGCGGCCGGGCTCGCCTGGTTGACGCTGAACCGGCGCGAGGCGCCGCAGGCCGCCCCGCCCGCCACCCGCCGCGTCGACCTGCCGCCCTTTCGGCGGATCGCTGTCGACGGCATCGCGAACGTCACACTGGTGCAGGGCGATCGCGAAGCCGTCGAGATCCAGGTGCCATCGGGTTCGCGTGGCGTGCGGGCGGCCGTGCGCAACGGCACGCTGCGCATCTCGGCGAGCGAGCGCTCGCAATCGTGGACGTGGATGTTCGGCACGCACGAGCGCAATCCGGCCGCGCGCATCGTCGTGCTCTACAAGTCGCTCGACGGGCTCGCGCTCTCCGGAGCGGTGAAGGTCGCGAGCGGACCGATGCATGTCGACGAGCTCACGATCGACGCTTCGGGCGGCTCGTCGGTTCGCATCGAGGCGCTTCAGGCGAAGCAGCTCGCAGTCTCGGGATCGGGTGCGCTCGATGCACGCATCGCCGGCAGCGTCGACGACGAGCGCGTGTCGATCTCGGGTGCCGGTTCCTATCAGGCGAAGGATCTTCGCGCCCAGCACGCGAAAGTCGACGTCAGCGGCGTCGGCAGCGTGGTCGTGCGCGTCGAGCAGACGCTCGACGCATCGATCTCCGGCGCAGGCAACGTCGACTACTACGGTGACCCCGAGGTGA
>DASVWR010000086.1:0-7402 GCA_036393115.1 Casimicrobiaceae bacterium
CGCGCGGCACAAGAAGGTCGTCGAGCAGGCGAAGGGGTACCGCGGCCGCCGCAACAACGTCTACCGCATCGCGAAAGAAGCGGTGATGAAGGCGGGGCAGTACCAGTATCGCGACCGGCGCGCGAAGAAGCGCGAGTTCCGTGCACTGTGGATCGCGCGCATCAACGCGGCGTCACGCGAGCTCGGTCTCTCCTACAGCGCGTTCATGGACGGATTGAAGAAGGCGTCGATCGACATCGATCGCAAGGTGCTCGCCGACCTCGCCGTCCACGACAAGGAGGCGTTCGGGAGGATCGCCGAGCAGGCGAAGGCCTCCCTCGCCTGAGCGCCCGCGACAGGCAACAGGGAGGCGAGTGTCGCCTCCCTTTTTTTTCCGACCTCTGCCATGAACGACCTCGACCGCATCGTCGCTACCGCGCAGACGGAATTCGCGGCCTGCGACGACGCTCCGGCGCTCGAGAACGCGAAGGCCCGCTATCTCGGCAGGAGCGGCTCGCTCACCGTTGCGCTGAAAGGGTTACGCGACCTCGATGCGCAGGCACGCGCCGCGCGCGGCGCCGCGATCAACGTCGCCAAGGCGCGCGTCGAGGAAGCGCTCGCCGCGCGCCGCGACGCGCTCGCGCAGGCGAAGCTCGCTGCGCAGCTCGCCGCCGAGGCGCTCGATGTGTCGCTCCCCGGACGCGGGATGCCGGCCGGCAGCCTGCACCCGCTCACCCGCACGGTCGAGCGCATCGAGGACCTCTTTCACTCGCTCGGCTTCGAGATTGCCGACGGCCCTGAGATCGAGGACGACTTCCACAATTTCACCGCGCTCAACACACCCGAGAACCACCCGGCGCGGTCGATGCACGACACGTTCTACGTCGAAGGCGGAATGGTGCTCCGTACGCACACGTCGCCGGTGCAGGTGCGCTGGATGGAAACGCACGCGCCGCCGATCCGCATCATCGCCCCGGGGCGCGTCTACCGCGTCGACAGCGACGCCACCCACTCACCGATGTTCCACCAGGTCGAAGGCCTGTGGATCGGCGACGACGTGTCGTTCGCCGACTTGAAGGGCGTATTCCACGAGTTTCTGCGCCAGTTCTTCGAGCGCGACGACGTGACGTTGCGCTTCCGGCCGTCGTTCTTTCCGTTCACCGAACCGTCGGCCGAGGTCGACATGCGCTTCGGCGACGGCGGCTGGCTCGAAATCGCCGGATGCGGGCAGGTGCACCCGAACGTGCTGCGCATGGTCGGCATCGATCCCGAGCGCTGGCAGGGTTTCGCGTTCGGCATGGGGCCCGATCGCCTCGCGATGCTGCGCTACGGCGTCGACGACCTGCGCCTCTTCTACGAGAACGATCTGCGCTTTCTCGCGCAGTTCACCTGATGAAATTCTCCGAGCGCTGGCTGCGCACGCTGGTCGACCCGCCGCTCGACACGGCGGCGCTCGCCGATGCGCTGACGATGGCGGGCCTCGAAGTCGAAGCGGTCGAACCGGCGGCACCCGCGTTCTCCGGTGTCGTCGTCGCGCGCATCGATGCGCTGGCGCCGCACCCGTCCGCCGACCGCCTGCGCGTTGCCGAGGTCGACGTCGGACGCGGCGAGCGCGTGACGATCGTCTGCGGGGCGCCCAACGCTGCCGTGAGCCAGCTCGTGCCCTGCGCGCTCGCGGGTGCTACGCTGCCGGGCGGCGCCGCGATCGAGGTGAGCCGGATGCGCGGCGTCGACTCGCACGGCATGCTCTGCTCGGCCGCCGAGCTCGGGCTCGGTGACGACGCGTCGGGGCTCCTCGTGCTCGGTATCACCGGTACAGGTGCGGGCGCGACGGCATTGCCGGGCGACGAACCGCTGATCGCCGGCACCGACCTTCGCGAAGCGCTCGCACTCGACGACGCGCTCTTCACGATCAAGCTGACCCCCAATCGTCCCGACTGCCTGTCGCTCGCCGGCATCGCGCGCGAAGTGTCGGCGATCACCGGCGTTCCCGCGCGCCTGCCGGCCGTGGCGCCGGTTCCGATCGAAAGCACGGCGACGCGGGGTGTTGCGATCGAGGACGAGGACGCGTGCCCGCGCTTCGCCTCGCGCGTGATCGAGGACATCGACCCCGCAGCACCCACGCCGGCATGGATGAAAAGCCGCCTCGAGCGCTCCGGGATCCGCTCGATCTCGGCAGTGGTCGACATCACGAACTACGTGATGCTCGAGCTCGGGCAGCCGCTGCACGCCTACGACGACCGCCGCCTCGATGGCGACATCGTCGTCCGCTTCGCGCGCGACGGCGACACGCTGACGCTCCTCAATGGCCAGACGCTCGAGCCAGACCGCGACCTCCTCCTCGTCTGCGACGGCGAGCGTCCGCTTGGCCTCGCCGGGATCATGGGTGGCGAGCGCTCGGGCATCGGTCCCGATACGACGCGCGTTTTCCTCGAAGGTGCGTTCTGGAATCCGGCGGTGATCCAGGGCAAGATGCGCCGGCTCGGCTTCGTCAGCGATGCCGGATATCGCTTCGAGCGCGGCGTCGATTTCAATCTCGGGCCTGCCGGCGTCGAGCGGGCAACCGGCCTCATGCTCGCGATCTGCGGCGGACGCGCGGGCCCGCTGTCGGATGTCGTCGGTGCGCTACCGAAGCGCGCGCCGATCGCGCTTCGCAGCGCGCGCGCCGCAAAGCTTCTCGGCCTTCCGCTTGCGCCCGACGCGATCGCCGATGTGTTCCGCCGCCTCGACTTTCCCGCCGCACGGCGTGGCAACGACTTCGTCGTGACGCCGCCGTCGTATCGCTTCGACCTCGCGATCGAGGAGGATCTCGTCGAGGAGGTCGCGCGCATCCACGGCTACGACGCGATCCCGGCACGCCTCGGCGCACACGCGATCGGCATGCTGCCGCAGGCCGAAGGACGCCGGACGCCGCGCACGCTGCGCCACCGCTTCGCCGCGCGCGGGTGGCAGGAGGTCGTCACGTTCGGCTTCGTCGCCGCTGCGACCGAGCGGCTGCTCGATGCCAGCGCGCGTCCGATCGAGGTGCTGAACCCGATCGCGGCGCAACTCGACGCGATGCGTACGACGCTCCTCCCGGGGCTCATCGGCACGCTGCAGACGAACCTCCGGCGGCGGACGGCATTCGCGCGGATCTTCGAAATCGGGCGCGTGTTCGCGCGCGACGGCCTCGCGCAGCCGATGAAGCTGGGTGGCCTCGCGTTCGGAACGTCGGTCCCCGAGCAATGGGGCGAGAAAGCGCGGCGCGTCGACCTCTACGACGTCGCGGGCGATCTCGCGGCGATCGCCGCCCCCCTCGTGTTGTCGACGCGTGCGTCACCGCAGCCGTGGCTTCATCCCGGGCGCAGCGCCGAGGTCAGCGTCGGCAAGGTCCCCATCGGCTGGCTGGGCGAGCTCCATCCGCGCCTCCTCCCGCAGCTCGACCTTCCGTCGCCTCCGATCGTCTTCGAGCTCGATGCCGCGGCGCTCGCGTCGGTGCCGGTTCCGGTTGCGAAGAGCATCTCGCGGATGCCGGCGGTGCGCCGGGATATTGCTGTTATCATCAATGAAAACATAGCAGTACGGGTTATTCTTGAAGTGCTGCGCGAGAGCGCTCCAACGGAGGTCGAGACCCTCGACGTGTTCGACGTCTACCGCGGAACCGAGATCGGCTCCGACCGGAAAAGCGTTGCGATTCTTGTGCTTATGCGCGATACTCAACGTACTTTGACCGACGCCGACAGCGAGCGGATCGTCGCCGGCCTCGTAGCAACCCTGAAGGAACGGTTCGGCGCCACGCTGCGATGAGTGGACTCCCATGACGCTGACCAAAGCCGAACTCGCCGACCTCCTCTTCGAGCAACTCGGCCTCAACAAGCGCGAGGCGAAGGACATGGTCGAGTGCTTCTTCGAGGAGATCAGGACCGCCCTCGAGGAGGGCCGCAGCGTCAAGCTCTCGGGCTTCGGCAACTTTCAGCTTCGCATCAAGCCGCAGCGTCCGGGTCGGAACCCCAAGACGGGCGAGGAGATCCCGATCACCGCGCGCCGGGTGGTGACCTTTCACGCCAGCCAGAAGCTAAAGGCGATGGTCGAAGCCGCGAGTCATGCCCGAGAGCCATCGAGCTGACAAGGCGCTGCTGCCGCCGATCCCCGCCAAGCGCTACTTCACGATCGGCGAGGTGAGCGAGCTGTGCGCAGTGAAGCCGCACGTGCTTCGCTACTGGGAGCAGGAATTCTCCCAACTGAAGCCGGTCAAGCGGCGCGGCAACCGGCGCTACTACCAGCACCACGAGGTGCTGCTGATCCGGCGCATCCGCGACCTCCTCTACGAGCAGGGTTTCACGATCAACGGCGCGCGTCACCGGCTCGACGACGAGGAGACCGCGACGCCGCGCGCCGCCGCGCGTGCCGTACGCGGATCGACAACGCAGGCACCCGCTCCAACGCCGGGTGGCGAGCGCACACCGGCGATGACCGGCACGGCAGCGAACAACGGAACGGCAGAGCCTGCGCTCGATTCCGGCGAGCTCGTGCGCGAGCTCGAAGCGATCCGCAGGTTGCTCGGGGCGCCTCCGGAGGCATGATCGCCGCGAAGTCGTATGGGCGCGGGCGCTATAATCGCCCCTCGGTCGGGGCGTAGCGCAGCCTGGTAGCGCACCTGCATGGGGTGCAGGGGGTCGGAAGTTCGAATCTTCTCGCCCCGACCACTGATTGCACCTGGAACCACGTGGCACTTGGTGCCAGGTCGGCCACCATCGATCGCGCGCACGGGCACTCTTCTTGCTTTGTCGAGTATGACTCGCGACCCAGGCGCTCCGCCATGGTCCACGCGAGACCTCTACAGGAAACGTGATGTCGGCCCAGGTTCGCCCAGCGCCCGTCGCCACCGGAGTCATCTCCGAGCTCGCCTTCGCGCGCGCCCAGCGCAACACGGTGCTGATCGTCGACGACCTGTTCTCGAGCCGCCTGCTCCTCGCCGAGATCGTTCGCCAGATCGACGGCAAGCTGAACCTCGAGCTTTTCGACACGCCGTCGCGCGCGCTCGAGTACGCGCGCAACAACCGCGTCGACATCGTGCTCACCGATTACAAGCTGCCCGAATTCGACGGCATCGAACTCGTCAAGCAACTCCGCGCGCTGCCCCACTGCATCGACGTGCCGATCGTCGTCATCACCGTCGTCGACGATCGCAAGATCCGCTACGACGCGCTCGAAGCCGGCGCGACCGATTTCCTGATCAAGCCGCTCGACGACCACGAGACGCGCGCGCGCTGCGCCAACCTCCTGGAGCTGCGCCGACACAAGATCGTCCTTTCCGACCAGGCGCGCCTGCTCCAGTACCAGGTCGACAAGTCGGTGGCCGAGATCCACGAGCGCGAGCTCGAAACGCTTTCGAAGCTCGCGAAGGCGGGCGAGTTTCGCGACAAGACCACCGGCAATCACCTGATGCGGATGGCGAGGTATTCGGCGCTGATAGGGCACCACCTCGGTCTGGGCGCCGAGACCGTGCACGTGCTCGAAGTGGCGGCGCCGATGCACGACATCGGCAAGATCGGGATTCCCGATTCGGTGCTCCTGAAGGACGGCCCGCTCAGCCCGGAAGAGATCCAGGTGATGCGCAATCACCCGCGGATGGGCTACGACATCCTGAAGGGCAGCCCGTCGAAGTACCTGTCGATGGGCGCGATCATCGCGCTGGGGCATCACGAGCGCTTCGATGGCTCCGGCTATCCGAACGGCCTCCACGGCGAGGACATTCCGCTGGTTGCCCGCGTCGTCGCGGTCGCCGACGTGTTCGATGCGCTAGTGACAGAGCGGCCGTACAAGAGCGCGTGGTCGCTCGACGACGGCATCGATTTCCTGAAGTCACAGCGCAATCGCCAGTTCGATCCGACCTGTGTCGACGCCTTCGTCTCCGATCGTTCGGCGATCGAGACGGTGATCCGCGAGTTCGCCGACTAGCTCTTCGCGCGCACGTACGCGTCGATCCGCCGCACGCCCTCCTCGATCATCTGGGTCGATGTCGCGTAGGAAAGCCGGATGTGCTGTCCATCGCCGGGAACGCGACGGCCGAAGTGCGTATCGGCGAGGACCGCAACGCCGGCCTCGTGCAGCAGCGCCTTGCGGAAGGCTTCTGAATCCGCCGCGCCGCTGATGCGGCACGCCTCGGTGACGTTCGGCCACGCATAGAACGCGCCGCCCGGGCTCCTGCAGGTGATCCCCGGAACGCCGTTCAGGAGCCGCACGATGAGGTCGCGCCGCTCGCGAAAGCGCGCGTGCATCAGCGTCACCGCGTCCTGAGGGCCGTCGATCGCGGCGAGCGCCGCCCACTGCGAGATCTGCGACGCGCACGACTCGGTGTTGGTCATCCAGCGCGTCAGCGTCGGCGCCAGCGCGCGGTTCGCCGCATAGCCGAGGCGCCATCCGGTCATCGCCCAGGTCTTCGACGCACCGTCGACGATCACCGTGCGCTCCTGCATGCCGGGCCGTGACGCGAGGCTCGCGAAGCGGCCGTCGTAGACGAGGCGCGAGTAGATCTCGTCCGCGTACACCCACACCTGCGGGTGCTCGGCGAGGATCGCCGCGATCGCATCGAGCGCTTCGGCGTCGAGGATGCCCCCGGTCGGATTCTGCGGCGAATTGAGGATCAACAGGCGCGTCTTGCCGGTGATCTTCGCTTCGAGCTCGGCCGGGTCGAACGCGAAGGCGCGCGACTCGCGCAGGAAGATCGGCACCGGCACCGCGCCGTTGGCGACGATCTGCGACTCGTAGATCGGAAAGCCCGGCACCGGATAGATGACCTCGTCGCCGGCGCCGAAGTCGGTCACCGACGCGATCGTGTAGGCGATGAACGGCTTCGCGCCCCCCGCGACGACGACGTCCTGCGCCCCGATGTCGAGACCACGCCGCGACCCGAGGTCGCGCGCGACCGCAGCGCGCAATTCGTCGATCCCGGCCGACGGCGTGTAGCCGTGACGGCCGGCGCGGATCGCCGCGATCGCCGCATCCTGGATGTTGCCGGGCGTCGGAAAATCGGGCTGTCCGATGCAGAATGACACGATGTCCCGCCCGGAGCGTGCGAGCGCGTTGACCTCGGCCAGCACGACGAACGCGTTCTCGGTGCCGAGCGCCTCGCCGCGGCGCGAAAGACGGGGAATGGTATGGGCGGCGCTCACCGGGGGCCCGATCGCATCGAAGCTGCGCTCAGGGGAAGTTCGAGTGCATCAGCGCGATCGCACAGCGCGCGATCAACTGCTGCGGCAGGATGCCGAGCACGAGCAGGAGCAGCCCGTTGATCGAGAGCACGAGCTGCGTATCGAAGCGCACCATGATCGGCTGCGTGTCGGTGGCATCGTCGAAGTACATCAGCTTCACCACGCGCAGATAATAGAACGCGCCGATCAGCGACGTGATGACGGCGATCACGGCGAGCCAGACGAAGCCG
>DASVWR010000087.1:0-15243 GCA_036393115.1 Casimicrobiaceae bacterium
CCGACGCCCGGGATGTTGAACACGCGCTCGATCAGGAAGCTGCCGGTGAGGAAGATACCGAGGAGGCTTCCTGCGGTCGTCGCCATCGGGATCAGCGAGTTGCGCAGTGCGTGCACGAACACCGCGCGCCGCCAGCCGAGGCCCTTGGCGAGTGCGGTCTTCACGTAGTCGGCGCTCATGTTCTCGACCAACGAGTTCTTCATCAGCATCGTCGTCACCGCGAACGATCCGGCGAGATAGGCGACGAGCGGCAGCACCGAATGCCAGGCGATGTCGCCCGCGCGCGCGAGGAAGCCGAGGTGCGCCGCACCGGGGGACTCGAAGCCACCGAGCGGAAAGATCGACCAGCGCACGGCGAGCAGGTTGCTGAGCACCGCGCCGAGCGCGAAGCCCGGAATCGCGTAGCCGATGAAGATCAGCACCGAGGAGAGCGTGTCGACGCGGGTACGGTGGCGAAGTGCCTTCAGGATGCCGAGCGGGATGCAGATGCCATAGGTGAAGATCGCGGTGATGATGCCGTAGTAGATCGACACCGGCAGCCGGTCGGCGATCACCTGGATCACCGGTGCGTTGTAGCGAAACGACGTGCCGAAATCGAGATGCGCCAGCTTGGCAAGCCAATCGCCGTAAGCCACCGGCAGCGGCTTGTCGAAGCCGTAGAAGCGGCGCAGTTGCGCGAGCTGCGCGTCGGGGATCGTGAGCTGGATCCTGCCGCCTCCCCCACCCATCTCCGCGCCGCCCGCGCCGGCGAGCGACATCCTCAGCTGGTCGATCGGACCGCCCGGGACGAGCTGACAAAGGAGGAAGCTGACGAACGTGATGCCGATGAACGTCGGGACCATTAGCACGAGGCGCCGCAACGCGTAATCGCGCAGCGCGTCGCCGCGCGACTTCATGCGGGGTTCCTGGCCCAGGGTGTCCTGCACATCGCCGCCCGTCTCCCGAACGAGTGACGCCCCCGGAACCGCCGGCGAGCGCCCGCCGAGTATACCGGTGCCGATGCCGTCGACGCCCCGCGGACCAGTTGCAGAGCCGCTTCGGCGCCGACGACCGTTGCGAACTTGATCGAGGTCAACAGTCGTTCGCGCTGCGCTTGCAAGCCTCCGATAGCGCGAATATCGTGCAATGGCCAGGCGCTGCGAGCGAACGCCCGCGCCGGGAACCGAAGGACGAGTCCGCCCATTGGTGCGGAGACGTCGATCGGGTCCGGAACTGCGTCGAATCCGTCGCACTGGCGCTCACGACGGTGGGGCCCACGACGGTGGGCAGAAAGCCCCGGCAGTCTGTCGGGGCTTTCTCATATATGCCGAATCCGGACGTCCGCACACTCCTACGCACCCCCTGGGTCGGGCGCGGGCTGCTCGTCGTCGCCATCGCGCTCGCTGCCGTTATCGTCTTCCGCGATACGCTCTTCGGAGTACCGGTCGCCACCCGCGAGGTGAAGCGCGCCGACATCGTCCAGACGATCGTCGCGACCGGGCGCGTGATGACGCCGCTCAGAGTGTCGGTCGGTGCGGTCATCACCGAGAGAGTCGCGCGCATCCCGGTCGACGAGGGCCAGAGCGTGCGCGCCGGCGACGTCCTGATCGTTCTCGACGACCGCGACGAGCGCGCCGCGCTGGCGCAGGCGCGTGCCGCCGTCGACCAGGCCGAGGCGAGGCTGCGGCAGCTAAGCGAGGTCGGTCTGCCCTCGGCGCGCGAGGGTCTCGCCCAGGCGGAGGCGAACCTGCGGCTCGCGCGCCAGCAGTACGAGCGCAACGAGGAGCTTCATCGCAAGGCATTCATCAGCGCCGCAGCTCTCGACGATGCGCGGCGCAACCTCGATGTGGCGCAAAGTCAGCTTGCGGCCGCGAAGGTCGTCGTCGCGACCAATCTGCCGTCCGGAAGCGATCACGCAGCCGCGACCTCGGCGCTCGCGCAGGCGCGCGCGACGCTCGCTGCCGCACAGGTCAAGCTCGAGCAGACGGTGATCCGTGCCCCTGCCGACGGCGTCCTGATCGCCCGCGAAGTCGAGGCAGGCGATGTCGTGCAGCCGGGCCACGAGCTGATGGTCCTGGCACCCGCCGGCGAGACGCAGATCGACGTCCGCATCGACGAGAAGCACCTGGCGCAGCTCGAGCCCGGACAGCACGCGTTCGCCTCGGCCGACGCAGTCCCCGCCGAGCGCTTCGCGGCCGTGCTGTTCTACATCAATCCGGGCGTCGATTCGTTGCGCGGCTCGGTCGAGATCAAGCTTCGCGTACCCGATCCGCCGGCTTACCTGCGACAGGATATGACCGTGTCGGTCGATATCGAGGTCGCGCGGCATACGGGCACGCTCGTGGCTCCTGCGGATTGCGTGCTCGACGCGGTCGGCCCGCACCCGTGGGTGCTCGCGGTCGCCGGACACCGCGCCGTGCGGCGCAGCGTGACGCTCGGTCTTCGCGGCGAGGGCCACGTCGAGATCCTCTCCGGCATCACCGAAGGTGAACGGCTGGTGCCGGCCCTGCTCGGCGTCGTTCCCGGTCAGCGCATCCGCCCGATCGCAGCGCCGGCGGGCGCTTCGTCGTGAACCTCAATCCGCTCGCGCGCTTCGACGTCATCGTCGCCTTCCGCTTCATGCGCGAGGGTTTCGTGCAGACGACGCTGATCGTTCTCGGCGTCGCGCTCGGCGGCGGAGTCATCATCTTCATGTCGGCGCTCCTCGCCGGACTGCAGGCCAACATTATCCGGCGCACGCTCAACTATCAGGCGCCGATCCGCATTCTCGCCCCCGACCAGGTCGCGAGGCCCCTGCACAGCGCCGGTTCCGGTGCGGTGGCGAGCCAGGTACAGCCGCGCGCACAGCAACTGCGTTCGATCGACCAGTGGCAGCGCATTCGCGCCGACGTGCTCCGGATCGACGGTGTCGTCGGTGCAACCCCGGTCGCCAGCGGGCCGGGCTTCGCGCAGCGCGGTGACGCAACGCGCGCGGTATCGATCATCGGAATCGAGCCGGCGTCGTACTTCAACGTGATCGCGCTCCACGAGAAGATCGTCGCGGGCGCGTCGAACGTCGGGCCGACCGACATCGTAATCGGAACCGAGCTCGCGAAGGATCTCGGTACCGCTGTCGGCGACAAGCTCGTCCTCGCTCTCCCCGGCGGCACCGTGACGACGCTCTCGGTGCTCGGCATTTTCGACTTCGGCAGCAAGGGCGTCAACGAGTCGAGCGTCTATGTCGCGCTGCGCACCGCGCAGAGCCTGCTCGACCTGCCCGGCGGCGCCGCGAGCATCGACGTCAAGGTTCGCGATCCGTTCGCCGCGGAGATCATTGCGCAGCGGATCCGCGACAGCACCGACGTGCACGTCGATAGCTGGATCAGCGCGAACACGCAGTTCTTCAGCGCGATGGCAGCTCAGATCCTCGCCAACACGCTGATCCGCGTGTTCGTCGGTATCACCGTCGCACTCGGCATTGCCAGCGTGCTCGTCGTGTCGGTCGTGCAGAAGTCGAAGGAAATCGGCATTCTGCGCGCGATGGGCACCGCACGCGGCCAGGTGCTGCGAGTGTTCCTGATCCAGGGCGGCGTCATGGGATTGCTGGGGGCGCTGATCGGCTCGCTCCTCGCCTGGACCTTTCTCGTCCTGTGGCGCAACGTGGCGACCAATCCCGACGGTACGCCGATCTTCATCATCGCGATCGAGCCCGGGCTGTTCGTTCTCGCCTGCGTGCTTGCGACGCTGATCGGCATTCTCGCCGCGGTCGTGCCTGCGCGTCGCGCGGCGCATCTCGATCCGGCGGTAGCGATCCGTGGCTGACGATCCCGGAGCGGGCGTGGATACATTGCGGCTCGCCGGACTGCGCAAGTCGTACGGTGTCGGCACGGCGGCCCATATCGAGGTGCTGCACGGCATCGACCTCACCATCGGCCACGGCGAGTTCGCCGCGCTGATCGGGCCGTCGGGATCGGGCAAGACCACGCTCCTCAATGTCATCGGCCTCCTCGATCGCGCCGACGGGGGCAGCGTCGTCGTCGCCGGCCAGGACACCGGAGCGCTCGATCAGGCCGCGCTCACGCGGCTCCGCGGTCGGACCATCGGCTTCATCTTCCAGTACCACTACCTGCTGCCGGCGTTCACGGCGCTCGAGAACGTCATGATGCCGGTCCTCGCAGCCCGTGGACGGCTCGACCCCGCGATGCGTACGGTGGCGCTGGGGCTGCTCGATCGCGTCGGGCTCGCTGCCTGGAGCGACCACAAGGCCTCCGATCTCTCCGGCGGCCAGCAGCAGCGCGTCGCGATCGCGCGCGCGCTCGCGATGAATCCCGTGCTCGTGCTCGCGGACGAGCCGAGCGGCAATCTCGATACCGGCAACGCCGACGCCGTCTTCGATCTGATGCGCGAAGTGAACGAGACCAGCGGGACGACGTTTCTCATCGTCACGCACGACCCCCGGCTCGCGCAGCGCTGCGACCGGATCATCGAGCTCGTCGACGGGAGGATCGTCGCCGACCGGCCGAATTCCGACGTGGTGCGACGCTCGGTCGTCGCACCTGCGCAGGTGCCGCGATGAGCTCACGCGCAAGCGCCGCGATGAGCTCAGGCGCGGGCACCAGCGGGCGCATGCAGTGGGCGATCCGGTCGCCTGAGCGCCCACAGCGCGACATATCCGCGCGCCGCAAGAATGATGAAGAATGCGTCGAACGGAATTCGGTAGCGGACCTCGCCGATCGTGAGAAATGCCGTTGCGGCAAGGCCGGCGAGCGGAGCGACGAGCAGCCATTCGGGAGCGGCCTTCGCGTCGAATCGGATCATCGCCGGCAGCATCACCACGATCCGCAAGAGCGCCGCTGGAAGGACGAGGAGCCAGAACAGCCACTGCCAGACGATGCCCCAGTCGATGCCCCACATCTCGGCGGCGGGCCACAGCGTGCGGCCGGCGACGAGGTCAGCGACGTGCTCGAAGCTTAGCCTCAGCGCGAGCGACGGATGCGCGATCACCCAGCGTTTCGCGAGCGCCAGGTTCGCACGCATGTCGTACGGCGGCCACGGCAGGTCGACTCGCGCCGTGTAGCCATGCAGCACGGCCGCCGGCGACTCGAATACCCACCAGCTGTTGCGGGCGTCGTCGTACCAGTAGAACGGTCCGATCTCGCCGTAGTGGCCCATCAGCACGTTCATCGCCCCGTTGGTCGAGGCGAGGCAAACTTGCGTGCGCTCAAGATCGGTGCAGCGCTGCGCGAGCGGGAGCGAAACGGTCGCAGCACCGACGAGCGCGCCGATGACGACGGCGGGCACGCCTTTGCGCCGCGCGCGAACGGCGAGCACCAGCCAGACCACGCCGACCGCGACGGCGGGCGCGAGCACCGTGCCCTTGAACGATGCGGCCATTGCCGCGGTGATTCCGGCGAGCAGTGCCCAGGCGGTCGCTCGCGCCAGATCGTCGTCATCGATTGCAGCGAGAAACAGGCGAAACGTCGCCAGCCCGGCCAGCGTGAACGGGTTCTCCGCCATGAACAGACCGGCGTAGTGGATGAGCGGAAAGTAGATGCTTGTGATCGCGAGCGCCGCGACGGCGACCGCGTTGCCGTAGAGCCGCCGCGCGATCGTCCACACCAATCCGACGATTCCGACGGAGGCCGCCCATTGCACGACCGCGGCGGCGCGCCAGCCGGGATCGAGGCGGCTCAGGAGGCCGAAATAGATCGTCGGGCCGAAGGGATAAACGGTGTCGGCGATCCCCTCCCCCCGGCGCCCGAATGCCGCCCATGCGAGCGCGCGGTGAACGTAGCCTTCCATGTCGCTGTAGACATGGTCGACCGCCGGATGGAGCACGAACACGTAAGCGGCGCGGGCGAGCGAGCCGACGATCAGAAGGGCCCAGACAATGCGCCGTTGCGACGGGGAAAGCGGCTCGCGGGCTGCGGCGACGCGCGTCGTGTACGCGGGCGTCATGAATCCATCGGTGCGGCTCCTCCGTCGTGACGACCGAATGTAGCACGCGTCACCCTGCGATTCGAGCGCCGACCGGGCTCGTACTCGGGCTGACCTCGGACGAAGCGCGTCGACGGCTCGAGAGCGCCGGCCCGAACGCGATAGCGGACACGACTTCGCCCGCATGGCAACGCCTGCTGGTGAAATTCCGGGCCCCGGTGCCGTGGATGCTCGAAGCCGTGATCGTCCTCCAGGTCGTGCTGGGCGAATACGTGCAGGCCGCGGTGATCGGCGTCCTTGTCGTGTTCAACGCGTTGCTCGGTTTCCTGCAAGAGGCGCGCGCGCAGGCAACGCTCGACGCGCTGAAGTCCCGACTGGCGCCGATGGCGACCGTACATCGCGACGGCGCGTGGCGAACCATTCCGGCAGCGGACCTCGTTCCCGGCGACGTCGTCAAGTTGTCGCTGGGCGGCATCGTCGGCGCCGACGTCAGGCTGATCGAAGGGGAAGTGCTGCTCGATCACTCGATGCTGACCGGCGAATCGCTGCCGATCGAAGGCGGGCCGGGACGCGAGACCTGGGCCGGCGCGATGGTTCGCAGCGGCGAGGCGGTCGCCGAGGTCGTGGCCACCGGTCCGCGCACGAAGTTCGGGCGCACCGCCGAGCTCGTGCGCATCGCCAGTGCCCGCAGCACACAACAGCAGGCGGTGCTGCGCGTCGTTCGCAATCTCGCGATCTTCAACGCCATCGTGGTGGTCGCGCAGGTCGCCTATGCGTTGGCCTTGCGGATGTCGATCGAGGAGATCATTCCGCTCGCGCTGACCGCGATCCTGGCAGCGATCCCGGTCGCACTGCCCGCGACCTTCACGCTCGCGGCGGCGCTGGGGGCGCGCGCGCTCGCGCGGCGCGGCGTGCTGCCGACCCGGCTGTCCGCTGTCGACGAAGCCGCCACGATGGACGTGCTGTGCGTCGACAAGACCGGCACCCTCACAAAGAACGAGCTCGCAGTGACGGCAGTGCGGGCGATGCCCGGGTTCGACGAGAGACGCGTTCTTGCGCTCGCGGCACTCGCGAGCTCCGATGGCGGGCAGGATCTCGTCGATGCCGCGATCCGCGCCGCGGCGTCGGCGCTGCCGCCTCTCGCGGATCTTCCTCGGGTCACCCGGTTCGTACCGTTCGATCCTGCGCGCAAGCTCGGCGAGGCGCTTGCGCTCGATCACGATGGTGCGCCGATCCGCATCGTCAAGGGAGCCTTCGCGACGATCGAGGGCCTTGCGCGCACGTCGGACGAAGCCCGCGCCATCGCCGACGCGCTGCTCGGTGAAGGCTTCCGGGTGCTCGCGGTGGCCGCACGCGGAGTCGATCCTGACGGTCCGCCGGGACTCGCGCGTAAAGCGGAGCCCGTGAGTCCGGCGGACGCCCTCTCCGTGATCGGATTCGTTGCGTTGAGCGACCCGCCGCGAGCGGACTCGGCAGCGCTGATCAGAGAGCTTCGCACGATGGGCGTTCATACGGTGATGGTGACGGGCGACGCCCCGGTCACCGCCGCCGTCGTCGCGCGTGCCGTGGGGCTCGACGGACGCGTCTGCCCACCGGGGCCGCCGCCCGCAAGCGTGGATCCGCAGGATTACGCGGTGTTCGCCGGCGTCTTCCCCGAGGACAAGTTTCACATCGTTCGCGCGTTCCAGAAGGGCGGCCACACCGTCGGCATGTGCGGCGATGGCGCCAACGACGCGCCGGCGCTGAGGCAGGCGCAGATGGGCATCGCGGTGTCGACCGCAACCGACATCGCGAAGTCGGCCGCCGGCATCGTGCTGACGGAGCCGGGGCTCGGCGGCATCGTCGCCGCGGTGACCGAAGGCCGCATCGGCTTCCAGCGCATCCTCACCTACACGCTGAGGTCCATGACGCGCAAGATCGACCAGATGCTCTTCCTGACCACAGGACTAATGATGACCGGGCACGCGATCCTGACGCCGCTCCTGATGGTGATCCTGATGACGACCGGGGACTTCCTGTCGATGTCCGCGACGACCGACAACGTGCGACCGTCCGCGAAGCCGAACGCCTGGCGGATCGACAACCTGACGATCGCCGGCATCGCGCTCGGCGCGTCGAACCTCGTCTTCTGCAGCAGCGTCCTCGCGGTCGGCGTATTCGAGCTACGCCTCGCGATGCCGGCGCTGCAGACGCTCGCCGCGGTCACGCTCGTGTTCAGCGGCCAGGCGGTGTTCTACGTCGCGCGTGAGCGCCGGCGCCTGTGGGCCTCCCGCCCCGGCACGTGGCTTGTCGTGTCGTCGGTCGTCGACGTCGCGATCATCTCGGCGCTGGCGATCCGCGGCGTGCTGATGGAGCCCCTGCCGGTAGCGGTCGTCGCGGCAGTCCTGGCCGCTTCCGTCGCGTTGGCGTTCGTCCTCGACAACGTGAAGGTCGCCGTGTTTGCGCACCTCAGGATGACTTAGGCTCGGCCATCGTCTCGCCGGTCTGGAGCGCGTCGAGCGCGCCGAAGTTCGCCGCGTGGCGGAAGCGCCGCGCGATTCCGCGCGCGTCGAAGATCGATCACATCCACAGCACCTGCGCCGCCCGTTCGATCGCCCGCTTCTCCTCGCGATAGTGGGCCGATGGCGGCTCGAGCGTGATCGTCGGCGACGGCATGCCGTAGAAGTTGCCCTCGCCGTAGGCGGCGAGCTCGCTGCCGGTCTCGATGTAGCAGAAGCCGCGGCCGTCGAAGCGGCGCGCGGCACTTCCACCCGCGATCTCCGCCGCGATGCTCTCGGCGACGACGCGCGCCTGCTCGTCGGCGAACACGCCGGCCTTGGGCAGAAACATGCCGATTGGCAGGCGGATCGACGTGGCGTCGCCGATCGCGTAGACACCGGGAAAGCGTGTGCGCAGCGTGACGGCGTCGACCGGAACCCAGCCCGTGGCGTCGGTTAGCTTCGCCTTTCTCAGAGCCTCGGGCGCGCGGTGCGGCGGAACGCCGACGAGAAGATCGAACTTCGCGTCCTCGAGCTCGAAGCGCGCCGTCCGGGTCGACGCATCGATCTTCATGACGATCCGCTCGGGATGGAATTCGATGCCGCGCTCGCGCATCATCCGCACGAGCGCCTCGCCCACCTCGCGACCCGCCACCGGCATCGGCAGGTCCTCGGGCGAGTAGACGGCCACCTGGCTCTGCGCGCCGACCCCTTGCCGTCGCAAGATCGACTCGATCAGGAAGGCGGCCTCGTAAGGCGCCGACGGACACGAGAACGGTGTGCGCGCAACGAGGACCATGACGCGGCCGCCTGTGAAGCCCGCCAGAGCCTCGCGAATGCGCACGGCGCCCGCCGGGTCGTAGAGGTCGAGAGCCGCCTCGACAAAGCCGGGAATCGCCTCGGGACGATGCTCGGCGCCGAGCGCGATGACGACGTAGTCCCCGGAAAATTCACCGGCGCTCGTTCGCACGATCCGCGCCGCCGGGTCGATCGCCTCGATCTCCGCCTGCGACCATTCGATGCCGTGTCGCGCGAGGCGGGCGAGGTCGCGCTCGCCCTCCTCGGCTCGCTCGCGCTCGCCGGTCATCAGCCAGAGGTTCGCCATCTGCAACGAGAATGTCGATCGGCGCTCGATCACGACGACGCGGTGCCCGGGCGCGCACTGGCGGCGCAGGGCGCCCGCAGCGGTGATGCCGCCGAGCCCTCCGCCAAGGACGAGGATCGTCTTCCCACTCATCGCCCCGCTCCGCCGCGCATTAGCCGAACGTGAGAATGCGGTCGGACTCTTCGGTCAGCCGTGCGAGGTCGTCCATCGTCGACATCGGGCACACCGCCGGGGCGTCCATCTTGCGAAGCCGAAGGCACGTCGTACAGCTCAGCACGACGCCACCCAGCTCGTCGAAGCGCAGCAGCAGCTTCTCGACGTCGAAGCGCTCGTTGCCGAGATGCTCGATCTCGACCGCCGCGCCGAGGAGGAAGGCGCTCGCCTCGTGGCCGCGCGACAGCACCGCCGCGCCGAAGCGCAGTGCGTTCCAGATCGTTTCTGGATCGTTGCCATTGATGATGAGGAGATACTTCATCGTGCCGCCGTCATTTCATCGTGCCACCGCTCTCAGGATGCCGCCGACGCCCGGGACGGACCGGCCGATCCGCGCGACGATCGCCGGCCAGTCGATCCCGTCGAGGACGTTCTTGACGACAAGGCCGAGCTCGGTGTCGCCTTCGATCGCGAGCCGCCGCGCGAAGAACAGCGTGTCGGGATCCTCCTCGCGCAAACCGAGCGCGATGAAGTCGCGCAGCGTCGCGGCAATCGAGAGCTCGGGCGCGACGCGCGGCGATGCCGGCCGGAAGCCCTTCGTCGTGCACTGGAAGTGCACCGCGAGCCCGAGGTCGCGGACGACGAGCACGAAACGGCGCCCGACGAGCGGCTCGATCGCCTGGCGCGGGACGATGCGGTCGATGCCGAAGTCGAGCGCGCGCGTCAGCAGGAACGCGGGCGGGTGCGACGGCAATCGCGCACCGATGCGCGCGACGATCGCCGGCAACGTGAACTGGGGAAGTTTCAGCATGACGGCGTGCCGGTCGCAGCGGACGGCACGTAATCAGCGCCGGGTCGCGCGTACCAGAAGCCGTTGCACGGCGCTTCGGGGATCAGCGTGCGCAGGCGTCCCCATGCGCCCGGAGGAGCGATCGCGTCGTCGATCGCCTCGCGGAAGATCTCGATCACCTCGAACGTGCCGTTCGCCTGCGGGCTCACGCGAACCACGTCGACGCCGATCGCGACCAGCGCCGGAAGCTCGGCGTACAGGCTGTAGGTGCCCGCCGATTGCGTCTGCACGCCGTTGATCGTGAGGAACGGCTGTCCCTCGCGCGTGCGCAGCGGCAGTCCGTCGGGATGCGCGAGGCAGCGGTATTCGCACTGATCCTTCTGCAGGTCGTAGTGACGTGCGGTGAAGCAGCGCGCCGAATGCGACAGCGCAAGACGCCCGTGCGCGAGGAGCTCGGTCTCGATACCTGCGGGACGGCCCGCGAGCAGCTCGCCGAGCATGACCGCGGAGAGCTCGGCCGGGGCCACCCAGCGCGACGCCCCGGCACGGTGCAGGCGCGCGAGCGTCTGCGCGCTGTAGACGTTGAGGGTCGCACCGGCGACGAATGGAAGGCCCGCGGTGCGTGCCTCGAGCAGGTTCACGGCGCCCATGTCGTTGGCTTCGACGCGAAACCGCTCCTGATCGACGAGCTTGCGAATCATCCGCAGATCGGCCTCTGATTCGATCAGCGCGAGTGTGCTGAGAACGACTTCCTTACCCGCCGCGCCGAGCATGTCGGCGATCTCCTGCCAGTCGGGCCAGCGCAACTCGTGGCGGCGCGAGCAGATCGTTTCGCCCAGATAGACGATGTCGACCGGTGCAACCGCCGCCTCGGCGTAGAACTCGAGCACCGCCTGGCGCGGCCAGTAGTAGAGAAGCGGGCCGAGTGCGAGGCGCATCGTCATCGCCACGGCCGCGAATAGGCGCCCAGCGTATGGGTCTGCCCTTCGGACAGCCGATTGAGCTCGGCGAGGCCTGCCGCATCGGGCACATAGGCCGATGGCGCCGCGGCGCAGCGATCGATGGCCGTTCGCCAGACGCGCGTCACCTGGGCAACGTAGGCCGGGCTTCGCTGTCGCCCCTCGATCTTGACTGCGCCAACGCCGATGCGCATCAGCTCGGGGAGGAGCGCCAGCGTGTTGAGGCTCGCCGGCTCCTCGAGCGCATAGTAGGTATCTCCCTGCACGTCGAAGCGTCCTTTGCAGAGCGTCGGATAGCCGGGACGCTCGTCCGCTCCGAACTCGTCGATCAGGAAGCCATTGAGGCGCGTGCGCATCCCGTTCGGCGACTGCTCCCATTGCACGGCTTTCGCCGGCGAGCACACACCCTGGCAGTTCGGCGATTCGCCGGTCGCGTACGTCGACAGCGAGCAGCGGCCTTCGACCATCACGCAGAGGCTGCCGTAGCCGAAGACCTCGATCTCGACCGGCGTATGGGCGATCGTGTGGGCCACCTGCGCGACCGAAAGCACGCGCGGCAGCACGGCGCGGCGGATTGCGAAATGTCGATGATAGAAGTTGATCGCCTCGTAGTTCGTCGCCGAGGCCTGCACGGAGAGATGGAGGCGAAGCTCGGGGTGCGTGCGCGCCGCGTACTCGAGAAGAGAGAGGTCGGCGCAGATGACGGCGTCGACGCCGAGGTCCGCGGCCTGATCGAGAGCCTTCGTCCACCGCGCCCATCCGGCCGATGACGGAAAGGTATTGAGGGCGAGCAGCACCTTGCGGCAGCGACGATGCGCGTAGTCGATGCCTTCACGAAGCGTCGGCGGATCGAAATTGAGCCCGGCGAACGCACGCGCATTGGTCTCGCCGCGCATGCCGACGTAGACGCAGTCGGCGCCGTTGTCGACGGCGGCCTTGAGGGCCGGAAGACCGCCGGCGGGACAGGTGAGCTCGGGGGAACGGACTGCGGTTTCCACGGTGGGAGCGGGGGGCGGTCGACGCCTGCGCAGAACAGGATGGATGCTGGGGCGCGGGGCTCGTCGTGCGCCTTGATCCCCGTCAAGTCGCGGCGGCCGGGCGCTCGACCCGCTTCGGCGCCGCCGGCGCTGAATGCGCTGCCCGCGGGATTCACATTTACAAACATTCCAACGAACGTTAGTATTACAAATAGAGTACGCGGTTGATCCGAATCAAGCGCCATCGATCGAGCACCTGCCGATGACCCCCGCACGCGACCTCAAGAACATGCTCTACGAGCTCGTCGCTCGTCTCGCGCGCGCGATGGCGAGCCCCAGGCGCCTCGAGCTCCTCGAGCTGCTCTGCCAGGCTCCGAAGTCGGTCGATACGCTTGCCCGGGAGGCCGATATCACGGTGAGTCTCGCGAGCGCACACCTCAAAGAACTGCGCGCGAACCATCTCGTCGAGACAGAGCGCCGGGGGAAGAACGTCATCTACCGCCTCGCGAGCCCGGACATCGCGCGTCTCTGGGTGAGCTTGCGCGCGCTCGCCGAGGATCGATTGTTCGAATTGCAGCAGGCGATGCAGGAGCTCGGCCGGCCCGACAGTCCCTGGCACGGCGAGGATCGCGATGCGCTGCTGCGCAAGGCGCGACGGGGCGAGGTCGTCGTGCTCGACGTGCGCCCGCGCGCCGAATACGACGCGCTGCACCTCCCGTTCGCGCGCTCGCTTCCCCTTGTCGAGCTGAAGGCGCGACTCGCCGAGTTGCCGAAGGACCGGCCGGTGGTCGCCTATTGCCGCGGCCCCTTCTGTCTGATGTCGGACGAGGCGGTGAAGCTGTTGTCGAAGCGCGGCTTCCGGGCGTCGAAGCTCGCCGATGGCGTAGCCGAGTGGCTCGCGGCCGGGCTGCCGCTCGACGCGGGCGCCCGGTAGAGCACGCGCCGATCGCCGTCCGCACCCCGATTCGGCGGAGGCCTCGATGTTTTTCCGACAGATCGCGGCGCCCGAGGCGTCGCTCTCCTATTTCTTCGGCTGTGCGACCGCAGGCAAGGCAGTCGCCGTCGACGTCGTCGCCGGTGACGAGCAACGCTTCGTCGACGAGGCGAAGGCCGCGAACGTCCGGATCGTCTACGTCATCGACACCCATGTGCACGCCGATCACTACTCGGGTGGCCGCGGGCTCGCCGCGCTCGTCGGTGCGCCCTATTGCCTGCACGAGAGCAACCGCGGCCGTGTCGCCTTCGAGTTCATGCCGCTTGCCGACGGCGAGCTTCTCGACTCGGGAAACGTCAAGGCCAGGATCCTCCACACGCCGGGCCACACTCCCGACAGCGTGTGCCTCGTCGTCACGGACCTGCGTCGTGGCGAGGGGCCGTGGTTCGTGATCACCGGCGACACCCTCCTTGTCGGTGCGGTCGGACGACCGGATCTCCTCGGTCGCGAGGAGGAGATGGCCGGCGAGTTGCACGACACGCTGCATCGAAAGCTGCTGACGCTCGCCGACGATATCGAGATCTTTCCCGGTCATCAGGCCGGAAGCGTCTGCGGTGCGGGGCTCTCCGGCAAGCCGTCGTCGACGCTCGGCTTCGAGAAGCGCTGGAACCCCCTGCTCTCGAAGGCGCGCGACGAGTTCGTCGCCGCGCTGCGCGAGGCGCTGCCGCGCCCTCCCGCGATGGAGCGCATGCTGCGCGTCAACAGCGGACTCGCCGAATCCCGGCCGTGACCGAAGCGATCGTTCGTCTCGGATTGCGCGAGAACTTCGCGCAGTTCTCGCTGCTCGTGGTGGTCAACGCGTTCGTCGGCGCGATGGTTGGCCTCGAGCGCAGCATCCTGCCGTCGATGGCCGAACACGACTTTCACCTGGCGGCGCGCTCGGCGATCCTCTCCTTCATCGTCGTGTTCGGGATCACCAAGGCGATCACCAACTACGGCGCGGGCCGGCTCGCCGACCAATTCGGTCGCAAGCACGTGCTGGTCGCCGGGTGGCTCGTTGCGGCGCCGGTGCCATTCCTGCTGATGTGGGGACCGACATGGGGATGGGTCGTCGCCGCGAACGTGCTGCTCGGCATCAGCCAGGGCCTCACCTGGTCGCTCACCGTGATCATGAAGATCGACCTCGTCGGGCCGAAGCGGCGCGGACTCGCGATGGGCTTGAACGAGTTCGCGGGCTACGTCGCCGTTGCAGCGAGCGCGTTCGCCACCGGCTGGATCGCGGCGCACTACGGATTGCGCCCGCAGCCCTTCTACCTCGGCATCGTCTACGTCGCGTTCGGACTCGTGTTCTCGGCAGCGCTGGTTCGTGAGACGCGGCGCCACGTGTCGCACGAGGTGAGCCTGCGCGCGTCCGAAACGACGGGCGCCGCGCTGTCGCAACGCGAAGTGTTCTGGCGCACGTCGCTGGCCGATCGCAACCTGTCGAGCGCGAGCCAGGCCGGCCTCGTCAACAACCTGAACGACGGCATGGCGTGGGGCATCTTCCCGCTGTACTTCGCGGCGGCCGGCATCGGTCTCGAACGGATCGGAATGCTTGCCGGTCTCTACCCGTTGGTCTGGGGCGTCACGCAGCTCGCCACCGGCGCGTGGTCGGACCGCGCCGGCCGCAAGGGGCTGATCGTGTGGGGCATGTGGGTGCAGGCCGCAGGCATCGCCGTCACCGTCGCGACGTCGACCTTTGCGAGCTTCGCATTGGGAGCGATGCTGCTCGGCATTGGCACCGCGATGGTGTACCCGACGCTGCTCGCCGCCATCGGCGACGTCGCGCACCCGGCCTGGCGCGCGTCGGCCGTCGGCGTCTACCGGCTGTGGCGCGATCTCGGCTACGCGATCGGCGCGCTGCTTTCAGGAGTCGTCGCCGACGCGTTCGGGCTCGCCGCGGCGATGTGGCTG
>DASVWR010000088.1:0-11843 GCA_036393115.1 Casimicrobiaceae bacterium
CCACCACTTCAAGCTCTTCTCGGAAGGCATGCACGTCCCGGCCGGCGAGGTGTACGCGGCGATCGAGCATCCGAAAGGCGAATTCGGCGTGTACGCGATCTCGGACGGAGCGAACAAGCCGTGGCGGATCAAGCTGCGCCCGCCGGACTACGTGCACCTCTCCGCGCTCGACGAGATGGCGCGCGGGCACATGATCGCCGACGTCGTCGCGATCATCGGCACCCAGGACATCGTGTTCGGATCGATCGACCGATGAGCATGCTCTCCGAATCGGCCCGGGCGAAGATCGACCGCGAGGCGGCGAAATACCCGGGCGACCGCAGGCGGTCGGCGGTGATGGCGGCGCTCGCCATCGTCCAGGACGACCACGGCTGGCTGTCGGTGCCGCTGATGGACGAGGTCGCGCGCTATCTCGGTATGCCGCCGGTCGCCGTGTACGAGGTCGCGAGCTTCTACGAGATGTACAACCGGGCACCGACCGGCCGCTTCAAGCTGACGCTCTGCACGAACCTGCCGTGCGCGCTCGCCGGCGCGAACGCGGCCGCGAAGCACCTGCACGACCGGCTCGGCATCGAGTTCGGCGAAACCACGCGCGACGGCTGCTTCACGCTGAAGGAGGGCGAGTGCATGGGCGCGTGCGGCGATGCGCCGGTGCTGCTCGTCAACAACAAGCGCATGGAGAGCTTCATGACGCCGGAGAAGCTCGACGCGCTCCTCGACGAGCTCACGCGTGCCGCCGCGCGTGGCGAGGGCACGCCCAATGCCGTCGAACCCGATGCGGTCGAGGCCGCGGCGAAGCGATGAACGCGCCATCCGACTTCATCGACTACGGTCCCGACGCGGTGCTCCTCGCCGGGCTCAACGGCCGCAACTGGCGCCTCGCCGATTACGTCGCGCGCGGCGGCTACGAGGCGCTGAAGAAGATCCTCGCGCAGAAGACGCCACCCGACGAAGTGATCGCCGAAGTGAAGAAGTCGGGCCTGCGCGGCCGCGGCGGCGCGGGCTTCCCGACCGGGCTCAAGTGGAGCTTCATGCCGAAGCAGTATGCCGGCGACAAGTACCTCGTCTGCAACTCCGACGAGGGCGAGCCGGGAACGTTCAAGGACCGCGACATCCTGCGCTACAACCCTCACTCGGTATTCGAGGGGATGGCGATCGCTGCGTGGGCGACCGGCAGCAACCGCGGCTACAACTACATCCACGGCGAGATCTGGGAAGAGTACCTGCGCTGCGAGGAGGCGATCGAGGAGGCGTACGCCGCAGGTTTGCTCGGCAACAACATCCTCGGCAGTGACTTCAGCTTTCATCTCTACAACCATCACGGCTATGGCGCGTACATCTGCGGCGAGGAGACGGGTCTGCTCGAATCGCTCGAAGGCAAGAAGGGCCTGCCGCGGTTCAAGCCGCCGTTCCCGGCCAACGTCGGCCTCTATGGCAAGCCGACGACGATCAACAACACGGAGACCTTCGCCGCGGTGCCGTGGATCATCAGGAACGGCGCCGAATGGTTCCTGAACCTCGGGTTGCCGAACAACGGCGGCACGAAGATCTTCTCGGTGTCGGGCGATGTCGCGCGCCCCGGGAACTACGAGGTGAGGCTCGGTACGCCGTTCGCGAAGCTGCTCGAGATGGCGGGCGGCATGCGCGAGGGTCGCGCGCTGAAGGCGGTGATCCCGGGGGGCTCGTCGGCGCCGGTGCTGCCGGGCGCGACGATGATGGACCTCACGATGGACTACGACTCGATCGCCAAGGCGGGTTCGATGCTGGGCTCGGGCGCGGTGATCGTCCTCGACGACACCCGCTGCATGGTGCGGAGCCTGCTGCGCCTGTCGTACTTCTACTACGAGGAATCGTGCGGCCAGTGCACGCCGTGCCGCGAGGGCACGGGCTGGATGTGGCGGATGGTCAATCGCATCGAGCACGGCAAGGGCCGCGTCGAGGATCTCGACGTGCTGAACAACGTCGCCGACAACATCCAGGGCCGCACGATCTGCGCGCTGGGTGACGCCGCCGCGATGCCGGTCCGAAGTTTCATCCACCACTTCCGCAGCGAGTTCGAGCACCACATCGAGCACAAGCGCTGCCTGGTCGCGGACTACCTGTGAACGCGCCGCTCGTCAACGTCGAGGTCGACGGCCGCGCCGTGCAAGTGCCGCGCGGCACGATGCTGATCGAAGCGGCGGCGCAGCTCGGCATCTACGTGCCGCACTTCTGCTATCACCGCAAGCTGTCGATCGCCGCGAACTGCCGCATGTGCCTCGTGCAGGTGGAGAAGTCGCCGAAGCCGCTGCCCGCGTGCGCGACGCCGGTCGCCGACGGGATGAAGGCTTGGACGCATTCCGAGCAGGCGGTCACCGCGCAGCGCGGCGTGATGGAATTCCTGCTCATCAATCATCCGCTCGACTGCCCGATCTGCGATCAGGGCGGCGAATGCCAGCTGCAGGACCTCGCAGTCGGCTATGGGGCATCGGGAACGCGCTACATCGAGCCGAAGCGCGTCGTCGTCCACAAGGAGCTCGGCCCGCTGATCGCCGCCGAGGAGATGACGCGGTGCATCCACTGCACGCGCTGCATCCGCGTCGGCCAGGAGATCGCCGGGGTCATGGAGCTCGGCATGATCGGGCGCACCGAGCACGCAGAGATCGTCTCCTTCGTCGGTCGCACCGTCGATTCGGAGCTCTCCGGCAACATGATCGACGTCTGCCCGGTCGGCGCACTCACCTCGAAGCCGTTCCGCTTTTCCGCGCGCACCTGGGAGCTCACGCGACGGCGCAGCGTGTCGCCGCACGATGGCCTCGGCGCCAACCTCGAAGTGCAGGTGAAGAACGACCGCGTGATGCGCGTCGTGCCGTTCGAGAACGAGGCGGTCAACGAGTGCTGGATCAGCGACAAGGATCGCTTCTCGTACGAGGCGCTGAACGGCCACCAGCGGCTGACCGTGCCGATGATCAAGCAGGGCGGCGAGTGGAAGGAGGTCGGCTGGCCGGCGGCGCTCGAATTTGCGGCGCAGGGCCTTGCCGACGCCGTCCGCAAGCGCGGACCGGCGGCGCTCGGCACGCTGATCTCGCCGCACGCGACGCTCGAAGAGATGGCGCTTGCCGCGCATCTCGCGCGCGGCCTCGGCAGCGACAACGTCGACTTCAGGCTGCGCCACACCGACTTTCGCGACGCCGGCCTGCGTGAAGGCATTCCGTGGCTCGGCATGCCGATCGCCGGGATCGAGCATCTCGATCGCGCGCTGGTGATCGGCAGCTTCCTGCGCAAGGACCACCCGCTGCTCGCGCACCGGCTGCGCCAGGCGGCGAAGAAAGGCGCGCAGGTCACGTCGCTTCATTCGATCGAAGACGACTGGCTGCTGCCGATCGCGCACCGCGCGATCGTGCCCCCGTCGCTGCTGCCGATGATGCTCGCCGAGATCGTCGTTGCCGCCGCGCATGGCGCGGGCAAGCCCGCGCCGGCGGCCCTCGGCGCAATCGAGCCGACGGCCGGCGCCGAAGTGATCGCAGCGAGCCTCCTTTCCGGCGCGCGGCGCGCGATCCTGCTCGGCAACTGCGCGATCCAGCATTCCGAGGCAACGCAGATCGCGGCCCTCGCCGGTGCGCTCGCCGGCCTCACCGGCGCGACGCTCGGCGTGCTGACCGAGGCCGCCAACACGGTCGGCGGCTACGTTGCCGCCGCGCTGCCCGCGACGGATGGCCTCGATGCTCAGGCGATGCAGGGCGTCGGCGGCGGTGAAGCGTGTCGTGCGTGGCTCCTGCTCCATGCCGAGCCCGAGTTCGACTGCGCGTATCCGGCGACCGCGCGGCAGGCGTTGCAGAAAGCCGATTTCGTCGCGCTGCTGACGCCGTTCCGGCACGGCCTCGCGTACGCCGACGTCGTGCTGCCGATCACGCCCTTCACCGAGACCGCCGGGACGTTCGTCAACTGCGAAGGACGGGTGCAGTCGTTTCGCGGCGTCGCGGCACCGCTGGGCACCGCGCGTCCGGGGTGGAAGGTGCTGCGCGTCCTCGGCTCGCTTCTCGGGATCGACGGCTTCGATGCCGTCGACAGCTCCGAGTCGGTGCGCGATGCGTTGCTCGCGGGTCGCGTGACCGACGGCATCGTCGATGGCCTCTCGAACGTGTCGCGAGTGGCGATCGCGAAGCCGGCGGCGGTCGCCGCGGCGGTCGAGCGTGTTGCCGACGTGCCGATCCATTTCGCCGATCCGCTGGTTCGCCGGGCCGCTTCGCTGCAGCAGACCGCGGACGCTCGTGCACCGAAAGCGCACGTGCACCCGACGCTGCTCGCGACGCTCGGCATCGAGGAAGGGGCGCAGATCCGCCTGCGCCAGGGTGGCGGCGAGGCGGTGCTCGCGACCGAGGTCGACCGCGGCGTGCCGCCCGGCGTCGTCCGCGTGGCCGCCGCGCACCCGTCGACCTGCGGGCTCGACGGTCTTTCGGGCGCGATCACCGTGGAGCGCGCGTGAGCACGATGCTCGAACCGGTCCAGGCCGCGATGGGCGCGTGGTGGCTGCCCGTGTGGACGATCGTCAAGGTGATCGTGATCGCCATTCCACTGATCATCGCCGTCGCCTACCTCACTTACGCCGAGCGCAAGGTGATCGGCTGGATGCAGGTGCGCATCGGGCCCAACCGCGTCGGGCCGCTCGGGCTGCTGCAGCCGTTCGCCGACGTGCTGAAGATGCTGTTCAAGGAGATCGTCGTCCCTTCGGGCGCGAACCGCTCGCTCTTCTTCATTGCACCGATGCTCTCGCTGGCGCCAGCGCTCGCCGCGTGGGCGGTGATTCCGTTTACCGGCACGCTGGTGCTGTCGAACATCAACGCCGGGCTTCTCTACATCCTCGCGATGAGCTCGCTCGGCGTGTACGGCGTGATCCTCGCCGGCTGGGCGTCGAATTCGAAGTATGCGTTCCTCGGGTGCCTGCGCTCGGCTGCCCAGATCGTCTCGTACGAGATCGCGATGGGCTTCGCGCTGGTCGGCGTGCTGATGGCGGCGAACAGCCTCAACCTGCGCGACATCGTCGCGGGGCAGGAAGGCGGGGCCGCGTACTGGTACGTCTGGCCGCTCCTGCCGCTGTTCGTCGTCTACCTGGTGGCAGGGATCGCCGAGACGAACCGCCACCCATTCGACATGGCCGAGGGCGAATCCGAGATCGTCGCCGGCTTCCACGTCGAGTATTCGGGCATCGCGTTCGCGCTCTTCTTCCTCGCCGAATACATGAACATGATCCTGATCTCGGCGCTCGCGACGGTCATGTTCCTCGGCGGCTGGCTGTCGCCGTTCCCGATCCTGAACGACGTGTCGGTCTTCGGCGTGCACCCGTTCGGCGACGGCATGCTGTGGATGGCGATCAAGTGGGCCGGAGTCCTGCTGATCTTCCTGTGGATTCGCGCGACGTTCCCGCGCTACCGCTACGACCAGATCATGCGCCTCGGCTGGAAGGTGTTCATCCCGGTGACGCTCGTCTGGATCGTGTTCATCGGCGCGATGATGCAGACCCGCTTCGCGGGCATGTTCCATTGAGAGGCAGCGAGACGACTGTGCTGCGCCGGATCCGCGAATTCTTCGACACCTGGCTCCTGATGGAGTTGTTCCGCGGCATGGCGGTGACCGGGCGCTATCTCTTCGCGCGCAAGATCACCGTGCAGTTTCCCGAGGATAAGACGCCGCAGAGCCCGCGCTTTCGCGGCCTGCACGCGCTGCGCCGCTACCCGAACGGCGAGGAGCGCTGCATCGCGTGCAAGCTGTGCGAGGCGATCTGCCCGGCGCTCGCGATCACGATCGAATCGGCGCAGCGCGCCGACGGCACGCGGCGCACCACGCGCTACGACATCGACCTCACCAAGTGCATCTTCTGCGGATTCTGCGAGGAGAGCTGCCCGGTCGACTCGATCGTCGAGACGCGCATCCTCGAGTACCACGGCGAGCGTCGCGGCGACCTCTACTACACGAAGGAGATGCTGCTCGCGGTCGGTGACCGCTACGAAGCGCAGATTGCGGCGGATCGCCAGGAAGATGCCCGCTACCGATGAGCTTCGCCACGTTCACCTTCTACGCCTTCGCCGCGATCCTCGTCATCGCGGCGCTGCGCGTCGTCACGACGCGCAACCCGGTGCACGCGGCGCTGTGGCTCGTGCTGTCGTTCTTCAGCGCCGCGGGGATCTGGATCCTGCTCGAGGCCGAGTTCCTGGCGATCGCGTTGGTGCTGGTCTACGTCGGCGCGGTGATGGTGCTGTTCCTGTTCGTCGTGATGATGCTCGACGTCAATTTCGAGGGGCTGAGGCAGCACTTCAGGAGCTATCTGCCGGTCGCCGCGGTGGTCGGCGCGCTGGTTCTGTTCGAGATGGCGCTGGTGATCATCGGCAGCCACGTCGGGCGCAGCGTGAGCGCGCCGCCGTCCCCGACCGGGAGCAACACGAGCGCGCTCGGGAAGCTACTCTACGTCGAATACGTGTATCCGTTCGAGATTGCGGCGGTGGTGCTGCTGGTGGCGATCGTCGCCGCCATCGCGCTGACGCATCGGACGCGGCGAGCGGCGAAGTCCCAGGATCCATCGTTGCAGGTGAAGGCCAGGGCAGCCGACCGGGTCCGTCTCGTCCGGCTGCCTTCGGAGCATCCGCCGGGCTGAGCCGGCGCAGAGTGCAGGGAGACGCGATGCCGTCGTGGGGAGAGCTGACGCTTGCGCACTACCTCGTGCTGGGGGCGATCCTGTTCGCGATCAGCATGGCGGGCATCTTCCTGAACCGGCGCAACGTGATCATCATGCTGATGGCGATCGAGCTGATGCTGCTCGCCGTCAATCTGAACTTCATCGCATTCTCGCGCTACCTCGGCGACATGGCGGGGCAGGTGTTCGTGTTCTTCATCCTGACGATCGCCGCGGCCGAATCGGCGATCGGGCTCGCGATCCTGGTGCTGCTGTTCCGCAACGCCGGATCGATCGACGTCGAGAAGTTCGACGAGCTCAAGGGATGATCCGGCGATGACGATGCGCGAGCTCTACCTGCTGGTACCGCTGGCGCCGCTGGCGGCATCGATCGTCGTCGGGCTGTGGGGCCCGAAGCTCGGCCGGAGCGCCTCGCACTGGCTCTGCATCCTGGGCGTGGCGGCGTCGTTCGTCGCGTCGATCATGATCGCGCTCGACGTGCACGCCGGGCACGTGTTCAACGGCGACGTGTACACGTGGCTCGCGACCGGAGGCGTCAAGATCGCCGTCGGTTTCCTGATCGATCCGCTGACGGTGACGATGCTGCTGGTGGTGACCTTCGTGTCGCTGATGGTGCATATCTACACGGTCGGCTACATGGCCGACGATCCCGGCTACACGCGCTTCTTCTCGTACATCTCGCTCTTCACGTTCTCGATGCTGATGCTCGTGATGAGCAACAACTTCGTCCAGCTCTTCTTCGGCTGGGAGGCCGTCGGGCTGGTCTCGTACCTCCTGATCGGCTTCTGGTTCGAGCGCCCGAGCGCGAACTACGCGAGCTTGAAGGCGTTCATCGCCAATCGCTTCGGCGATTTCGGCTTCGTGATCGGCCTTGGCCTCGTGCTGGCGTACTTCGGGACGCTCGACTACGCGCCGGTGTTCGCGCAGGCAGGCTCGCTCGCGGGCGCGAGCTTCGCGCCATGGTCAGGCGGGCACTGGTCGGTGCTGACGGCGATCTGCATCTGCCTCTTCGTCGGCGCGATGGGCAAGAGCGCGCAGGTGCCGCTGCACGTCTGGCTCCCCGATTCGATGGAAGGTCCGACGCCGATCTCGGCGCTGATCCACGCTGCGACGATGGTCACCGCGGGAATCTTCATGGTGGCGCGGATGAGCCCGCTCTTCGAGTGGTCCGACACGGCGCTCGCGTTCGTCACGGTGATCGGCGCGACGACGGCGCTCTTCATGGCGTTCCTCGGCATCGTGCAGAACGACATCAAGCGCGTCGTCGCCTATTCGACGCTGTCGCAGCTCGGCTACATGACGGTCGCGCTCGGCGTTTCGGCCTACTCGGCGGCGATCTTCCACCTGATGACGCACGCGTTCTTCAAGGCGCTGCTGTTCCTCGCCGCGGGCTCGGTGATCATCGCGATGCACCACGAGCAGGACATGCGGAAGATGGGTGGGCTGCGCCGCTACATGCCGATCACTTACGTGACCGCGATCGTCGGCTCGCTGGCGCTCGCCGGCATCCCGCCGTTCGCCGGGTTCTACTCGAAGGACGCGATCATCGAGGCGGTCGAGCGCTCACACGTCGGCGGGCACGCTTACGCCTACTTCGCGGTGGTCGCCGGGGTGTTCGTGACCGCGCTCTACACGTTCCGGATGATCTTCATGACCTTCCACGGCGAGGAGCGCTTCCGCGACGGCGACGCGCACGCCCACGACGGCCATACGCACGACGAGCACTCCGCCGACGCGCACGCCCGCGACGAGCATGCGCAGGACGCCGGACCCCCGCGCGAGTCGCCGTGGGTCGTCACGGTGCCGCTGGTCTTGCTCGCGATCCCGTCGGTCTACGCCGGCTGGGTCCACGCGCGTTCGTTCCTGTTCGGAAACTGGTTCGGGCAGTCGATCGTCGTGCGCGAGCCCCACGCGGTCCTCGCCGAGCTCGGCGCCGAGTGGCACGGCCCGGTCGACTTCGCGCTGCATGCCGTGTCGACGCTGCCGTTCTGGCTGGCACTCGCTGGGGTCGCGACGGCAGTGTGGATGTACCTGGTGAGCCCGGGATTGCCGGCGAAGATCGCGACGCGCTTCCACGCGATCTATACGCTGCTCGTCAACAAGTATTACTTCGACATTTTCAACGACTGGTTCGTCGCCGGCGGCGCGCGCTGGCTCGGGCGCTTCGCATCCAATTACGGCGATCGGACGATCATCGACGGCTGGGTGGTCAACGGCTCGGCGCGCCTCATCGGGTTCGCGTCGCGCGTCATGCGGCATATCCAGTCGGGCTACGTCTACCACTACGCGTTCGTGATGATCATCGGCGTGTTCGGCCTCCTCTACTGGTGGGGCGTCCGGTGAGGGCGCCTCGATGACGCCGTACCTGTCGCTGTCGATCTGGGTGCCGATCGTCGCCGGCGTCGCCGTGCTGGGCTTCCGGCGCGACCGCGACGCCGCGTTCGCGCGCTGGGTGGCGCTCGCCGGCGCGATCGCCGGATTCCTGGTCACGATCCCGCTGTGGGTCGGCTTCGACGATTCGACGTCGGCGATGCAGTTCGTCGAGATGGCGTCGTGGATCCCGCGCTTCGACATCCACTACCACCTCGGCGTCGACGGCTTCTCGATGCTGTTCATCCTGCTGAACAGCCTGATGACGATCATCGTCGTCTGGGCCGGGTGGGAGGTGATCCAGTCGCGCGTGGCGCAGTACATGTCCGCGTTCCTGATCATGTCGGGGATCATGAACGGCGTGTTCTGCGCGCTCGACGGCATCCTGTTCTACGTATTCTTCGAGGCGATGCTGATCCCGATGTACCTGATCATCGGGGTATGGGGCGGGCCGAACCGCGTCTATGCGGCGCTCAAGTTCTTCCTCTACACGCTGCTCGGCTCGATCCTGATGCTGGTGGCGCTGATCTACCTCTACAGCGTGTCGCAGACCTTCGAGATTCTCGAGTGGTACCGCGTCCCGCTCGAGTTCGGCGTGCAGATCCTGCTGTGGATTGCCTTCTTCCTCGGCTTTGCGGTCAAGGTTCCGATGTGGCCGGTGCACACGTGGCTTCCCGACGCGCACGTCGAGGCGCCGACCGGAGGGTCGGTCGTGCTGGCCGCGATCATGCTGAAGATCGGGGGCTACGGCTTCGTGCGTTTCATCATGCCGATCGTCCCCGATGCTTCGCGCTACCTGACCGGCTTCATGATCGCGCTGTCGCTGATCGCGATCATCTACATCGGCTTCGTCGCGATCATCCAGCCCGACATGAAGAAGCTGATCGCTTATTCGTCGGTGTCGCACATGGGGTTCGTCACGCTCGGCTTCTTCCTGTGGAGCCGGATCGGCGTCGAGGGTGCGATCGTGCAGATGATCTCGCACGGCTTCGTGTCGGCGGCACTGTTCCTCTGCATCGGCGTCATGTACGACCGCCTTCACTCGCGCCAGATCGCCGACTACGGCGGCGTCGTCAACCCGATGCCGAAGTTCGCGGCGCTGATGATGCTGTTCGCGATGGCCAACGTCGGCCTCCCGGGGACGTCGGGGTTCGTCGGGGAGTTCCTGGTGATCCTTGCGGCGGTGAAGGTGAACTTCTGGATCGGTTTCGGCGCCGCGGTGTCGCTGATCCTCGGCGCCGCGTACACGCTGTGGATGTACAAGCGCGTGATCTTCGGGGCGGTGGCCAACGCGAAGGTCGCGGCGATGAAGGACATCGGCAGCCGCGAATTCTGGATGCTGATGGTGCTGGCCATTGCCGTGCTGTGGATCGGGCTGTGGCCGCGGCCGGTCCTGGACGTCATGCACGCATCGGTCAACGATTTCGTGGTCAACGTCGCCCGCTCGAAGCTCTGACATGCCAGCCTCGCTGAACGCGCTCGCCTCACTGCCGGAGATCGTCGTACTGGCGGCTGCCGCGCTGATCCTGGTCGTCGACCTCTTCATCCCCGACGACCGCCGCCACTTCACCTATTGGCTGACCCAGCTCGCGCTGCTGGTGGCGTTCGCGGTCACGCTGACGTCGTTCAGGCTCGAGGCCGTCACCGCGTTCAACGGCCTCGTCATCGACGACATGCTCGCCGATTTCCTGCGTCTCGCGTGCTTCATCGCGGTCTCGCTCGTGCTGTTCTATTCGCGCAGCTACCTGATCGCCCGCGGCATGTTCCGCGGCGAGGTGTTCGTGCTGATTCTGTTCACGCTGCTCGGCATGCAGGTGATGATCACCGGCAACAACTTCCTCACGCTCTACCTTGGCCTCGAGCTGATGTCGCTGTCGCTCTATGCGCTGGTCGCATCGCGGCGCGACCACACCGCGTCGACCGAGGCCGCGATGAAGTACTTCGTACTCGGGGCGCTGGCGTCGGGGATGCTGCTCTACGGCATGTCGATGATCTACGGCACCACCGGATCGCTCGACCTCGCGACGGTGGCGCGGGCGATCGGTGCGCACCACGCGAGCCCGGCGCTCCTGCTGCTGGGCCTCGTGTTCGTCGTGGCGGGGCTCGCGTTCAAGCTCGCGCTGGTGCCGTTCCACATGTGGGTTCCCGACGTCTACGACGGCGCGCCGACGCCGATCACCGTGCTGGTCGGCACGGCGCCGAAGATCGCCGCATTCGCGATGGCGCTGCGGCTCCTCTCGTCGGGCCTGCAGGGCAGCGCCTTCGACTGGCAGGGGATGCTGATCGTGCTGTCGGTGCTGTCGATGGTGCTCGGCAACGTGATCGCGATCGCGCAGACGAACCTGAAGCGCATGCTCGCCTACTCGACGATCGCCAACATGGGCTACATGCTGCTCGGCCTCCTGACCGCCAACCGCTACGGTTATTCGGCGGCGATGTTCTACGTGATCGTCTATGCTCTGACCAGCCTCGGCTCGTTCGGGATGATCATGCTGCTGTCGCGCGAAGGCTTCGAGGCCGACAAGCTGGACGACTTCAAGGGGCTGAACCGGCGCTCGCCGTGGTGGGCGTTCATCATGCTGCTCGTGATGTTCTCGCTCGCCGGGCTGCCGCCGACGGTCGGCTTCTACGCGAAGTTCATGGTCATCGAGGCGGTGATCAACGACGGCTTCGTCTGGCTCGCCGTGATCGCCGTCATCACGTCGCTGATCGGCGCGTTCTATTATCTGCGCGTGGTGAAGCTGATGTACTTCGACGATGCCACCGACACGCAGCCGATCATGGTGCGCTTCGATACGCAGCTCGT
>DASVWR010000089.1:0-6392 GCA_036393115.1 Casimicrobiaceae bacterium
GAATGTGCGGGAAGCCGAGGTAGCGCGCGAAGATCGCGTTGCCGGTGACGTAGGCGAAGATTCCCAGCGCGCCACCGATCATCACCGTCGGCATGATCGCGAGGCCGTCGAGCCCGTCGGTCAGGTTGACCGCATTGCTCGAACCGACGATCACGCAATAGGAGAGCGCGATGAATCCCCAGACGCCGAGCGGATAGGAGACCATCTTGAAGAACGGCACGATCAGGTCGGCCTTCGGCGACAGGCTGGCCGAGAAGCCGCTCCTGATCCACGCGGTGAACGCCTGCACGAACTGCAGATTGTCGGGGGTCGACACCGAGAACGCGAGATAGACGGCGGCGACGAGGCCGATCGCCGACTGCCAGCCGAACTTGACGCGCGCCGACAGCCCCTTCGGGTTCCTGCGCACGACCTTGCGCCAGTCGTCGACCCAGCCGACGGCTCCGAAGCCGAGCGTCACCAGCAGCACCACCCAGATGAAGCGGTTGCGAAGATCGCCCCACAAGAGCGTCGTGATGACGATCGACACGAGGATCAGCGCACCGCCCATCGTCGGCGTTCCCGCCTTCGCGAGATGGGTCTGCGGACCGTCGTCGCGCACCGCCTGGCCGATCTTCATCCGCGTGAGCCAGCTGATCATCCGCGGGCCGATCACGAACGAGATCACCAGCGCAGTCATCGTCGCCAGCACGGCGCGCAGCGAGATGTACGCGAACACGTTGAGCTGGCGGACCTCGCGCGAGAACACCTCGGAGAGCCACAGCAGCATCAGTGCACGCCCCCGCCGACGTTCCCGTGTGTGCTCGCTCCCTCGCTCCCGTTCGCGACGAGAAGTGCCGCGACGACCGCTTCCATCCGCATGAAGCGCGAACCCTTGACGAGCACGGTCACCGGCGGCGCATCTCCGACGCCGGCGAGCGCCGCGCGCAGCGCATCGGCGAGCGCACGCGTCGACGCGTGGTGCGTGGCTCCGCTGCCGAACGCGGCCGCGGCCTCGGCGGCGAGCGAGCCGCAGGTATCGAGGCGATCGATGCCCGCCGCGCGCGCCGCTTCGCCGATCTCGTGGTGGAACGCGGCACCTTCGTCCCCGACCTCGCCCATGTCGCCGATCGCGAGCCAGCGCAGCCCGTCGCGCGCAGCGAGGACGTCGATTGCCGCGCGCATCGAATCGGGATTGGCGTTGTAGCTGTCGTCGATGATCGTGCTGCCGCCGACGCCAGCGCGCTGCGCGAGCCGCCCGGCGACCGGCCGAAACGCTTCGAGGCCGCCGACGATCGCGTCCAGCGGCACGCCTGCCGCGATGCCGGCGGCGGCGGCAGCGAGTGCGTTCGACACCATGTGCCGTCCGGCGACCGCGAGGCGCACCGTCGCTGAGCCGGCAGGCGTGGCGAGCTCGAGGTGCTCCGTGTACTCGCGGTTCTGGCCGGCTGTGTCGGTCACGAACCGGCCGGTGACCGCTGCCGGACGGTCGAGCGCGAAATCGACGATCGTCGCGCCGGCTTCGGCGGCGGCGGCGCACCACACTCCGACGCGCGGATCGTCCGCATTGAGGATCGCGTGACCGTCGCGCGGGAGCGCGCGCACGAGATCGGCGTGCTCGGCCGCAACCTCGTCGACCGAGCGCATGAACTCCTGATGCTCGCGCTGGGCGTTGCAGACGACGGCAATCGTCGGCTGCACGATTGCGGCGAGCTCGCGCGTCTCGCCGCGGTGGTTCATGCCGATCTCGAACACCGCAAGCCGATGCGTATCGCGAAGCGCAAGCACCGACAGCGGCAGCCCGATTGCGTTGTTGAAGTTGCCGGGGGTTGCGACGACAGCGGCGTCGCCGGCAGCGGCGCGGAACACCGACGCGATCATTTCCTTCGTCGTCGTCTTGCCGTTGCTTCCCGCGACGGCGGCGACCGGAATCGCGAAGCGCCGGCGCCAGTCGGCAGCGAGCGCGCCAAGCGCCGCGAGCGGCTCGTCGACGGCGACCAGGTTGCCGGCCAGATCCACGGCCCGCGTGTTGGCGACGACCGCGGCCACCGCGCCACCCGCGATCGCCTGCGCGACGAAATCGTGTCCGTCGAAACGCTCGCCGCGAAGCGCGAAGAAGAGATCCCCCGGTGCGACGCGGCGCGTATCGCTGACCACGCGCGAGAACGTGACGCCGGCGCCGATCACCCGTCCTCGCATCGCGCGCGCGGCCTCGATGGTATCCATCATCGGCGAGTCCATCGTGCGTGGCCGATTGTCGCGACCGTCGTCATCCGCGACCCCGCTGCGCGAGCGCGATCGTCGCGACGGCGCGGTCCGAATACGGATGGCGGACGCCGGCAATCTCCTGGTACGGCTCGTGGCCCTTCCCCGCGACGACCACGACATCGCCGGGGTTCGCGGCGGCGATCGCGGCGGTCACCGCGCGCGTGCGATCGACGTCGACCGCGACGGCATCGCAGCCAGCGGGCACGCCCGCGACGATGTCGCGCACGATCGCCCGCGGGTCCTCGCTGCGCGGGTTGTCGCTGGTGACGATCACGCGGTCGGCGTGGCGCGCGGCGATCGCGCCCATCTCGGCGCGCTTGCCGCGATCGCGATCGCCGCCGCAGCCGAACACGCAGACGAGCCTGCCGTGAGCGCCGAGCGCGGGGCGCACGGCGGTCAGCACCTTGAGGAGCGCATCCGGCGAGTGCGCGTAATCGATCACCACGGTCGGCAGCGCGCCGCCCCCGAGGCGCTCCATCCGTCCCGGCGGCGCGACGACGTGGGCGAGGGCTTCGAGCGCATCGGGAAGCGCGATTCCGCTTGCGAGCAGTACACCGGTGACGCCGAGAAGATTGTCGACGTTGAACGCGCCGGTAAGGCCGGTCGCGATCGTCCCTGCTCCCGCGGGCATCGCGACTGCGATCGTCATGCCGCCCGGCGTCGCGTCGACCTTCGTCGCGACAATGTCGGCGCCGGCTGCGCCGTAGGCGAGAACCTTCGTGCCGCGCGCGCGAAGCTTTGTGATCAGCTCGCGGCCAAACGCGTCGCCGGCGTTGATCACCGCGCATTCGAGTCCCGGCCAGTCGAAGAGGCGCGCCTTCGCCGCTGCGTACGCCTCCATCGTGCCGTGATAGTCGAGGTGATCGCGCGTAAGGTTGGTGAACAGCGCGACCTTGAATTCGACGCCGTTCACCCGCCCCTGATCGAGGCCATGCGACGAAACTTCCATCGCGACGACCGCTGCTCCCTGCGCGCGCCAGCCGGCGAGCATCGCGTGCAGCTCGCAGGCGTCGGGCGTGGTGTTGCGGACCTCATCGCTCGATGGAACTGTGTCGACGAAGCCGTTGCCGAGCGTGCCGACGACCGCGGCGCGGCGTCCGCAGCGGGCGAACGCCTGCGCGGTCCAGTGCGCGCACGACGTCTTGCCGTTGGTTCCGGTGACGCCGATCATCCACAGCGCGCGCGATGGATGCCCGTAGATCGCCGACGCGAGCATCCCGACGCGCTCGCGCAACCCGGCCACACCGAGATGCGGGATCCGCTGCGGCGTGTCCCAGCGCCGCGTGTCCCACGCGTAACCGTCCGCTTCCCACAGCACGGCCGCGGCGCCACGCTCGATCGCATCGCCGATGAAATCGCGCCCGTCGCGCCGTGCGCCCGGGTACGCGGCGAAAGCGATCGCCGGCGCTGCGCGGCGGCTGTCGGCCGTGATCCCCGCGAGCGCGACGTCGAGCCGCGCGAGCGTCGCTTCGGCATCGAAGCGGGCAGCGTCACCCACGGCGGCATTCGCGTGCGCGGGGATCATGAATCCTCCGGCACGATCGCCTCGGGCGCCGGCAGCACGACGTTGTCGACCGGCGCGTCGGTGGGAACGCCGAGGAGCCGCAGCGCGGCACCGGCGATGTGCGAGAACACCGGCGCCGCGACGCTGCCGCCGTAGTAGTCGCCGGTCGACGGCTCGTCGATCATCACCGCGATCACGAGGCGCGGATTCGAGACCGGAGCAATGCCGACGAACGACGCGACGTAGCGGCGCGCGTAGACGCCGCCCTCGACCTTGCGCGCGGTGCCGGTCTTGCCGGCGACGCGATAGCCCGCGACCTGCGCTTCGGGGGCGGTTCCGCCGGGCTTCGTCACCATTTCGAGCATGTGCAGCACTTCGTGCGCGATCGCCGGCGAGATCACTGGCACGCCGACGACGGGACCGTCGGTCTTCAGGAGCTCGACCGGCTTCAGCCTGCCGCCGTCGGCGAAGATCGTGTAGGCGCGCGCGAGCTGGACGAGCGTGACCGACAGCCCGTGCCCGTACGCCATCGTCGCCTGCTCGATCGGGCGCCAGGTCCGCGGCGGCCGCAGGCGCCCGCCGACCTCACCTGGAAAGCCGGTCTGCGGAGGCGCACCGAAGCCCGCGTCGGTGAACATCTTCCACATCGTTTTCGCCGGCATCTCGAGCGCGATCTTCGCCGCCCCGATGTTCGACGATTTCTGGATCACCTGTTCGACCGTCAACGGTCCGGCGCGGTGCGCGTCGTGAATGGTGTCGGGCCCGATCGTCATCTGGCCCGCCTCGGTATGGATGATCGTCTGCGGCGTCACCTTGCCCGCCGTCAGCGCTGCCGCGATCGTGAACGGCTTCATCGTCGAGCCGGGTTCGAAGGTGTCGGTGAGCGCGCGGTTGCGCATCCGATCGCGCGCGACCTTCTCGCGACGATTCGGGTTGTAGGTCGGCCAGTTCGCGAGCGCCAGGATTTCGCCGCTCTTCGCGTCGACGACGGCGACGCTGCCTGCCTTCGCCTTGTTGCGCGTGATCGCCGCCTGCAGCTCGTTGAACGCGAGAAACTGGATGCGCGAGTCGATCGACAGCGCGAGGTCCCGCCCCGCCTGCGGCGCGCGGATCGCCGCGATGTCCTCGACCGCATCGCCGCGCCGGTCGATGATCACGCGCCGCGACCCCGGCTTGCCCGCGAGCCATGCCTGCTGCGCGAGCTCCATGCCCTCCTGGCCGCGATCGCCGTCGCCGGTGAAGCCGACCACCTGTGCGGTGACGTCGCCTCCGGGATAGTAGCGGCGGTACTCGGTCTGCTCGTTGAGGCCCCGGATGCCGATCGCCTCGGCGCGCTCCGCGGTCTCCGGCGGCACGCGTCGCGCGACATACGTGAATTCGTCGGGGCCGTGCAGGCGCGCCGCAAGCTGCCGCGGTGCAAGCTCGAGCACCTTCGCGAGCTCGGCGAGCTGCACCGGCGCCGCCTCGACCTTGTCGGGAAACACCCACAGCGATTTCACCGGCGTCGAGATCGCCAGCGCGACGCCATTGCGATCGACGATGCGGCCGCGATGCGCCGGCACTTCGAGCACGCGCGCATAGCGCGCCGCGCCCTGTCCCTGCAGGAACGCGTCTTCGAGCCACTGCAGGTCGAGCGAGCGGCCGACCAGCACGAGGAGCAGCACGCCGAGCGCGCCGAAGAGCGCCACCGAGCGCACCTGCGACAGCTCGATTGGTGGCGCCGCCGCTCGCCGTAGCGCCGCGGTATTCACCGTGCGCCCCGTCCCGCGGCAGCGATCTTCGCGACCGCCGGTGCATCGGTAGCCTGCCTTGCTGCAACCGTAGCCGGCGTCGCTGCAGCCGCTGCCGGCGCCGCCGGCAGATCGACGACCTCGACGCGCGAAGGTGTCGGCAACTCCATGTGCAGGCCGTCGCGTGCGATCTTCGCGACGCGCGCGGGCATCCCCCACGTCGATTCCTCGAGCGAGAGCTGGCCGTACTCGACGTCGTACTGGTGGGCGCGCGCCTGCTGCCGCTCGAGCTCGACGAACGCGCGGCGCGCCTGATGGCGCGAGGTGACGAGCGACAGCGCGCACAGCACGAGGAGCATGAGGAGCGCGAGGCAGACGCGCGTCATCGGCTGCCCCGTTCGCCGCGCCGCGGCCGGTGACCCGCGGCGCGCGCACGCGAACCGGGAATCGCCTCGATTCCACGCGGCCAGTCGTCGGGAAGCGGCGCCGCGGTGCGCTCGGCCACACGCAGCATCGCGCTCCGCGCGCGCGGATTGGACGCGACCTCCGCGGGTCCCGCGCGCAGCGCGCGCCCGACCGGCACGAGCGGCGGCTTCGGCAACGCGCGCTGGGGAATCGCTGCGCGTGCGAGGCGCGGGTCGCTGCCGAAAGGCGTCGACGCCGCGGCGATGAAACGCTTGACGATGCGATCTTCGAGGGAGTGGAAGCTGATCACCGCGAGGCGTCCGCCGGTCGCGAGCGCGCGCGTGGCGAGGGGCAGCACCGCCGAGACTTCGTCGAGCTCGTGATTCACCGCAATCCGTAGAGCCTGGAAGGTTCGCGCCGCCGGATCCTGATGCCAATCACCCCGCGTCCGCGTGCCGATGGCTTGCGCGACGATTCCGGCAAGCTGGCGTGTCGAAGCGATGGGT
>DASVWR010000090.1:0-23281 GCA_036393115.1 Casimicrobiaceae bacterium
CACAGTCCACGAATTATACCGCGGAAATACCCTTTCCGCTCAGCTCCGGAGCACCTGCAGCAGCACGTTCACGTCGTGGTTGAGGTCGGGAAGCGTCTCGCGCAGCTTCGCGACCTGCCGGCATGCGTGCAGCACCGTCGTGTGGTCGCGCCCGCCGAAATTGCTGCCGATCTCGGGCAGCGAGAGTTGCGTCAGCTCTTTCGCGAGCGCCATCGCGACCTGGCGCGGCCGCGCGACCGCGCGTGAGCGCTTCTTCGAGTGCATGTCGGAGACCCGCAGCTTGTAGTACTCGGCGACGGTCTTCTGGATGTTCTCGATCGACACCTGGCGGTTGTGCACGGCAAGGAGATCGCGCAACGCCTCCTTCACCACCGGCAGCGTGATTTCCTGGCGGTGGAAATCGGCGTAGGCGAGGATGCGCTTCAGGGCACCCTCGAGCTCGCGCACGTTGCTGCGGATGTGCTTGGCGACGAAGAACGCGACCTGCTCGTCCAGGCGCACGCCGACGGAAGCCGCCTTCGACAGGAAGATCGCGACGCGCATCTCGAGCTCGGGCGGCTCGAGCGCGACGGTGAGGCCCCAGCCGAAGCGCGAGATCAGGCGCTCCTCGACGCCCGCGATCTCCTTCGGGAAGGTGTCGCAGGTGATCACCACCTGCCGGTGCGCCTCGATCAGCGTGTTGAAGAGGTAGAAGAACTCTTCCTGCGTGCGGCTCTTGTTGCCGATGAACTGGATGTCGTCGATCAGCAGGAGGTCGAGCGAGCGGTAATGCCGCTTGAAATCGTCGAACGCCTTGTGCTGGTAGGCGCGCACGACGTCGGAGACGTAGGTCTCGGCGTGGATGTAGCGGATCTTCGCTGCCGGGTTCTCGGCGAGGATCCGCTGCCCGATCGCCTGGATGAGATGCGTCTTGCCGAGACCGACGCCGCCGTAGACGAAGAGCGGGTTGTACGACGTCGGATGCTCGGCCACCTGCAGCCCCGCTGCCCGCGCGAGCTGGTTCGCCTTGCCGGTGACGAACGACTCGAACGTGAACGCGGGGTTGAGACCGCCCGGCTCGGGGCGGCGTGGCGTAGCGAGCCCCCCGGCAGCGCCGGGCGCCGCGCCTGCGCCGCCCGGCGTTGCCGGGCCGCGAAGCGTCCGGCGCTGGTCGCGTTCGAAGGACCCCGCGACGGCGATGCCGGGCGCCGCGACGGGCGGCGGTGCAGCGGCTGGAGGCTCAGCGTGCGCCGGTACCGTGGACGGAGGCTCGGCCGCAGCCGGTCCTGTGGATGAATGCTCAGCCGCCGTCGCCGGCGTGGCAGCCTCGCCGGCGACCGCGTGTACGGCAACCGCGTATTCGACGCTGACCTCGCCGCCGGCGCTTTCCCGCGCGAGCGTCTCGATGCGGCCGCCGAAACGCTCGCGCACCCATTGCAGGACGAACCGGTTCGGAGCCGTGAGGCACAGCGATCCGGATCGGGTGACGCACCGCAAGGGCTTGATCCACGTGGAGAATTGCTGCGGCGACAGCTCGCGCTCGAAGACCGCGAGGCACGCGGCCCAGGCACCGGGGGGAACGACGGATTGCACGAACGAGGGACCGGTCGAAGGATTGGTGAGCGATGGACCGGTGGGCTGCACGACGCGCAATTCCTGACCGGGCGGGCATTGTAGCCGCCGCCACCGCGGTTATCCACAGGCGCTTTGGCGCTCGAGGGCGGGTCGCGAACGGACGCCAAACGGCGCGAAAGTGACCACTCGCGCCGCGAGGACATCGACCGATGGGCGATGCTGCGGTGATCGGCGGATCATCGCTCGCATCGGTGCGCCGGTCGCGCGAAAGCTGCGCGCGGGTGCCGGCTTGATTGACAGCGCTGTCGCAACACGTTCTAATACAAGGCTTTTCGGCAGCAATCCGCAATGAAACGAACCTATCAACCCTCGAAGCTCCGCCGCGCGCGTACGCACGGCTTTCGCGCACGCATGAAGACGGTCGGCGGCCGCAAGGTCCTCTCCGCTCGGCGCGCGAAGGGGCGCGCACGCCTGTCCGTCTGACCCGCGTTGCAGACTCACCACGCCTCCGCGAATCGCGCTATCGCCTGCGCGGCGCCGGTGCATTCGAAGGTGTCTTCGCTTCCGGTCGTCGCTACGACGGGCGCTTCCTGCAATTGATCGCGGTGCGCGCGCACGAGGCGCCCGGCCGGGTCGGCTATGTGATCGGACGCAAGTCCATGCGTCGCGCCGTGGACCGCAATCGCCTGCGCCGCTGCCTCCGCGAGCGCGTTCGTGCGGAGCGCGCGACGCTCGCCGACTGGGACGTCATCCTGCGCGTGCGTCGCGAGGTCGACCGTGACGACATCGCAGCCGCGGTCGCCGAGGCGTCGCTCCTGATTGGCCGGCTTGCCGGCCCCACGCGATGAAGGCGGTGTTGCTGCTCCTCCTTCGCGCGTATCGCCTGCTGGTGAGTCCGCTCCTCGGCGCGAACTGCCGCTTCTACCCGAGCTGCTCGCAGTACGCGAGCGAGGCGATCGAGCGCCACGGCGCACGGCATGGAAGCTGGCTCGCGGTCAAACGCGTCGGCCGCTGTCACCCCTGGCATCCGGGCGGTTTCGATCCGGTTCCGTGAATATGGACACCCAGCGGCTGATCCTCTGGCTCGTCTTCGCGTTCTCGGCGCTGATGCTGTGGCAGGCATGGGAGCACGAACGCAACCCGCCGCCGCTCACGACCGCGAGGGTGAGCGCCCCTGCGCCCGCCACGCCGACGACGCCCGCGGCAGGCACCGCACCCGCGGCGACCGCCGCGAAGTCCGCAGCGTCGGGCACCGGCGCCGAGGCCGTTCCGGCCGAAGCGACCGGCGCGGCGGCCATTCCTGGAACGCCGGGCGCCGCGGCTCCCGCCGGCAAGCTCATCACCGTCCGCACCGACCTCTACACGGCGGAGATCGATACGCTGGGTGGCGTCATTCGCGACGTCGCGCTCGCGAAGCATCGCGCGGCCGACGACATGTCGAAGCCGTATCTCGTGCTGCAGAAGAACACGGGGCGGACGTTCGTCGCGCAGGCGGGGCTGATCGGCAACGGCTTTCCCAATCACCTGACGCCCTACGACGCGTTGCCGGGCCCGCGATCGATGCCGGCGGGCACCGATCACTTCGACCTCGTGCTCGAGGCGACGGCGAAGAACGGCGACAAGGTCGAGCAGACCCTGACCTTTCATCGCGGCAGCTACGTGATCGACGTCGCGTTTCGCGTCACCAATGCCGGGACGGCGCCGATCACCCCCGAGGCGTACTTCCAGTTCCTGCGCGACACGAAGTCCGTCGGCACGCAGAGCCGCTTCGCGCCGTCGTCGTTCGTGGGGCCGGTCGTCTACGACAGCACCGACAAGTACAAGAAGATCTCCTTCGAGGATATCGACAAGCACACGGCCGACCCGGCGCGCAAGCTGCCGTACTCGCCGCAGGACGACAACGGCTGGATCGGCATGGTCGAGCACTATTTCGTCGTCGCGTGGCTGCCGCCCGAGGAGGGGAAGGTCGAGCGGCGCTTCTACACGACGAAGCTCGACAACGGGCTCTACACCGCCGGCGTGCGCTTCTCGGAAGGATCGATCGCGCCCGGCGCGACGGGGACGATCCATGCGCGCCTCTATGCCGGCCCGCAGGACCAGGAGGCGCTCGGCAAGCTCGCTCCCGGGCTCAATCTCGTCGTCGATTACGGGATGTTCACGATCATCGCCGAGCCGCTGTTCCTGCTGCTCAAGTTCCTTCATCGGCTGATCGGCAACTGGGGTTTCGCCATCATCGTGATGACGATCCTGATCAAGGGCGCGTTCTATCCGTTGAACGCCACGTCGGCGCGCTCGATGGCGAAGATGAAGCTGGTAGCGCCGAAGATGAAGGCGCTGCAGGAGCAGTACGCCGACGACAAGCAGAAGCTCCAGATGAAGATGATGGAGCTCTACAAGCAGGAGAAGATCAACCCGCTCGGCGGGTGCCTGCCGATCGTCGTGCAGATTCCGGTGTTCATCGCGCTCTACTGGGTACTGCTCTCGGCGGTCGAGCTGCGCCACGCGCCGTGGATCGGCTGGATCCACGACCTGTCGGCGCCCGATCCGCTGTTCATCCTGCCAGTGATCTACGCGATCACCGCCTACCTGCAGGTCAAGCTGTCGCCGACGCCGGTCACCGACCCGATGCAGGCGAAGATCATGCAGATCATGCCGGTCGCGTTCTCGATCATGTTCCTGTTCTTCCCGTCGGGGCTCGTGCTCTACTGGCTCGTCAACAACTCACTGCAGATCCTGCAGCAGTGGCACGTCAATCGGATGCTGACGCGCGAGGCCGAGCGCACCGCCGCGAAGCGGCGCTGACGACGCCGACGATCGCCGCGATCGCGACCCCTCCCGGGCGCGGTGGCATCGGTGTCGTGCGCGTCTCCGGTGCCGACCTGGGTCCGCTCGTCGAAGCGATCGCCGGACGCGCGCTCGCGCCGCGCGTCGCGACGCACGTGCGCTTTCTCGACGCGCACGGTGCGGTGATCGACGACGGCATCGCGATCCACTACCCGGCGCCGCACTCGTACACCGGCGAGGACGTGGTCGAGTGTCAGGGCCACGGCGGTGCGGCGGTGATGCGGCTCTTGCTCGCGCGCTGCCTCGAGCTCGGCGCGCGGATCGCCGAGCCCGGCGAGTTCACGAAGCGCGCGTTTCTGAACGGCAAGCTCGACCTCGTCCAGGCGGAGAGCGTCGCTGATCTCATCGAGGCCTCGACGGCGACCGCGGTCCGCGCCGCCGCACGCAGCCTGGTCGGCGAGTTCTCGCACGAAGTGCACGCGCTGCGCGACGGGCTCGTCGAGCTCCGCGCATTCGTCGAGGCGACACTCGATTTCCCCGACGAGGACGTCGAGTTCCTGCATCAGGGCGAGGTCGTCGCGAAGATCGACGCGCTGAAGGCGCGGCTCGCGACGATCGTCTCGCGCGCAGAGCGCGGCGCCGCGCTGCAAAGCGGCCTCACCGTCGTGCTCGTCGGGCCGCCCAACGTCGGCAAGTCGAGTCTTCTCAATCGGCTGGTCGGCGAGGACGCGGCGATCGTGACGCCGATTCCCGGCACCACGCGTGACGCGATCGAGCGGCCGCTCGACATCGCCGGCATCCCGCTCACCGTCGTCGACACGGCCGGCCTGCGCGAGACCGCCGATACCGTCGAAGCACTCGGCATCGCGCGCACGCGCGCGGCGATCGCCCGCGCCGACGTCGCTGTCGTGCTCGCCGATGCGCGCGACGCCGGGCCGTCAGGTGCGCGCGATCCGCTCGAGATCGAGCTGCCGGACACGCTCCCGCGCATCCGCGTGCGCAACAAGTGCGACCTCGCCGCGATCGCGCCGCATCTCGTTCGCGAAGACGACGGCACACCGATGATCTGGCTGTGCGCACTCACCGGCGATGGCGTCGTGCTCCTCGAAGCCGAGTTGAGGCGCATTGCGGGCGTCGGCGACACGACCGAGGATGTGTTTCTCGCCCGCGCACGGCAGCTCGCTGCGCTTCGTGACGCCGCGACGCGCGTCGACGAGGCACGGCGCCTCGCGGTGGTCGCTCATCCCGCGATCGAGCTTCTGGCGGAAGAGCTTCGCGGCGCGCAGGAAGCGCTGTCGTCGATCACCGGCGAGTTCACCGCCGACGATCTTCTCGGCGAGATCTTCGGGCGCTTCTGCATCGGCAAGTGAGGTGGACGACCGCTGCGACGAAGCGGCCGTCGTGCGAGAGGCTCACGTCGACGCCCGGTAGCGGGCTTTCGCCGGCGTAGACCGTGGGCGGCAGGCGGCGATGCGCCGCAGGTTGCGCGCCGGGATTGCGAACGATCTCGATCCCGCGGATCCCGTGGTCGTCGAGCAGGCGTTTCGCGAGATTTCGCACGGCGCCCGATTCGCGGCACGAGAAGCCCGCGCGTTCGCGCTGGGCAAACTCCCCAAACGCTTCGACGTCGATCGATCGCGCCACGGCCTCGTCGACGACGCCCGGCGATGCGCCGATGAGCGCGACGCAATGGAGCCAGCCGTCGCCTTGCTGCCAGCGCACCTCGGCCAGCGCACCCGGCGCGATGGCCACGGTTCCCGCGCGATCGCCCGGACCCGGAGCGAGCGAGTCGACATCGACTCGCCAGCGCCGCGGCGCAAAGACGAGCGCCGGGTCGCGTTTGCGCGCTGCCTTGTAGGCAGCCTCCTTGGCCGACCAGAGCAACGCAACGCCGTGATCCCCCGCGTTCTCACGCGCCAACCGGCCGCGTTCGTCGGGCGTCAGCGCGCGCTCGAGAAAGCGCGATTGCCCGCTACGCCCGCGATTGTGATCCGCCGCGAAGTCGATGAGATCGTTGCCGACGAACGACGTCACGGCGAATCGAACGACGTCACCGCGCGTCGTACGGCTCGAGCCGGCCGGCTTCGAGCGCGGCAAAGTATTCGGCCTCCATCGCCTTGATGCGCGCGACGACCTGAGCCGACAGGTCGCGAACGCGGCGCAATCCCCGGCTCGTCGACTGAGGAGTGAGCATCTGCAGTGCGACATAGAACCGCTCCCCCGTCTTCGGGAAATCGGCGAAGCCCCCGAAGCGCATCCCGCGCAGGTAGACGCAGAGCACCCTGGCGTCGGGAGTCTCGTTCAGCAGCTGCCCGACCCCGTAGGAGAACTCGCGATCGTCGACACGCCCGTCGCGGCTGCGCTTGCCCTCGGGAAAGATCGAGATGACGTCGCCGCGATCGAGCACGTAGCGCATGCGTGCCTGCGCAAGCCTCGCCTCTTCGCGCGATGCTCCCCGCTGCACGGTGATGCAGCGACCGAGGTAGCAGATCACGCGCCAGCCCCAGCGCCGATGGACGTTCCTGATTTCGGGGAGGTTCCACGGCAAGGCGCTCGGATGTCGCAGGTAATCCCAGAGCGAAGCGAGCACGATCGCCTGGATGATCGAGTCGATCAGCGTCAGGTGGTTGGTGCAGATGAGGAGCGGCCCCGGGTGGCCGCCGCGCAGTGCGCGGTACTCGGCGCGCAGGCGCCGCAACCCCTGCGCGGAGAAGCGAAAGCGGAAGTGGTACAACGCCAGCAACACCGGCCCCAGCACCACGACGCCGACGTAGCTGACGGCACGCTGCACCTGCAGGGCGACGCGGCTACGCAGCTTCAGCGGCACGTCACGCGGTCAGCTTGCCGATCAGAGCGACGGCATCGCCGACGGTGGCGATCGAATCGGCCGCATCGTCGCTGACCTCGACTTTGAACTCGTCTTCGAAGGCCAGCATGATGTCGACGAGCCGCGCCGAGTTGATGCCGAGATCGGCGAGGAAAGTCGTGTCCTTGCCGATGTGCGACAGCGCATCCCGGTTCTTGACGTAGGGGGTGATCAACTGGACGACCTTTTGGGTAATCTCGGCTTCGTTCATGGCGGTCTCTGGAAGTTTGAATGCGCGTTAGGGCCACTTGCGAAATATGACACAGCCGTTGACGTCGCCGAAGCCGAAGCTGCTCTTGGCGATGATCCGGCCTTCGAAATCCCGCGTGCGGTCCACGACCGAAGCTCGGAACGCTTCGATCTCCGGGTGCAGATCCTCGCAATTGATCGAGGCGTGCAGAAATCCGTGGTAGAGCTCCAGCACCGTCGCGACGCACTCGAGGCCTCCGGCAGCACCGAGCGCATGGCCGATCATGCTCTTGGTCGCATTGATCGGCGGCAGATGTCCGGGATCGACGTCGAGCGCGCGGCGCCAGTTCTCGAGCTCGTGCGGATCGGCGAACGTCGCCGTGAGATGCCCGTTGATCGCATCGATGTCACCGGCTTCGATGCCGGCGCTCGCGACTGCGGCGCGGATGCAGCGCACGACACCGTCGGGGTTGGGCGCGGTCATCGAGCCGCCATCGCGCTGGCCGCCGCAGTTGACATGCCCGCCGATGATCTCGGCGTAGATGCGTGCGCCGCGCGCCTCGGCGGAGGACAGGCTCTCCAGCATCAGCATGCCGGCGCCCGAACCGGGGACGAAGCCGGCGGCACTCGCGCTCATCGGACGCGACGCCCGCTCCGGAGCATCGTTGCTGCGGCTGTTCAGCACCTTCATCGCGTCGAAGCCGGACCACGTGTAGTGCGACGAGCCCTCGGCGCCCCCGGCGATCATCCGAGCGATCTGTCCGGTGCGGATCTTGTGAAAGGCATCGATCACCGCTTCGGTGCCTGTGGTGCACGCTGAGCTGTTGGTCGTCGTCTGGCCGCCGAGCGCAAGCACTCCGCCGAGCTTGGCCGACACCGCGCTGCACATGACCTGTTCGACCATCGTCGAGCCGAGCCGGCGCACGCGCCCCTGGTCGACCATCGGAATCAGGCGCTCGCCGATCGTGCGCATGCCGCCGATGCCGGTGCCGATGATGGCGCCGGTATCCCAGTCCACTTGCGCATCGGGACCGATCTCGCGCAGGCCTGCGTCGCGCCAGCAATCGATGCCGACGATCGCCGTGTAGATCATCGCGTCGTTCATCGCGAGAAGATCGTCGGGGGCGAGATAGGCGTGCTGGAGCTCGTCGATGCCCTGTGGAACGCCGGCGACCTGGCAGGCGAAATTCTTCTCGGCGAGCTTGTCGATGAAGCGGATGCCCGATACGCCGCCACGCAACGCAGCCTCGTAGCTCGCGAGACCATGCCCGTTCGGCGCGAGGACACCGAGGCCGGTGACCACGACGCGACGACTTGCGAGGTTATTTGCCACGTTTTACCCCCACGCCGGCCAGCGTACCCTCGGCGGCGGTCCGGCCATCGGAGAGCAGCAGCCTGACCCGGCTTTTCAGCTTCATGCGACGGAAGAAGAGCTTTTCGCCGTGCACGGTGACGGTGCTGCCGGGCGGCACGGGCAGGAAGAACTCCACCTCGCATTCGGTGAACACGGTCGTCCACTGCGACACTTCGTCGGCAGGCAGGATGCGTGACGTCAAATGGAGCCCCAGCGCGACGACGCCGGTCTGCGCCATCGTCTCGATCAGGATCACACCGGGGGTGATCGGATCGCCCGGGAAATGACCGCGATAGAAGAACTCGTCCGGCTTGAAGGTATAGCCGCCGACGATGTGCTCGTCATCGAGCTCGGTGATCCGGTCGATGAACCTGAATGGCGACTGCTGAGGTACCGCCTGCAGAACTTGTTCGGGGCTCATCGGACGAGCACCCCGCCCTTGCTGTTCGGCGACCGCGCCGGGTAATCGGAGTACTGGATGCCGGAATAGATACCCACCTTCGCGTCGCGCACCGTGTAGATCGCTTCACCGTCGACGCTGACGGCGCCATCGCCGATCACCACCGACGCTCCCTGCAGGTCCGAATAGCGGCGCACTTCGACTCGATAGGTGACGACGCCATCGTGCGGCCGGATCTGGCCGAAGAAATCGACCTCCTTGCAGCCGAGCGCCCGGCCGGCTCCAAGGCCCCCACGCAATGCGCAATACATGCCGAGGAGCTGCCAGATCGCGTCGACTCCGAGGCAGCCGGGCTGCACCGGGTCGCTTCCGAAATGACAGAGGAAATACCAGGCATCGAGATGGATATCCTGCTCGGCGACGATCAAGCCGCGCCGGCCGGCGTGCTCGACTTCGGTGATCCGGTCGAACATCAGCATCGGCGGCAGCGGCAACGGCGGAATCGTGCCGGGCGCGTCGGCGACGAGCGTCTGGCGACCCCAGGCGAGCAGCTGCTGCTTGTCGAACGCTTGCGCCTTGCGGAACTCGGCGTACGTCATTCGCGATTCGCTGACCCCGCGCGTGGTTGCGGCGGGCTGCGTCACGCACCGACCTCGAGCATCAGTCCGCCCCAGCTCAAGCCTCCCCCGACGACGACCACCGACAGGAGGTCACCGTCGGCGAGCCGATCCTGATTCTCGGAGAGGACGCTCGGGGCCCCGGCGGCGCCGCAATTGCCAAAGCGGTCGACGTTGAACCAGTGATCTTCCGCGGCAATGCCGCCATTGCGGCAGATGCTTTCGAGCATGCTGCGGTTCGCCTGGTGACCGATGAATTTCATCCTCGCCGAACGCTCTGACCCGACCTGCGCGCGCAGCCGGGCGAGCACCGCGAGCGAGCGCTTGATCGCAAAGGTTTGCACGGTACGACCCTCCTGGATGAAATGCCCGTGCTGGGGGAAGCGCACCTTGTCGCAGGCCTTCGGGTCCGAGTCGAGCTCGCTGTGGATGAGCTTCAGCCTCGCCGGCACGCGCAGCGACACGACCTGTGCGGTCGAGCCGTCGCCCCACAGGACGCAGGTATTCCGGTCGTTGTAGTCGACCGCGCGCGTGCTGTTCTCGACTTGCAGCAGCAGGACGAAATCGGGCAGGCGCTCCGGGTGCATGCCGGCGAGGAAGTGGAGCTGCCACGCGAGCGTCGAGCAGGCCGAATTGAGGTCGAAAGCCGGCGCCTCGATGCCGAGTGCGGCGGCGATCGTGCACGCTTCGGCGGGGCAGCTCGACTGCGGCGTGCAGCTTCCCGAAATCACCATCCCGATATCGCGGGGCTGCAAGCCTGCGGCGACCAGCGCGTGTCGCGCCGCGAGAGCTCCGGTCTCGGCATTGGTGTAGAGCGACGCCTCGGTCGCCTGCCGCGGATCGGCGTTGCGCGTCGTTCGGATGTAGTCGAGCGGCAGGACGGTGCGTCGCGACTCGATGCCGACACGCTCCATGATCCACGCGACGTCGGTGCCGATATCGAGTTCCTGCAGGAACAGGTTATCGATCTCGTTGGCCGGATGGAAATGGCCGAGACCGTGGATATGGGCGATCACCGGGCTCCGACCTCAAAACGAGGCGATATGCTCGCCGCCATCGACGCGGATCAGCGCGCCGTTCACCCATGCCGCCTCGTCCATGCACAGAAGCGCAATGAAGTCGGCGACGGCCTCCGGAGTGGTGGTGCGCCTGAACGGATTGCGGCACTCCGCCCCGGCCTGCATCCGGGAACTGCCGGGGATGAGCGCGAGTGCCGGCGTCGGCGTGATGCCTGCCTGGACGATATTCGAGCGAATGCCGTACGGCGCATATTCGACCGCGATCGCGCGCGAGATCGATTCGAGCACGGCTTTGGCCGCAGCGACTGCCGCATAGCCCTTCCACGCCGTCGTGTTGCCTTCGCTCGTCAGCCCGAGCACGCGCGCATCGTCGGCGAACAATCCGAGCCGATGCAGATCCTGGACCCACGCCATGAGGCTCGTTCCCATCGCATGGATCGTGCGAGCCATGTCTTCCTCGTCCAGCATCGCGTCACCGTAGGCGACTGTCTGCAGCGTGTGCAGCGCAGGCACGCCGTTCTCGACGAGACGCGTGACCGCGGTGCGCACCGCTTCGGCGGAGACGCCGAGCTCGACCGCCAGTCGCGACGCCGCGTCCGCCGTGCTCGCATCCGACCTTTCCGGCGCAATCAGCTTGAGGTTGCCGAAGGCGATCGAGTGCAGCAGGAGGCGCACCCTGCCCCGCTCGCCCATCGCCTCGCCGAGCGCGGCTACGACGCGCGCGCGGCCCTCGGCGGACAGTGCATCCAGGTTCAGCGCCTGGAACGCGACTCCGGTCGCGCGAATCCGATCGAAGCTCGGCTCGATGCGCGGCATCGCGCCGCGCCGGTCGCGATGCACGACCATGATGCTCATGCCGTGCCGCGCGAGCTTCAGCGCCGTCGCGAGGCCGAAGCCGCTGGAGCCGCCGAGAATGAGCGCCCAATGCGAGCGGTCGAATTCGATCACGCGCCGTCGGGAACGCTAGAGCAGAGCCAGCTTCGTCTTGTAGGCTTCACGCGTCCTCTTGAAGTGTTCGAAAAGAAATTTGATCGGCACGTCTTCCAGGGCTGCGAGGAGCATCGTCAGGTGCGCTTCCCATCCATCCGGCGCAGGCTCGTGCGACGTCCTCGTTCTGCGGCAACGTGATCGTCAGCGTCACGTGTGTCCCGCCGGCCTCGGCCCTCGTTTCCCAGCGCACCGGCCGCGACGGCTCGTCGCCGCTGCTCCACGAATACTCGAGGAGCCGCGGCGGGTCGAGCGCCGTGACGCTGCTGTCGATGATCGTCCCGCTGTCGATGAACTCGAGGTTCGCCGCGCTACCGAGGCGAAGTTCGATGGCGCCCGGCGCCAACCACTGCGCGAGGCGCCCGGTCTCGGTGAGCATGCTCCAGACGGCCTGCTGATCATGCTCGACCGTTCGCTCGAATCGCGCCTGAAGATTTCCGTTCACTCGGCTCAACACCGCGAGCTCGTCGTCCGCGCCCTGCATGTTCACCCGTGTCATCCGACGAAGACGGCGCCTGCATCGGGTCGTTGCGTCGCGACGCCGTCGTGGAAGACGCGCAACCGCGGCCGCCGCCGGGCGTCATTGTATGCGCTCCGGAGTCCTGCCATGTTGACCCGCGTCAGGTTTGCTGCGCCGCAGCGAACCGGATCTGAAACGTCCTCGGGCCGTCGGAGTCGACCCCTGACGGAAAGGGCTAAGCGCCGAAGAGTCCGGCGCAGCGCGCGCGCCTGGGCTTAGCCATCAGCCTCGCGCGCTGGATTCCCCGCGCGCGGCCCGCGTGCGGCGATGCAGCCGAGATCAGAACCAGCCAGAGAGCGATTTCCGCGTAGAGAAGCACCCCGCGCATCAGATGTTTGGCGCGCCGGGGCCCTGCTTCCCATGCGTCTCTCCGTTCAATGGAGTTGCCGCAATGGCATCTCCCGGTCGTACACACGTTCTCGAGCTACGGTTCCAAACTGACCCGGTATCCGACTGTCGAAGCGTCTGGGCTCGCTGACGCTCGCGTGCTAGAGTCGAAGACGCGGTCAGCCCTTCGCCATGGATCGCATCGTCCCGCATCGCTTCGGTTCGGCCTCCCATGAATGACATCGAATCGTTTTCGACGCTCGCCGCTTCGGTGGGCGCGCCCGCGTGCGTCCGGCACGCGAAGCTCGTTGCGTGGGTGCGCGACATCGCCGCATTGACGCAGCCCGATCGCATCGAATGGTCGGATGGCAGCGAGGCCGAGTACGCACGGCTGTGCGAACTGATGGTCGCTTCGGGAACGCTGCACCGGCTCGGGCCGGCGAAGCGACCCAACAGCTTTCTCGCGCGTTCGGATCCGCAGGACGTGGCGCGCGTCGAGAAGAGGACGTTCATCTGCAGCGAGCGTGAGGAGGATGCGGGGCCCACGAATAACTGGGTCGCTCCCGCGGCGATGCGCGCGACGCTCGGGAAACTCTTCGCCGGGTCGATGCGCGGTCGCACGATGTACGTTGTTCCGTTCTCGATGGGGCCGATCGGCAGCCCGATCGCGCACATCGGCGTCGAGATCACCGATAGCCCGTACGTCGTCGTCAACATGCGATTGATGACGCGGATGGGGTCCGCCGTCTACGACGTGCTCGGCAGCGATGGAACGTTCGTACCGTGCGTGCACTCGGTCGGCGCGCCGCTCGAGGAGGGTGCGGCCGACGTCGCCTGGCCGTGCAATCCCGACCACAAGTACATCGTCCACTTTCCCGAGGCGCGCGAGATCTGGAGCTATGGCTCGGGCTATGGCGGCAACGCGCTGCTTGGCAAGAAATGCCTCGCGCTGCGCATCGCCTCGGTGATGGGGCGCGATCAGGGCTGGCTCGCCGAGCACATGCTGATCCTCGGCATCACGTCACCGTCGGGGGAGAAGCGCTACGTCGCCGCGGCATTCCCGAGCGCCTGCGGGAAGACCAACCTTGCGATGCTGATTCCGCCGGCGGGCTTCGAAGGGTGGAAGGTCACGACGATCGGCGACGACATCGCCTGGATCAAGCCCGCGCCCGACGGCTCGCTGCGCGCGATCAATCCCGAAGCCGGGTATTTCGGCGTCGCTCCAGGCACGTCGTACGAGTCGAATCCGATTGCGATGGAGACGCTTCGCGCCAACGTCATCTTTACCAACGTCGCGCTCACCGACGACAACGACGTGTGGTGGGAAGGCATGACGCGCACGCCGCCTGCGCACCTCGTCGACTGGCAGGGGAGGGACTGGCAGCCCGGCTGCGGACGCCCGGCGGCGCATCCCAATGCGCGTTTCACCGTCGCGGCGACGCAGTGCCCGTCGCTCGACCCCGAATGGAACAATCCCGCAGGCGTGCCGATCGCCGCGTTCGTGTTCGGCGCAAGGCGTTCGGACACCGTTCCGCTGGTGACGCAGGCGCGAAGCTGGGCCGAGGGTGTCTACAAGGCGGCGACGATGGGTTCCGAGACGACGGCCGCCGCCACCGGCAAGGTGGGCGAAGTCCGGCGCGATCCGTTTGCGATGCTGCCGTTCTGCGGCTACCACATCGGCGACTACTTCGAGCACTGGCTGCGCATCGGCAGCACCGTCGACGCGCCGCCGGAGATCTTCAGCGTGAACTGGTTCCGCAAGGACGCCGAAGGTCGCTTCGTCTGGCCAGGGTTCGGGCAGAACATGCGTGTACTGAAGTGGATCGTCGAGCGCTGCGCCGGGCGCGCCGACGCCGTCGAGACGGCGCTCGGACTCGTGCCGCGCTACGACGATCTCGACTGGACCGGGATCGAATTTGCCGTCGATCGCTTTCGCGAGGCGATGCGCATCGATCGCGCGCAGTGGGAGCGCGAGATCGCGTTGCACGACGCGCTGTTCGAAAGGCTCGGCGAGCGGCGCCCCGAGGCACTGATGGGCGAGCGCGAGAGGCTGTTCCGGGAATTGTCGATGTAGGCGCTTACTCTCCTGTGCATCGATCTGGGCCGAACGACGGACGAACTGTCCCAACGTGTTGTAGCAGTTGAGGAACAGCGTTTCAGGTTGCAGTTGAGGACCCGCTTCCTCGCGAGTGCGCGGAGTGGGTGTATTGTGGGCGCCGAGGCCGCCGATCATCGTCGAGGCCCGGGGATCATCCGGGCGCACGCGGACGGGCCGTTCACGGTCGACGAGATCGATTTGGTGGCGACCCCCCGGCCGTCGTGCATTGCGCGGCGCACGCCGGGCGCGGCGGCAGCCTCCGAGCCCTCGGCGTCGAACTCGATAGAGCCGGGTCGAACCTTCGGGTGCGCCAACGGCTCGTTGGCCGGGACGGGATCGACGTCGGTCGCGCTGCCGGCGTAGCCGTCGGGTGCCGCGCGACCGTGGGGACCGTGCGCGTGTCGTCGCGCCGATGCCAGGGGAGCGCAGGATCCGACGCGAACGCAGATCTCACGTGTGGAGCTCTTCGTCAAGGTTCGGGAGGAAGCCGAGTGCTTCGCGCAGTCCGCGGCCGGGGTGGCGCTGTTTCACGTGGAACACGAGGACGCGGAGCTTCTGGTCGGCGGCGCGCGAAGCGCCGCGCGCGGCGGCGCGTCGGGGTCGCCGCAACGATCATCGCCGCAGCCTCGGCCCGCGGTCGCCTCGGCACAGCGGACCCGGACACGGCGCGACTGCGATCATCGCGCGGGCTCGCTTGTCACGGCGCAGCATGCACTGACGGTCGTCTTGGCGGGTTCGCCGCCGCGTCCTTGAACGAGCGTGCGCGTCTTGGCGTTTGGCCGACCAGTCCGAATCCCCAGGCGGTCCCCAGGCGGTCTCCAAGCGGCACGTCAGCGACGTGGTTCCACGTGAAACACAGGGCTCGCGCAGTGGACGAGGGCTCCACCACAAACGGCTTGACCTGATCGGCGCCTCAGCCTTGCTGCCGATCGATTCGCGGCGCCGGATGCGCTACAATCGCCGCTCGACCCACACTGGGTCTACGTTTCCAAGATACTGATTTCAATGATATTTCGTAAGCGTTTCGACGTGATTGTCGTAGGCGGCGGGCACGCCGGGACCGAGGCGGCGCTGGCCGCCTCCCGATCCGGACGCAGCACGCTGCTGCTGACGCACAACTTCGACACGCTCGGCCAGATGTCCTGCAACCCGTCGATCGGCGGGATCGGGAAGGGACACCTCGTCAAGGAGATCGACGCGCTCGGCGGAGCGATGGCCCTCGCGGCCGACGAGGCAGGCATCCAGTTCCGCATCCTCAACGCGAGCAAGGGTCCTGCGGTGCGGGCGACGCGTGCCCAGGCCGACCGCGTCCTCTACCGGAGTGCGATCCGCCGCCGTCTGGAAAGCTCGCCGAACCTGCAGCTCTTCCAGCAGCCCGTCGACGACCTGCTGCTGGACGGCGATCGGGTCACCGGCGTCGTGACGCAGATCGGCGTCGAGTTCGAGGCGAGCGCGGTGATCCTGACGACGGGCACCTTCCTGTCGGGCTTGATCCATGTCGGCCTGCAGAACTACGAGGCCGGCCGGGCAGGGGATCCGCCGGCGAAGCGCCTCGCCGAGCGCCTGCGCGAGCTGCAGTTGCCGGCGGGCAGGCTGAAGACGGGGACGCCGCCGCGGCTCGATGGCCGCACGATCGACTTCTCGCGTCTGGAAGTACAGCCGGGGGACGAACCCACGCCGGTGTTTTCCTTCGTCGGCAGCCGCGACATGCACCCGCGGCAGGTCGCCTGCTGGATCACCCGGACGACGCCCGCGACGCACGAGGTGATCCGCAACGGACTCGACCGGTCGCCGCTTTTCACCGGCGTGATCAAGGGGATCGGCCCGCGCTACTGCCCGTCGATCGAGGACAAGGTGGTGCGGTTCGCCGATCGCGACGGTCACTCGATCTTCCTCGAGCCCGAGGGTCTCGACACCCACGAGATCTATCCGAACGGGATCTCGACGTCGCTGCCGTTCGACGTCCAGCTCGCGCTGGTGCGGACCATTCCCGGCTGCGAACGCGCCGACATCCTGCGGCCTGGATACTCGATCGAGTACGATTATTTCGATCCGCGGGCGCTTCGCAGCACGCTCGAAACGAAGGCGATCCGCGGGCTCTACTTCGCCGGCCAGATCAACGGCACCACCGGCTACGAGGAGGCCGCGGCACAGGGGCTCCTCGCCGGCATCAACGCTGCGCGCCAGGTCGCTGGCGAAGAGGGGTGGTGTCCGCGGCGCGACGAGGCCTACCTGGGCGTGCTGGTCGACGATCTGATTACACGCGGCGTATCAGAGCCTTATCGAATGTTTACGTCACGGGCCGAGTATCGGCTCCAGCTCCGCGAGGACAACGCCGACCTTCGCCTCACCGAGCACGGCCGCCGCCTCGGGGTCGTCGACGATGCGCGCTGGGACGCGTTCGCTCGCAAGCGCGACGCCATCTCGCGCGAGATCGGACGGCTCGCCGCGACCCGGGTCGGCCCGCGCGACGTCGACGCCGCCGACGCGCTGCGCGTCCTCGGGCAGCCGCTCGAGCGCGATTACCCCCTCATCGATCTCCTGCGGCGGCCGGGGGTGAGTTACGCGACGCTGCACGGGCTCGCCGCGGCGGGCACGCCGGTCGACGACGCCGCGGTCGCCGAGCAGGTCGAGATCACGACCAAGTACCGCGGCTATATCGAGCGCCAGCAGGAGGAGGTGGCGCGACAGCGCGAGCACGAGGAAGCCCGCCTGCCGCAGGAGATCGATTACCGCAACGTGCGCGGATTGTCGATCGAAGTGCAGCAGCGTCTCAACCAGCACCGCCCCGAGACGCTCGGCCAGGCCGCGCGCATCTCGGGAGTGACGCCCGCGGCGATCTCGCTCTTGCTCGTGCATCTGAAGCGCGCGTGATCGAGCCCGACGCGCAGCGCACGCTCGACGCCTGGCTCGATTTGCTCGTCAAGTGGAATCGCACCTACAACCTCACCGCGATCCGCGATCGCGCGCAGATGGCGACGCATCATGTCAACGATGCGCTGGCGATCCTTCCGCACCTGCCGCAAGCGGAATCGCTGCGCGTGCTCGACATCGGCACCGGCGCGGGCGTGCCCGGCATCCCGATCGCGATCGCCCGCCCGCACTGGCGCGTCGTGCTCCTCGATTCGAACCAGAAGAAGATCGCATTCGTGACGCAGGCCGCCGCCGAGCTCGGTCTGCGCAACGTGACTGCAGTGGCGGCGCGTGCGGAGAGCTGGCGCTGCGACGAGCCGTTCGACGTCGTCGTCTCGCGCGCGTTCTCGGATCTCGCGTCGTTTGTCGAAGTCGCGACACGATACGTCGCATCCGACGGGCGCATCGTCGCGATGAAGGGCGCGTATCCCGCCGACGAGATCGCCGCGCTGCCATCCGGCATCGAGGTGCTCGCGACGCCGCGGCTCGACGTGCCGGGCCTCGACGCGCAGCGCCATCTCGTCGTGATGCGCAGCGCCGTCGCGCAGTGACCCACATCACCGGACGTCTACGATGACGCGCATCATCGCCGTCGCGAACCAGAAAGGCGGCGTCGGCAAGACGACGACAACGGTGAACGTCGCGGCGAGCCTCGCCGCGATGAAGCGGCGCGTGCTCGTCGTCGATCTCGATCCGCAGGGCAACGCGACCACCGGCTCCGGTGTCGACAAGCGCGCACGCGCGCGCAACGTCTACCAGGTGCTGCTGGGCGAGCTCACGATCGCCGACGTCCGCGTGCACTCGGAGTCGGGCGGCTACGACCTCGTTCCCGCCAATCGCGATCTCGCCGGCGCCGAGGTCGAGCTCGTCGACCTTCCCGAGCGCGAGATGCGCCTCAAGGACGCGCTCGCCGAAGCGCTCCGCCAGATGCGCGACGCGATCGATGCGGTCGCCGGCGAATACGACTTCATTTTTCTCGATTGTCCGCCGTCGCTGTCGCTCCTCACGCTGAACGGGCTCTGCGCGGCCGACTCGGTGCTGATCCCGATGCAGTGCGAGTACTACGCGCTCGAAGGGTTGTCGGATCTCGTGCAGACGATCCGCAAGGTGCGTGCGCACCTCAACCCGAGGCTCGAGATCGAGGGGTTGCTGCGCACGATGTACGACCCGCGCAACACGCTCGCGCTCAATGTCGCCGCCGAGCTCGAGCGCCACTTCGGCGATCGGCTGTACCGGACGGTGATTCCGCGCAACGTGCGCCTCGCCGAAGCGCCTTCGCACGGCGTGCCCGCGCTGACCCTCGAGCCGAAGTCGAAAGGCGCCTGCGCGTACCTCGCCCTCGCCGGGGAAATGCTGCGCCGGATGGAAGCGCGCGCGGCGGGCGCATCACCAAGCTACGCTCAGGAGACATCATGATTCGACCCCGCGGACTCGGGCGCGGCCTCGATGCGCTGCTCGCCGGAAGCGACGAGACGACGGCCGAAGAAGGCGACAGCCTGCAAACGCTCGCCATCGACCGGATCCGGCCGGGACGCTACCAGCCGCGCAGCAGCATGGACGCGGCGTCGCTCGCCGAGCTTGCCGATTCGATCCGCGAGCAGGGCGTGATGCAGCCGATCCTCGTGCGCCCCGTCGAGGGCGGGCGCTTCGAGATCGTCGCCGGCGAGCGGCGCTGGCGCGCGGCGCAGCAGGCCGGACTGCAGCGCATTCCCGCGCTCGTCAGGCGCGTGCCCGACCAGGCGGCGCTGGCCGTCGCGCTGATCGAGAACATCCAGCGCGAGAACCTGAATCCGATCGAGGAAGCGCGCGGACTGACACGCCTCATCGACGAGTTCGGCCTCACGCACGAGGCGGCGGCAAAGGCCGTCGGCCGCTCGCGCAGCGCCGTCAGCAACCTGCTGCGGCTCACCTCGCTCGCGCCGCCCGTGCAGGAGCAGCTCCTCTCCGGCGCGCTCGAAATGGGCCACGCGCGCGCACTGCTGGGGCTTCCCGTCGCCCAGCAATCGGCGGCCGCGATGCGCGTCGTCGACGGCCGCATGTCGGTGCGCGACGCCGAGCGCCTGGTGCACGTGCTCCTCAACACGACGCAGCGCGCGGCGCGCCGCCGCACACGACCCAACTACGACGCCGACACCGCGCGCCTCGAAAACGAGCTCGCCGAGCGGCTCGGCGCCGTGGTGCGCATCGAGCCGGGACGCAAGGGAGCCGGGCGCATCGTCGTGCGCTATTCGACGCTCGACCAGCTCGACGGCATCGTCGCGCGGCTGCGCGGGCCCTAGCCGAGCTGCTTCAGCATCGTCTCCGCGTCCGAGACTTCGAACTTGCCGGGCGCCTCGATGTTGAGCGTCTTGACGACGCCGTCGTCGACGAGCATCGAGAAGCGCTGGCAGCGCATCCCCATGCCGCGCGCGACGAGATCGAGCTCGAGGCCGAGCGCCTTCGCGTAAGTGGCGCTGCCGTCGCCGAGCATGCGCACGCGCTCGCGGACTCCGAGATCGCGCGCCCAGGCGCCCATCACGAACGCGTCGTTGACCGACATGCACGCGATTGCGCCGACGCCTTTCGCCTTCAGCCGGTCGTAGGCGGCGAGATAGCCGGGCACGTGCTTGCCCGAGCAGGTCGGCGTGAATGCGCCCGGGAGGCCGAAGAGCACGAGCTTCTTCCCGCGCGCGAGCTCGGTGATCGACACGGGGTTCGGCCCGACCGAGCAGCCGTCCTTCTCGACCTCGAAAAATTCCTGCAGCGTGCCTTCGGGCAGCCGGTCACCTACCTTGATCGTCATCGCAGACTCCTTGTCCCAGTTTTCAACGGCCATCCGGCGCCGAACGCCGGAGCACACCGCCATTGTAGGTCCCGGGTTGCGCGCCCCGCGCCTCCGCGGTAGCTTGACGCCTTTTGGCCGGCGGCCGGATATCGCCGGCCACCATTCACGGGGAGTCCCCATGCCACGTACCAAGGCGGCCGCGCATTCCGCGCCGGCGCGTCGCGTTCGTGTTCTCGTCGCGACCCGCAAGGGTCTGTGGACGCTGACGAGTGACGCCGCACGCAACGGCTGGAAAATCAGCGGCCCGCAGTTCCTCGGACACGTCATCCATCACGCCATTTGCGATCCGCGCGACGGCAAGAGCCTTCTCGTCGCGGCGCGTACCGGCCACCTCGGGCCGACGGTGTTCCGCTCGAGCGATTCGGGGCGAACCTGGAAGGAGGCGACGCGGCCGCCGGCGTTCGCCGAAGGCAGCGGACGCGTCGTCGACCATACGTTCTGGCTGACGCCGGGTCACGCGACCGAGCCGGGCGTCTGGTACGCCGGTACATCCCCGCAGGGGCTGTTCCGATCGGTCGACGGCGGCGCGACCTGGGAAGGCGTCGCCGGATTCAACGCGAATCCGCAGCGCAAGGCGTGGTGCGGCGGCGACCAGGATGGCACGCCCGACGGCCCGAAGATGCACTCGATTCTGATCGATCCGCGCGATCCGGCGCACATGTATATCGGGATGTCGAGCGGAGGCGTCTTCGAGAGCGGCGATGCGGGCGCGCACTGGCGGCCTCTCAACAAGGGAGTGAGGGCTGACTTTCTGCCCGAGCCGACGCCGGAATTCGGCCACGATCCGCACTGCGTGCGCTACGCCGAGACGCTTCCCGACCGGCTCTACCAGCAGAACCACTGCGGCATCTTCCGCATCGACCGCCCTTCGGACACCTGGCAGGACATCGGCCTCGCGATGCCGAAGTCGGTCGGCTACGTCGGCTTCCCGCTCGTCGTGCATCCGCGTGACCCCGATTCGATCTGGGTGCTGCCGATGGACGGGACCAGCGTCTGGCCGCGCACGTCACCGGCAGGGCGGCCGGCGATCTACCGCTCGCGCGACGGCGGGAAGACCTGGAAGCGCCAGGATCGCGGCCTGCCGCGCTCGCAGGCGTGGTGGACGGTGAAGCGCCAGGCGATGACCGCCGACCGGCGCGAGCCGATGGGGCTCTATTTCGGCACGACGTCGGGCGAGGTCTGGGCGAGCCGCGACGAGGGGCGCAGCTTCCGCTGCCTTGCGCAGCACCTTCCGCACATCCAGGCAATCGAAGTCGCATGACCGCAACCGCCTCGCGCGAAGCGGCGACGGTGGTACGTGTCAGGATCCCCTCGCCGCTTCGTTCCTACACCGGATCGGACGAGGTCGCGGTTGCGATCCCCGTGCTCGCGCCCGAGCTGCCGCCGACCGTCGGCGGCGTGCTCGCAGCGCTCGACAATGCGTATCCCGGGATCCGCTTCCGCATCGTCGACGAGCAGCGCCAGTTGCGCCCGCACATCAAGCTGTTCGTGGGCGGGCGGATGACGCGCGACCTCGCCGATCCGCTCGATGCGGCCTCCGAGGTGATGATCGTCGCCGCCCTCTCGGGCGGATGAGCTCGTCGATCGCGGCGCCCGGCGGGCGTCCTGCCCGCACGCTGCATTGCAACACCGGATTGCGATCGACGGCCCGGAACGTATAGAATCGCAAGGTTTGTTCGGGCCCGGCGCGAGCCGCCGGCGCGGTACGGCTGCCATGGCATCGAGGTCGCTTTCGTTGAGGCCGTTTCGCGTCGCGCTCGGCTGGCAGGCGGCGGCCACGCTCGCGATCGCGGCGATCGCCGGAGTCCTGGCAGGCGGGCAGGCGGCGCTGTCGGCGGTACTGGGCGGCGTCGTCAACTTGAGCGCGGGGGTCGTCTTCGCGTTCGTCGCCTGGCTCACGCCACAGCGCGACGCGGGTACGACGATCGTGGGTGTGTTCCGCGCCGAGGCCGCAAAGATCGTGGTGATCGTCGGCCAGTTGTGGCTCCTGCTGTCGGTTTACCGCGACGTGGTGCTGCCGGCCCTGCTGGCGGCGTTCATCGTCACCATCCTGCTGTCTGGCGTTGCCCTGCTCGTGCGCACCTGACCGTCGATCGCTCCGGAAACAAAGATGTCCGTCACGTACGACAGCCCCACCGAGTACATCGGCCACCACCTGACGTTCTTCACGCAGAAGTTCGACGCCGGCGGGTTCTGGACCCTCAACGTCGACACGATGCTGGCGTCCGCCGTCATCGGCGTCCTCGCGTTCGGCTTCATGTGGCTGGTGACGCGCAAGGCGACCTCGGGCGTGCCCTCGAAGACGCAGGCGTTCGTCGAGCTGTCGGTCGACTTCGTCAACAACGAGGTGAAGAGCATCTACAACGGTTCGAACAAGCTGATCGCTCCAATCGCGCTCACCACGTTCGTGCTGACGCTGTTCATGAACGCGATGGACTTCCTGCCGATCGACATCGTCAGCGGGGGCCTCCACACCGTCGGATTCCAGAAGTTCCGCTACGTGCCGACCGCCGACGTCAACACGACGTTCGCGCTGGCGTTCGCCGTGTTCGGGCTGTCGATCTTCTTCGCGATCAAGGCGAAGGGCCTCGGCGGCTGGGTGCACGAACTCTTCTGCGCACCGTTCGGCTCGAGTCCGTTCCTGTGGCCGTTCAACCTGCTGTTCAACCTCGTCGAGTACGTGTCGAAAACGCTGTCGCACTCGCTGCGGCTGTTCGGCAACATGTACGCCGGGGAGCTCATCTTCCTGCTGCTCGGCCTCCTCGGCGCGACCGGCATCGCCGGCGTGATCTTCGGCGCCGTGCTGCACCTCGGATGGTCGATCTTCGA
>DASVWR010000091.1:0-11802 GCA_036393115.1 Casimicrobiaceae bacterium
CCTCTCGGGGAAGAGCTACGGCCGCGTCGTCTACGAGGCGCTGAAAGGCGGCCTCGACTTCACGAAGGACGACGAGAACATCAACTCGCAGCCGTTCATGCACTGGCGCGACCGCTTCCTCAACTGCATGGAAGCGGTCAATCGCGCGCAGGCGGCGACCGGCGAGGTGAAAGGCCATTACCTCAACGTCACCGCCGCGACGATGGAGGAGATGTACGAGCGCGCCGAGTTCGCGAAGGAGCTGGGCTCGGTGGTCGTGATGATCGACCTCGTGATCGGCTACACGGCGATCCAGTCGATGTCGAAGTGGGCGCGCAGGAACGACATGATCCTGCACCTGCATCGTGCCGGGCATTCGACCTACACGCGCCAGAAGAGCCACGGCATCTCGTTCCGCGTGATCTGCAAGTGGATGCGGCTCGCCGGCGTCGACCACATTCACGCCGGGACCGTCGTCGGCAAGCTCGAGGGCGACCCGGCATCGGTGCAGGGGTTCTACAGCCTGCTGCGCGACGAGCGCAACCCGGTCGATCTTGCGCACGGGATCTTCTTCGACCAGGACTGGGGCGGCCTGCGCAAGGTCATGCCGGTCGCGTCGGGCGGCATCCACGCTGGCCAGATGCACCAGCTCATCACCTACCTCGGCGACGACACCGTGCTGCAGTTCGGCGGCGGAACGATCGGCCATCCGATGGGCATTCAGGCCGGTGCCACCGCCAACCGCGTCGCGCTCGAAGCGACGATTCTCGCTCGCAACGAGGGGCGCGACATCTGGAACGAGGGCCCGCAGATCCTCGCCGATGCCGCGCGTCACTGCGCGCCGCTCGCGGCGGCGCTCGATACGTGGGGCGACGTGACGTTCGACTACGCGTCGACCGATACGCTGGATTTCGTACCCACGCCGACCCCGGCCTGATTCGAGGAGCCGACGATGAGAGTGACACAGGGCGCTTTTTCGTTCCTGCCCGACTTGAGCGATGGAGAGATCCGCGCGCAGATCGAGTATTGCCTTAAGAACGGCTGGGCGGTCTCGGTCGAGTACACCGACGACCCGCATCCGCGCAACACGTTCTGGGAGATGTTCGGCATGCCGATGTTCGATCTGAAGGATGCGGCGGGAGTGATGGACGAGGTCATCCGGTGCAGGAACACATTCCCGAACCACTACGTCAAGGTCAACGCGTTCGATTCGTCGCACGGCTGGGAGTCGCTGCGCCTCTCCTTCATCGTCAACCGCCCGAAGGACGAGCCGGGCTTCGGACTGATCCGCCAGGAGAGTGCGGGGCGCCGCGTTCGCTACACGACGCGCGCATACGCTGCCGACAGGCCCGAAGGCTCGCGCTATTAGGCCGAGCCCGCTACCAGGCCGACTCGACCACCGGGAGGATACGGTGTCCGCGCCCGAAGCACCGCCCCTCGATCTCGACGCGCTCTATCGCGATTCGAGCGTCGGCGAAACGCTCGACGCCCTCGACCGCGAGCTCGTCGGGCTGAAGCCCGTGAAGACGCGCGTGCGCGAGATCGCGGCGCTTCTGCTGGTCGAGCGGCTGCGCCAGACGGTCGGCCTCAAGGCCGGCGCGCCGTCGCTGCACATGTGCTTTACCGGCAACCCCGGCACCGGCAAGACGACCGTCGCGCTGCGCATGGCGGCGCTCCTGCACAGCCTCGGCTATGTCCGCAAGGGGCACCTGGTGGCGGTGACCCGCGACGACCTCGTCGGCCAGTACATCGGCCATACGGCGCCCAGGACCCGGGAGGTGCTGAAGAAGGCGATGGGGGGCGTGCTGTTCGTCGACGAAGCGTATTACCTCTACCGGCCGGAGAACGAGCGCGACTATGGGCAGGAAGCGATCGAGATCCTGCTGCAGGTGATGGAGAACCAGCGCGACGACCTCGTCGTCATCCTCGCCGGCTACAAGGACCGGATGGATCGGTTCTTCCAGAGCAATCCGGGCATGTCGTCGCGGATCGCTCACCATATCGACTTCCCCGACTATTCCGAGGACGAGCTCTTCGCGATCGCCGGGCTGATGCTCGACGCGATGCAGTATCGCCTGACCGACGCCGCGAAAGCGGCGCTGCACGAATATATTTCGCTGCGCAGGGAACAGCCGCATTTCGCGAACGCGCGCTCGATCCGCAACGCGCTCGACCGGGCGCGACTGCGGCAGGCGAAGCGCCTGTTCGAGCAGCGCGAAACGCCGCTTTCCGCCGCCGCGCTGATGGCGATCGAGGCCGAAGACCTGACGGCGAGTCGCGTGTTCGAAGGCAGAGCGACGCGAGCCGCGGACGCCGTCCGCAGGACCGAGGGGAGCCCGACGTGCTGACCGATCATACGACGCTCACGCAATACCTGATCGAGGAGCGCCGGCGGCATCCGCAGGCGAGTGGCGAGCTCAACGCGCTGATCCTCGACATTGCGCTCGCCTGCAAGGCGATCTCGCGCGTGGTCGCCCGCGGTGCCCTCGACGGCGTCCTCGGCGCCTCCGGGTCGACCAACGTGCAGGGCGAAACGCAGAAGAAGCTCGATGTCCTCGCGAACGACGTCTTTCTGCGCTGCAACGAATGGGGCGGCCACCTCGCCGGCATCGTGTCCGAGGAGCTCGAGGCCCCGTACACGATTCCGCGCCAATACCCGAGGGGCCGCTACCTCCTCGCATTCGATCCGCTAGACGGGTCGTCCAACACCGACGTCAACGTCTCGGTCGGGAGCATCTTCTCGATCATGCGTGCGCGCGATCCGGACAGCGATGCGGTGGCGGGCGACTTTCTGCAGCCGGGGCGCGAGCAGGTGTGCGCGGGCTACGCGATCTACGGCCCCTCGACGATGCTCGTCCTGACGCTGGGCCACGGCGCCCATGCGTTCACGCTCGATCCGATGCTGGGCGAGTTCATCCTCACCCATCCCCACCTGCGCATTCCGGCGGCGACCGCGGAGTTCGCGATCAACGCATCGAACAGCCGCTTCTGGGAGCCCGCCGTCAAGCGCTACGTCGACGAATGTCTCGCCGGGCGGACGGGGACGCGTGACAAGGACTTCAACATGCGCTGGATCGCCTCGCTCATCGCGGAGACGCATCGGATCCTGATGCGCGGCGGGGTGTTCCTGTATCCGCGCGACACCAGGGAAGCCGGGAAGCCCGGACGGCTGCGTCTTCTCTACGAAGCGAATCCGATCGGCTTCATCGTCGAGCAGGCCGGCGGCCGCGCGAGCACCGGACGGGTACCGGTGCTCGACGTCGTTCCCGAGCACGTGCACCAGAGGGTCGGGTTCATCTTCGGCTCGGGCGACGAAGTGGAGCGCATCGAGCGCTACCACCGCGACAGCAACCTGCGCGAGTACGATGCACCGCTCTTCGGCACGCGCGGGCTGTTCCGCGTCGCCGTGCAATAGGGAGCCTCGATGTCGACCAGGCATCCGGTCATCGCGATCACCGGCTCGTCGGGCGCCGGAACGACGTCGGTGATGCGCACGTTCGAGCAGATCTTCCGCAGGGAGGGAGTGACCGCCGCATTCGTCGAGGGCGACAGCTTCCATCGCTACGACCGCGCCCAGATGAAGGAGAAGATGGCCGAAGAGCTTGCGCGCGGCAATCAGGAATTCAGCCATTTCGGACCCGACGCCAATCTCTTCGAGGAGCTGGCGCAGCTCTTTGCGGACTACGCGGAATCGGGGCGCGGCCGGGTACGCAACTATCTGCACGACGATCGGGAGGCGCAGCCGTTCGGGCAGAAGCCGGGGACGTTCACGCCGTGGCGCGACCTTCCCGCCGATACCGACCTGCTGTTCTACGAAGGCCTGCACGGCGCGGTCGCGACCGACACGGTCGACGTCGCGAAGCACGTCGATCTCCTGATCGGCGTCGTGCCGGTCATCAACCTCGAATGGATCCAGAAGCTCTCGCGCGACAAGGTGCAGCGCGGATACTCGACCGAAGCCGTCACCGACACGATCCTGCGGCGCATGCACGACTACGTGCATTACATCTGCCCGCAGTTCTCGCGCACGCACGTGAACTTCCAGCGCGTGCCGATCGTCGACACCTCGAATCCGTTCACCGCGAGGTTCATCCCGACCCCGGACGAATCGATGCTGGTGATTCGCTTCGCGGATCCGCGCGGGATCGACTTTCCCTATCTGCTGTCGATGCTCGACGGCTCGCACATGTCGCGCGCGAACACGATCGTGTGTCCGGGCGGCAAGATGGATCTCGCGATGCAGCTCATCTTCACGCCGTTCATCTGGCGCATGCTGGAGCGGCGCAAGCAGGCGCGCGCGTCGTGAGCGCGGCCTGCGACTCCTGACAGCGCCACCGTAGCCGCTCCCAGCCGTCGTCGAGCTCGGCCTGCAGTTGGGCGATGTCGGCGGGCGACAGGTGGCGGTAGCGGCGCTGCAGCGCGAGATAGTCGGCGAGCGGGCGGGTCCTCGTCGCGACATTGAGCGTCCAGGTCCGCCCGTCCTCGACTTCGTAGAGCGGAAACGCGCCGCACTCGACCGCGTAGTGCGAGGCGGTGAGCCCGGCATCGTCGGCGAGGCCCCAGCCCGGGAGGCACGGAATCAGGATCGAGATGAAGCGCGTGCCGCGGATCGTGCGCGCCTTCTCGACCTTGCGCAGCAGGTCCTTCAGGTGGCCCGCACTCGCCGTGGCGACGTACGGCAGTTCGTGCGCGGCCATGATCTCGACGAGGTTCTTCTTCTTCGACGCCTTGCCGGCCGGGGTGGAGCCGGTGCTCGCGAGGCGCGGCGTCGACGACGACTTCTGCGCCCCGGTGTTCATGTAGCCTTCGTTGTCGAGGCAGAAGTAGATGAAGTTCTCGTTGCGCTCCGCGGCCGACGAGAGGCACTGGAAGCCGATGTCGTAGGTGCCGCCGTCGCCGGCCAGCACGATCACCTCGGTGTCGTGCTCGCCGCGCGCGTCGAGCGCCCGCCGCAGGCCGGTTGCCGCCGCGGCGCTCGCCTCGAGCGTCGGTTGATAGACGGGGATGCGCATCGAGCTGTACGGCTGCGGGCCGGCGATGATCGCCATGCACGACGGCGGAATGACCGCCATCGTCTTCGGCCCGAGCGCTGCGAGCACGTGCCTGACGGCGAGCGCGTCGACGCAGCCAGGGCACGCGGCGTGTCCGGAGCAGAGCATCGGCGCGGTCGGGACTTCGAGCTTTTCCATGTCGATCAGTCGGCCCACAACGATTCGGGCTGCGCGACGCTCCGGCGCGCTGCGCGCGCGAGCTCGATGACCTTGCGCGGTGGCACGTTGACCCCGCCTACACCGGCGAGGTAACCGTGGATGCGCGGCGCACCGGGCATGCCGTAGAGGGCAGCGCGCAATTCCTGGTGCAGCACGCCGCCGTGCCCGGGCGAGTGGTCGCGGTCGAGCACGACGACGTCGGGGACGCGGCGCAGCGCGGCGCGCAACGCCTGCGCGGGGAACGGACGGAAGAGACGCAGCTTCACGAGGCCGACCGCTTCGCCGGCGTCGCGCATCGCGTCGACCGCGTCGCGCACGGTCCCGCACATGCTCGCCATCGTCACGATGACCGTGTGCGCGCCGTCGCAGCGATAGCGCTCGACGACACCGTAGCCGCGGCCAGTGAGGCCGCGCCACTCGCGGTCGGCTTCGGCGGCCGCGCCGGGCACGCGCTGCATCGCGTCTTCGAGCGTGCGGCGATGTCGCTCGAACATGTCCTGCGTCACGACGTTGCCCCACGATTGCACAGCGCTCGTGTCGAGGCGATGCTCGGGCGCATAGGCCGGCAGGTACGCGTCGACGAGCTCCTGCGCCGGCACCGAGACCGGCTCGAGCGCGTGGGAGACGTAGAACGCGTCGTGGTTGACCATCACCGGAAGCAGGACCTGCTCGGCGACGCGGAACGCCTGGATCACCGTGTCGAGCGACTCCTGAGCGCTCTCGGTGTAGAACTGGATCCATCCGGTGTCGCGCTGCGACAGGCTGTCGGTCTCATCGGGCCAGAACGCCCACGGCGAGGCGACCGTGCGATTGACGTTGACCATCACGATCGGCGCCCGCGCACCGCTCGCGTAATGCAGGAGCTCGTGCATCAGCAGCAGGCCCTGCGATGCGGTTGCGGTGAACACCCGCACGCCGGCGAGAGACGCGGGGATGCACGCCGCCATCACCGAGTGCTCGGATTCGGGCGTGATGAGCTCGGCATCGAAAGCGCCTTCGGCCTGGAAATCGGTCAGCTTTTCGAGGACCGGCGTCTGCGGGGTGATCGGATAGACCGGCACGACCTTCGGCCGTGCGAGGCGCGCTGCCCACGCGACGGCGTGGTTGCCGGTGAGCAGCATCCGCACCTGCCGCAGCGCCATATTTTCGCGGGCGTTCATCTTCGCTCCTCGACCATCTTCATCGAGCCGGTCGGGCACTCCCTGACGCAGAGTCCGCAGCCTTTGCAGTAGTCGGCGAGCACGACGTAGCCGCCGGCTTCGCGCCGGATCGCGAGATCGGGGCAGTAGATGACGCAGTTGTCGCAGTCGATGCACGTGCCGCACGAGAAGCAGCGCGTCGATTCGGCGAGTGCCTGGTCGGGATCGAAGCCGCGCTGCACCTCGACGCTGCCCTCGAGCCGCTCGGCGGGCTCGAGCGGCTTCACGTCGGCACGCGCCTGCCGCTCGTAATAGAACGTGTTGATCGTGGAGAGGCCGACGACCGCCTCGGCAGGAGCGGCCGCGTCGGCGGCACCTGCAGCGACGCCGGCTCCTGCAGCGACGCCTGTTCCTGCGGCGGCGGCGCTCGCCGTGCGTGCGCGAAACGCGCGCTCGATCTCGGCGGCGGCGCGCTTGCCCATGCCGATCGCCTCGGTCACGAAGCGCGCCATGCTGGCGACGTCGCCGCCGGCGTAGACGCCCGGAACGGCGGTTGCCTGGCGTTGGTCGACTTTGATAAGCGACCCTGCGCGAGCGAGGGCAGGGGGCAGGAGATCGAGGTCGGGATCCTGGCCGATCGCGGTGACGATCGCGTCGACCTGCAGTGCGAATTCGCTGTCCGGCACCGTCGTCACCGTGAAGCGGCCGTACTGCGCCGAGCGTTCGAAGCGCACGCGCACGCAGTCGAGAACGAACCCGCCTGCGGCAGCGTGTGTTGCACGCGCCACCATCGTGCCGTGGCGCAGCTCGATGCCTTCGTCCTGCGCGTCGGAGAGCTCCTCGCGCTGCGCGGGGAGCTCGCCGGCGCCTTCGAGCGCCAGGATCACGACGTCATGCCCGGCGCGCCGCGCGGTGCGGGCGACATCGATCGCCGCGCTGCCGCCGCCGACGACGGCCAGACGTTGTCCGAGGAGCGGCGGCGCGCCGGCGTTCGCGACCGCGAGGTAGTCGGCGCCATCGACGACCTGCGGCTCTCGGTAATCGAGCGCCGGCAGCCGTTTCGGGCGCGCGGCGCCGGTCGCGACGTAGACGGCGTCGTACTGCGCACGGAGGCGCTCGAATGCGTCGGCGCCCGCGAGCGGCGCGTTGCAGCGCGCTTCGACGTCCAGCGCGACGATGCGCGCGATCTCGCCGTCGAGGATCGATCGCGGCAGGCGATACGCGGGAATGCCGTAGCGCATGACGCCGCCCAGCTCGGCGCGCGCCTCGAACAGCGTCACCGCGTAGCCGCGCCGGCGCAGCTCGAACGCGGCCGAGAGCCCCGACGGCCCGCCGCCGACGACGGCAATCTTTTCGGCATGCGACACCGCGACCGGCGCGAACGCCCAGCCCTCGGCGATCGCGCAGTCGCCGATATAGCGCTCGAGCTTGCGGATCGACAGCGGCTCGTCGTATCCGGCGCGATTGCACGCGGTCTCGCACGGGTGGTGGCAGACGCGTCCCGAAATCGCCGGGAACGGGTTGTTGCGGACGAGGACCTCCCACGCGCCGCGAAAGTCGCGCGCACGCGCGCGACCGATCCACTCGGGGATGTCGTGGTTGACCGGGCACGCGACGTGGCAGGGCGCCGGCGCACGGATGTGCCGCGGCAGCGAAGCGCGCCACGTTCCGGTCTTGTAGACCTCGGTCGTGCCGGTGGTCCAGATCGGAGGGATCGGGTCGCGCGCGCTCATAGAGCCGCCTGCGGCTCACGCGCGTCGACCGAGCGGTAGCCATCCTCGCACGCTGCGACGTTCTCGTCGCGCAGCTTCGGCGCTTCGGACGCGACGACGCGCGCGAGCGTGGCGAGGCTCGGCGCCTCGAGCGCGCGCGCGAGTGCGCCGAGAAGCGCGGAATTCACGATGCGCGCGAGCCCGTGGCGGCGCGACAGCGCGAGGCCGTCGACGGGAATCACGCGGCGGCCCGGCAGCGCCCCGGCGAAGTGCCCCGCGGTGAGCGACGAGTTGACGACGATCACCGCGTCGGCGCGCGCTCTGGCGAGGAGGCGCTCGTCGAGCAGTGTCGCGTCGAAGCAGAGGATCGCGTCGGCCTCTTCGATGTCGCAGCGCAGCCGGATCGGGCGATCGCCGACGCGGATGAACGAGCTCACCGGCGTGCCGCGCCGCGCGCCGCCATAGGTAGCGAACGCCTGCACCTCGCGCCCTTCGGCGAAGAACGCCGCGGCGAGGAGATTGCCCGCCGTCTGCGCGCCCTGGCCCCCACGGCCCTGAACGATGATCTCGAGCAACGCCGTTTCTCTCTAGCGGATCGTCATGCCGCCGTCGGCGGCGAGCACCTGGCCAGTGACATAGCGCGCGGCATCCGATGCGAAGAACACGAACACCGGCGCGATCTCGTCGGGCTCGGCCCAGCGTCCGAGCGGGATGCGCGCGAGATAGGTCTCGCGGAAGCGGGGGTCGGTGCGGATCGTCTCGGTCATCGCCGTCGCCGCGCCGGGCGCGACGGCGTTCACGGTGATCCCGTGCCTGCCGAGCTCCTTTGCAGCCGACATCGTCAGCCCGACGATGCCGGCCTTCGCGGCGCTGTAGTTGATCTGGCCGATCGTGCCGAGAAGCCCGGAAGCCGAGGTCACGTTGACGATACGCCCGCTCTTCCGCTCGATCATCCCGGGCACGACTGCCTGCAGGCAGTGGAAGCTGCCGGAGAGGTGGACGGCGACGACCTCGTCCCACTGCGCCGGCGTCATCCGGTCGAGCATCGCTGGCCGGATGATCCCGGCGTTGTTGACGAGCACGTCGATCGCGCCGAAGCGCTCGCGCGCTGCCGCGACCATCGTGTCGATCTCGTCGCGTCGCGACACGTCGCAGCCGAGCGCGAAGGCGTCGCCGCCGCCCGCAACGAGTGCGGCTGCGACGCCGCGCGCGCGGTCGACGTCGACGTCGGCGACGCAGACGCGCGCGCCTTCGTGCACGAACGCGCGCGCGACCGCTGCGCCGATGCCTTGCGCTGCGCCCGTCACGATCGCCGTCCTGCCTGCAAGCTGCATGCTCGCCCGTTGCGCGTTGTGCGATCGGACGAATGTGCGCGGCCGCTACGCGCGAAGCCTTGATGCGGATCAATAGCGGGCGCGTGGACCCGTGCGCCGGCGCCGGCGCGCCATCAGGCGGAGCATCGTCGCAAGCGTGATCGAGGCGAACGTCGCGCGTGCGTTGGCGTCGATCTCGGCCAGCACCAGCGCGAGCGCGTTGCCGGCTGGCGTGCGCACTTCGGGGTGGCGGCTCGCCGGCACGATCTTCTCGAAGCGCTCGATAATGTCGAGCAGCGTGAGCCGCCGCGGATTGCCGACGAAGCGGTGGCCGCCGCCGGCACCGCGCACCGAATCGACGATCCCGGCGTGAGCGAGCTCGGAGAGCACCTTGGCGAGGTGGTGTGCCGACACGCCGTACTTGGCGGCGATCTCGGCCGCCGAAACCTGCCGCTCGGGCGCGGCGGCGAGCTCGATTACGCTGTAGAGCGCGAGCGAGGTGTTCTTCTGCAGCCTCATCGTCCCCACCCGTCGTCGCGGCCGCGAGCGTCAGCGGTCAAGGTCCATCTCCAGCGGAATCAGCGGTGCCGCCATCATGCCCTGGCTGCGGAAGAACGACAGCACGAGCGTGTCGTCGCGGGCGAGCAGCGTGCGCACCTGCCTCACGCCGGCGCGGCGAAAGCCGTCGCAGACGGCGGCGAGCAGGCGCGCGCCGATGCCGGCGAGGCGCGCTTCCGGCGCGACGTCGATCGCGAACACCCAGCCGCACGGCGGCGAGCCGAATTCCCAGTCGCGCACCTCGCCGATGACGAAGCCGACGACGCGCCCGCCCGCATCGGCCACGAGGAACTGCGGGTCGGCTCCCGGCGCATCGCCGTAGCGTCCGAACACCCGCCGCCAGTAGTCGCGCTTCTCGATCCCGGTCACTGCGGCGTCGATCGCGATGACGCGGTCGAGATCGCGCCGGCGCGCGCGGCGCACGGCGACGGATTCCGGCTCTGCCGCGGCCGGCCTCTTCGACGCCGGCGCCGGCCGGGGCGGGCGCGCGGTCGACGGTCGGCGAGGGTGATGCGAGCGGGGTGTCATGGGCAACCTGAAAAGCTGACGCAGATCAATTCCGTAACCGGTATTACGGTACCAGAATTCGGCTTGACAGCGCGATTCTAGCCGCTTGCGGCGACGCGCACGATCGATGTCGAGGCTGGAGGAGACTGCCATGACGTTCGCAGCACCACGCAAGGCCATCGGTATCGCCGCGCTCGCACTTTGCGCGGTGGCATCCGCCGCGTTCGCCGCGGAGCCGATCCGCATCGGCTCGTTCCTCTCGGTGACCGGGCCGGCGGCGTTCCTGGGCGACCCCGAGCAGAAGACGCTCCAGATGTACGTCGAGCGGATCAACGCCGCAGGCGGGGTCCTCGGCCGCCCGATCGCGCTCACCGTCTACGATGACGGCGGCGACGCGGACAAGGCGCGCACGTTCGCGAAGCGGCTCCTCGACGAGGACAAGGTCGACGTCATCGTCGGCGGGTCGACCACCGGCACCACGATGGCGGTGATTCCGCTCGTCGAGCAGGCTCAGGTGCCGTTCGTGTCGCTCGCCGGCGCGGTCAGCATCGTCGAGCCGGTGAAGAAATGGGTGTTCAAGACGCCGCACACCGACCGCATGGCCTGCGAGCGCATCTTCGGCGACATGCGTGCGCGCAAGCTCGCCAGGGTCGCGCTGATCTCGGGCACCGGCGGCTTCGACAAGTCGATGCGCGGCGAATGCCTCAAGGTCGCCCCGAAGTACGGGATCGAAGTGGCGGCCGACGAGACCTACGGCGCCGGCGACACCGACATGACCGCGCAGCTCACGAAGATCAAGGCGACGCCCGGCGTGCAGGCGGTGCTCAACGCCGGCTTCGGCCAGGGTCCGGCGATCGTGACGAAGAACTACCGCCAGATCGGGCTCACGCTGCCGCTCTACCAGTCGCACGGCGTCGCGTCGAAAGAATACGTCAGGCTCTCCGGCAACGCGGCGGAAGGCGTGCGGCTGCCTGCCGCGGCGCTGCTCGTCGCGGAGATCCTGCCCGAGAGCGATCCGCAGCGCGTGGTGGTCGTCGCCTACAAGCACGATTACGAGAGCCGCTACAAGACCGACGTGTCGACGTTCGGCGGCCATGCCTACGACGGCCTGATGCTGGTCGTCGAAGCCGTCAAGCGCGCGGGCGGCACCGATCGCACGAAGGTGCGCGACGCCCTCGAGAGCACGCACGGCTACGTCGGCACCGGAGGTGTGGTCAACATGTCGCCGACCGACCACATGGGGCTCGACGTCAGCGCGTTCCGGCTGCTCGAGGTGAAGAACGGTACCTGGGTCGAGGTGAATTAGTCCGCGGCCCCCGGGCGCGCGCGGCACGGAGGGTCGTCGAGTGAGCGCGCAGGTGATGCAGTTTCTCGCGGCGGGCCT
>DASVWR010000092.1:0-27937 GCA_036393115.1 Casimicrobiaceae bacterium
CTCCAGAACCTGCAGGAGTTCTGGTACAACGGTCACGCGCTGGGCTGACCCCGCGCGCGGGTCTCTCGCGGGCTAGTAGCGCGCGTTGCCGGGCGTGCGCGGAAACGGGATGACGTCGCGCACGTTGGCGAGCCCCGTCACGTACGCAAGCGTGCGTTCGAAGCCGAGCCCGAAGCCGGCGTGCGGCACGCTGCCGTAGCGGCGCAGGTCGCGGTACCAGCCGTAGTGCTCGCGGTCGAGCCCCGCGCCGGCCATCCGCGCGTCGAGCACGTCGAGTCGCTCCTCGCGCTGGCTGCCGCCGATGATCTCGCCGATGCCCGGTGCCAGCACGTCCATCGCGGCGACAGTCCTGCCGTCGTCGTTGACGCGCATGTAGAACGCCTTGATCTCCTTCGGGTAGTTGATCACGATCACCGGCTTCTTCACGTGCGTTTCGGCGAGGTAGCGCTCGTGCTCGGACTGCAGGTCCATGCCCCAGCGGACCGGGAACTCGAAGCGCGCTTTCGATCGCTCGAGGATCGCGATCGCCTCCGAGTAGTCCATACGCACGAACTCGGATTCGACGATCCCCTGCAGCTTGGCGATGAGGCCCTTCTCGATGCGCTCGTCGAAGAACGCCATATCGTCGGCGCGCTCGGCGAGTACCGTGGTGAGGAGGTGCTTCAGCAGCGCCTCGGCGAGCGCCGCGTCGTCGGCGAGGTCGGCGAAGGCGATTTCGGGCTCGATCATCCAGAACTCGGCGAGATGCCGGCTCGTGTTCGAATTCTCGGCACGAAACGTCGGCCCGAATGTGTAGACCTTCGACATCGCGAGGCAGTAGGCCTCGACGTTGAGCTGGCCGGAGACGGTGAGGAACGCCTCGCGACCGAAGAAATCGGCGCTGAAATCGACGCGGCCGTCGGGCCTGCGCGGCAGGTTCATGAGATCGAGCGTCGACACGCGGAAGAGCTCGCCGGCGCCCTCGGCGTCGGACGCGGTGATGATCGGCGTGTTCACCCAGAAGAAGCCGCGCTCGTCGAAGAAGCGGTGCGTCGCCTGCGCGAGCGCGTGCCGCACCCGGGTGACGGCGCCGATGACGTTGGTGCGCGGGCGCAGGTGCGCGACCTCGCGCAGGAACTCGAGCGTATGCGGCTTCGGCTGGATCGGATACGAATCGGGATCGTCGACGCCGCCGACGACGCGGATCGCGCTCGCCTGCATCTCGAACGGCTGCCCCTTTGCGGGCGACGGCACGACGGAGCCGGTCGCCTCGATCGCGCATCCGGCGGTGAGGTGCAGCACGTCGGTCGCATAATTGGATAGCGTGCTCGGCACGACGACCTGCACCGGGTGGAACGACGAGCCGTCGCCGACGTGGACGAACGAGATGCCGGCCTTCGAATCGCGCCGCGTTCTGACCCAGCCCCGCAGCCTCACCGGGGTGTCCGCGGGGGCGCGTCCGGCGAGGATGTCGGCGCAGGCGAGTGCGCAGGCAACTGTGCACGCAACTGAGGTCATGGCGAGTCTCCGCGAAAGCCGCACACTTTAACCGAATGGACGCAACCGATCGCGCGCAGGGAATCCGGATCGGCGTCGACCTCGGCGGCACCAAGATCGAGGCCGCGGCGCTCGCCGCCGACGGCACGCCGCGCGAGCGCCGCCGCGAGGCGACGCCCCCGGGAGACTACGCCGGAACCGTCGCCACCATCGCGAGGCTCGTCGCCGAAGTCGAGCGTGGCTGCGGGCTCGCTGCAGGCTCCGCGTCGGTCGGCGTCGGGACTCCGGGCACGCTGTCGCGGCCGAGCGGCCTACTGCGCGGGGCAAACTCGGTGTGCCTCAACGGCATGCCGCTCAAGCACGACATCGAGACGGCACTCGGGCGGCACATCGGCTTCGCCAACGACGCCAATTGCTTCGCGCTCTCGGAAGCGATCGACGGCGCCGGCCGCGGGGCGGCGGTCGTGTTCGGCGTCATTCTCGGTACCGGCGTCGGCGGCGGTCTCGTCGTCGACGGTCGGCTGCTCGAAGGCGCCAACGGCATCGGCGGCGAATGGGGACACAATCCGCTGCCGTGGCCCGAGGACGACGAGCGCCCGGGCCACGCGTGCTTCTGCGGGCACCGCGGCTGCGTTGAGACCTGGCTCGCGGGGCCGGCACTCGCGCGCGACGCCGGCATGCCGTCGGCGGAGGCGGTGATCGCGGCCGCCGCGGCCGGGGACGCGCGCTGCGCGCGTGCGCTCGAACGCTACGAGGACCGGCTCGCGCGCGCCCTCGCGCAGGTCATCAATATCGTCGACCCCGACGTCGTCGTGCTGGGCGGAGGGCTTTCCAACGTCGCCCGCTGGTATGCGAGCGTGCCGCGCCTGTGGCAGCGCTACGTGTTCAGTGATCGCGTCGAAACGCGCCTCGTCCGCAATCTGCACGGCGACTCGAGCGGGGTGCGCGGCGCGGCCTGGATCGCCCCGGTTGCCGCTCACATGCCCGCGTAGTTCGGACCACCGCCGCCTTCGGGTGGAACCCAGTGGATGTTCTGGCGCGGATCCTTGATGTCGCAGGTCTTGCAGTGCACGCAGTTCTGCGCGTTGATCTGCAGTCGCTTCGCTCCCGGCTCCGCGTCGGACGCGACGAACTCGTAGACGCCGGCCGGGCAGTAGCGAGCCTCGGGGCCGTCGTAGATGCGCAGGTTCACCTCGACCGGAATCGCCGGGTCACGCAGCTGCAGATGAATCGGCTGGTCCTCGGCGTGATTGGTGTTCGACAGATAGACCGACGAGAGCTTGTCGAAGGTGACGACGCCGTCGTATTTCGGATAGGCGATCGGCGGCATCTCGGCTGCCGGCCGCAGCGCCTCGTGATCGGCGTGGCGATGGCGCATCGTCCACGGGACGAGCCGGCCGAGGCCGAGGTCGTTCAGCCACATATGGATGCCGCCGTGCAGCGTGCCGGCCCACATGCCGAAGCGCAGTCCCGGCTTCACGTTGCGCACCTTCCACAGATCGTCGTAAACCCACGAACGGCGCCAGCCCGACGCGTAATCGACGAGCTCGTCGTGCGCGCGCCCGGCGGCGAGCGCGCGGGACACCGCTTCCGCCGCCAGCATCGCGGTCTTCATCGCGTTGTGCGAACCCTTGATGCGCGGCAGGTTGACGAAGCCTGCGGCGCAGCCGATCAGCGCGCCGCCGGGGAACGCGAGCTTCGGCACCGATTGCAGGCCACCCTCGTTGATCGCGCGCGCGCCGTAACCGATCCGCTTGCCGCCGTCAAACATCGCCGCGATCGACGGGTGCCGCTTGAAGCGCTGGAATTCGTCGTAGGGCGACAGATGCGGGTTCGCGTAATTGAGGTGCACGACGAAGCCGACCGCCGCCAGCCGGCCGCCGAAGTGGTAGACGAACGAGCCGCCCCCTGTCGCGCTGTCGAGCGGCCAGCCCTGCGTGTGCATCACGAGCCCCGGACGGTGCTGCGCCGGGGCGAGCTCCCACAGCTCCTTGATGCCGATGCCGTACTTCTGCGGATCGACGCCGTCGCGCAGGTTGAAGCGCTGCATCAGCTCCTGCGACAGCGACCCGCGGCAGCCTTCGGCGAACAGCGTGTACTTCGCGCGAAGTTCCATGCCTGGCTGGTAATCGGCGCGGTGGCTGCCGTCGCGCGCGATGCCGAGGTCGCCGGTGGCGATGCCGGCGACGGCGCCTGCGTTGTCGTAGAGCACCTCGGCCGCCGGAAAGCCGGGATAGATCTCGACGCCGAGAACCTCGGCCTCTTTCGCGAGCCAGCGGCAGACGTTGCCGAGGCTCACGATGTAGTTGCCGTGGTTCTTCATCAGCGGCGGCAGCATCCAGTTCGGAATGCGCCACGCGCCGCGCTCGCCGAGCACGAGGAAGCGATCCTCGGTAACCGCGGTATCGAGCGGCGCGCCCCGCGCCTTCCAGTCCGGCAGCAGCTCGTCGAGCGCGCGCGGGTCGACGACCGCACCGGACAGTATGTGTGCGCCGATTTCAGAACCCTTCTCGACGACGCACACCGAGATCTCGCGCGTGGTCTCGATCGCGAGCTGCTTGAGGCGGATCGCCGCGGCGAGCCCGGCCGGTCCGCCGCCGACGATCACCACGTCGTACTCCATCGCTTCGCGCGCCATCGTGTGCCTCGTGCTGCGTCGCCACCCGGCGAAGGGGCGTCAATTATAATGACGCAGGATTACGGAGGTCGTGACGCGGGTTGCAAAGAGACGTCGAACTGTCGTCGCGCCTGCGAACGTCGAGAGGAATCGCTTGCGTGGACGAACGACGGGTACTGGTGCATACATCGCGGCAGCCGGTGCGCTGGGGCGACATGGACATGCTCGGCCACGTCAACAACACCGTCTACTTCCGCTACATGGAGCAGGCGCGCATCGAATGGATCTACGCGCTCGCGGACGGACATGGATATCGCGGCGGGCACGGACCGGTGATCGTCAACGCGAGCTGCACGTTCCGTGAGCCGCTCGTCTACCCGGGGGAGGTCGAGGTGCGCATGTATCTCGGCGACCCCGGTCGCAGCAGCATCGGCAGCTTCTACGAGCTGTGGTTCGACGGGCGCTGCTGCGCCGACGGCGCAGCGCGCATCGTGTGGACCGATCGCACAACCGGCCGCCCGGTGCCATTGCCCGACGCGGTGCGCACGCTGCTGCCGCCGGCTGCCTGACGTGCGGCCGGATTCCGGGCCGCGGCGATGAAGCTGATTGCGATCCTCGCTGCGCTCGGCTTCGAGCAGTGGCGCGCCTTCGACTGGCGCGTGAGCGCCGAGCGGATCTTCCGCAGCTACGCGCACGCGATCGAACTTCACATCAACGGCGGCACGCGCGGCCAGGGTGTGCTTGCATTGACCGCGGCCATCGCTCCGCCGGCGGTGGTGGTGGCGCTCGTCGCCCGGCTCCTCGCATCGATCCATCCGCTGCTGGCGCTCGCGTTCGACATCGCGGTGCTGTACCTGCTGATGGGCTTTCGCCACTTCAGCCACGCGCTGTCGCTCATCATCTCGGCGTTGCGCGACGGCGATATCCCGGCAGCGCGGCGTGCGCTCGCCGGGTGGCGCGGCGCGTCGTCGACGGATCTTTCGGGACACGACGTCGCGCGCCTCGCCGTCGAGCGCGGATTGATCGATGCCTACAGGCAGGTTTTCGGGATCCTGTTCTGGTTCGTCGTGCTTCCGGGGCCCGTGGGTGCGGTGATCTATCGGCTCGCCACGCTGCTCGCAGTGGAGTGGCGCGCGCCCCCGCCCGGCGAAGATCCCGGCCCGCTCGTCCGCTCGCTCGACGCATTCGGTTACCCGGCACGGCGATTTCTGCGGCTGCTCGACTGGCTGCCGGCGCGGCTCACCGCACTCGCGTTCGCCGCCGTCGGTGATTTCGAGGATGCGATCTATTGCTGGCGCACGCAGGCCCGCCACTGGCCCGATGCGCTGGGAGGCGGTGCTGCCGGCATCGTCCTCGCGACCGGCGCGGGAGCGCTGGGCGTGCGGTTGGGAGGGCCGCTTCCGGGCGTCAGCGGCGAGCCCGAGTTGCGACCGGATCTCGGCGTCGGCGACGTCGTCGAGCCCGAGGTGCTGCCATCGGCGGTGGGCCTAGTCTGGCGTGCGCTGGTGCTCTGGCTGCTGCTCGTCCTGCTGCTGCTGCTCGCGAACTGGGCGCCCTGATTCGACCAGCGGCCGTGATGCGTTGCGCCGGCGCCGCGCATCAGCGCCGATTCTCCGCGCGCGCGGCGGCCTCCGATTCATCCAGCAGCACGCGCAGCAGCGCGATGCGCTGCGGAGCGACGCGCCCCGCGTGCACCGCGGCCTGCACGGCACAGCCTGGCTCGCGATCGTGCCGGCAGTCGCGAAAGCGACACGTTCCCGCAAGGCCGCGCAACTCGACGAACGCATGCTCGAGCGTCGCCGCGTCGTAGTGGGCGAGTCCGAACAACGTCATGCCAGGGGAGTCGATGATCCAGCCGGGGTCCTCGCCGTCGCGTGGCCCGAGACGATGCAGCGTCGTCGACGACGTCGTGTGGCGTCCGCTCCTGAGCGCCGTCGAGATCGATCGCGTCGGTGCCGTCGCGTCCGCCGCGAGCGCGTTGATGAGCGTCGACTTGCCCATGCCAGACTGGCCGATCAGCACGCTGCGCTGCCCCGTCAGCCACGGTATCGATGGCGTCGCATCGCGCAATGCCGAGATCGCGACGACCGGGTAGCCCAGCGCCCGATACGCGGCGAAGCGTTCGAGGAAGCGATCGGAACCAGGGAGATCGATCTTGTTGACGACGAGCACGAAACGGCAGCGCTCGGCTTCCGCCGCGACGATCCAGCGGTTCAGGAGGTGCTCGTCGACCGGTACGTCCGGGGCGACCAGCGCGACGACCTGCGTGACGTTGGCAGCTACGAGCTTTTCGCGCCACGCGTCGGAGCGGTAGAGGAGCGTCGAGCGCGGTGCCACGTCGACGACGACGCCTTGCCCGGCGTGATGTTCGACCGTCACCGTATCGCCGCAGGCGAGCGTCATCCGGCGGCCCTTGTGCTGACACTCGAGGCGGCCCCCGTGCTCGACGTCGACGATGCAGTGGCGGCGATACGTGGCGACGACGAGCCCGTGTTCGCGCCGCGGCCCGTTGGCGACGTGCCGATCGAGCGCCAGCGTCCGCGGCGAACGCGTGGCGTCCCGCGCACTCACGCGGCCGCGAGCCGTTCCACTTTCGCGGCGCAAACGAGATCGTTGCGGGTAACGCCGCCGGCGTCGTGCGTCGACCAGGCGACGCCACAGCGGTTGTACGAAACCGAGAGATCCGGGTGGTGATCCTCGCGATGGGCGATCCACGCGATCGCGTTGACGAAGGCCACTGTGGCGTAGTAGTCGGCGAACGCGAACGTCTTGCTGAGTGCGCCGTCCTGCAGCGTCCACCCCGGCAGCGTCCGCAGCGCCCTGTCGATGTCGGCCGCGGCGAGCCGCGGCGCACCCGGCCGGCAATGCTCGGCGGCCAGCATCGCGATCGACTCGTGGCTCGACGTGTTGCGTGTCGAGTCGTGGGTCTTCATGCTCCTTGTCGCGTCACGGTTCGTCATGCCGACACTCGCTGGATTCGCGCAACGCGCTCCCCAGCGGGCGGATGCGAATCGTGGAACGCAGCATACAGCGGATCGGGCGTCAGCGTCGACGCGTTGTCGGCATAGAGGCGCGTCAGTGCGGCGACGAGTGCGGGTGCCGACGCGTGGCTCGCAGCGAACGCGTCGGCCTCGAATTCATGCCGGCGCGACCACGCGCTCGCGATCGGCGCCAGCACGAAGGCGAAGGCGGGGAGCGCCAGCACGAAGAGGATCAGCGCAACGCCCGGCCGCGCCATCGTCGCCGGCACCTCGGCAGCCGGAATGCCGAGCCCGGCGAAAAACCATCGCGCGTGCGCGACAGCGGCGAAGAGCGCCAGCACGACGAGCGACAGCGCCGCCGACCAGGCGATGCGCTTCGCGACGTGGTGCAGCCGGTAATGTCCGATCTCGTGCGCGAGCACCGCCTCGACCTCGTCGGGTGCCAGCTGGTCGAGCAGCGTGTCGAAGAGCGCGACGCGCTTCGCACGCCCGAGGCCCGCGAACCAGGCATTCGCGTGCGACGAGCGGCGGGAGCCATCGACGACGAAGAGCCGTGCCGCGCCGAACCTGCAGCGTGCGAGCAGGCCTTCGACGCGGTTGCGCAACGCACCCGGCGGCAGCGGTGTGAAGCGATTGAAGAGCGGGGCGATCAGCGTCGGATAGAGCACCGCGAGTGCGACCTGGAACGCAATCCATACGAGCCACGCATCGAGCCACCACAGCGCGCCGGCGGCGCCCATCAGCCACAGCACGGCGGCGACGAGCGGCGCACCGAGGATCGCCGTCACGAGAGCCGCACCGGCGACATCGGCGAGCCAGCGTGTCACCGTGCAGCGGTTGAAGCCGAAGCGCGCTTCGAGGCGGAACCTTCGCCACCATGAGAACGGCAACGCGATCGCGCCGCCGACGAGCGCCACGGCGCCGATGAGCACGAGATCCGCGATCAGCGGCGGTGCCGCGAGCATGCCGGTCGCACGTGCGAGCGCCGCGACGCCGCCGCCCAGCGTCAGTGCGAGCAGTGCCAGCGCGTCGACAGCCGCTTCCACTTCCTCGACCCGCACGCGGGCGATCGTGTAGTCGGCCGCCTTGCGATGGGCCGCGCCGCCGATGCGCGCGGCGAAGGCCGCCGGGACGTCGTCGCGGTGCCCGCGCACACAGCGAATCTGCCGCTGCGCGAGCCAGATGCGCACGGCCAGCGAGACGGCGAGAAGAACCAGGAACGTCGTGCTGAAAACGAGGACGGCCATGCCAACGCGCCTCTCCAGGTGTCGCTTGCGACGCGTGATCGAGGTATCGGGGCGCTATGATGTCGCCTTGCATTCTACGCGGTGCGCGCATGCCACAAGACCCCAACCGGCTGATCTGGATCGACCTCGAGATGACCGGGCTAAAGCCCGACGTCGACCGCATTCTCGAGATGGCGATCGTCGTGACCGACCACGCACTGGAAACGGTCGCCCAGTCGCCGGTGTACGTCGTCCATCAGACCGACGCAGTGCTGGACGCGATGGATGCGTGGAACCAGGGCACCCACGGGCGCTCGGGACTGATTGCGCGCGTGCGCGCGACGGCGGCCGCCGAGGCCGATGTCGAGTCGGAAGCGCTTGCCTTCCTGCGCGAGCACGTTCCCGCCAAGGCATCACCGATGTGCGGCAACTCGATCTGCCAGGATCGGCGCTTTCTCGCGCGGTACATGCCGGCGCTGGAGGACTGGTTTCACTATCGCAATCTCGACGTGTCGACGCTGAAGGAGCTCGCGCGGCGATGGAAGCCCGAAGTGGTCAAGGGCATCCCCAAGGAGGGCAGGCACGAGGCGCTCGCCGACGTGCATGAATCGATCGCCGAGCTTCGCTACTACCGCGAGCACCTGCTGAAGCTGTGACCGCCGCGCGACGATCGGCAGGCTGGTCGGAGCGGGAACGCCGCAGTCGAGGGTGCGCGACCTAATGCCGGCGCACGAGCAGCACGCCGTCGCCGACGGTGAGCAGGCACGCATCGACGCGCGAGTCGCGGTGTGCCTTCGCGTTGAGCGCGCGCAGCGCGAGTGTGTCGGCGTCATGGTCGTCGGGATCGGCGACGCGCCCGCTCCACAGCGTGTTGTCGAAGGCGAGCAATCCACCCGGTCTCACCAGCACCAGGCACTGTTCGTAATATCCGTCGTAGCCGGTCTTGTCGGCGTCGACGAACGCGAAGTCGAAGCTCCCCGGCCCGGAATCGCGGACGAGCGCGTCGAGCGTCTCGCGCGCCGGTGCGAGGCGCAACTCGATCTTGCGGTCGATGCCGGCTTCGCGCCAGTAGCGCCGGGCGATCGACGTCCATTCGTCGCTCACGTCGCAGCAGACGAGCCGGCCGTCGGCGGGCAGTGCCTGCGCCACCGCGAGCGCACTGTACCCGGTGAACGTGCCGACTTCGAGCGCCCGTCGCGCGCCGATCGCACGCACGAGAAGCGCGAGGAGCGCCGCCTGGTCGGGGCCGATCTGCATGCGGCCCATCGGCAGGCGCGCGGTTTCCTCGCGCAGCCTCCGCGCGTAGGACGCTTCGCGCTCGTCGGCGGCGAGACCCGACACATAGCGCTCGACGGATTCGGGAAGCAGCGAGCGGTGCGGCATCGTGACGGCCTCCAGGGTGCGCCGTCCCGCTCGAGCGCGGGTATCGATCGCAGGTCGCGATCATACGCCGGCGAACGGCTGCCGACGATCGGCAGCGATTGATCGGATGACGATGAACTACTGCAGCCAATGCGGCGCCGGCGGACTCGAGCTCCGCATTCCCAGCGGCGACACGCTCGCACGCTGGGTCTGTGCCGCCTGCGGCACGATCCACTACCAGAATCCGAAGGTGGTCGTCGGCGCGCTGCCGAGCTGGAACGACCGCGTGCTGCTGTGCCGGCGCGCGATCGAGCCACGGCGGGGGCTGTGGACGCTTCCGGCTGGCTTTCTCGAGAACGGCGAAACGCTCGCCCAGGGCGCCTTGCGCGAGACGCTCGAGGAGGCGCAGGCGCGCGTCGATCTCGACGAGCTCTTCACCGTGATCAGCCTGCCGCAGATCAGCCAGGTCTACGTGATGTTCCGCGCGCGGCTTCTCGACCTCGACTTCGGTCCCGGATCGGAGAGCCTCGAAGTCGAGCTCTTCGACGAGCGCGACGTTCCGTGGGAGCAGATCGCCTTCCGCACGATCGCGCGCACGCTGCGCAATTTCTTTCGTGACCGGCTCGACGGGCAGTTCCGCCTGCACGTGAGCGCACTCGAGCGTCGCGGGCCGCTGCCTCCGGATCTCCTCGCCGCCGGCTGACGCGTCGTGCAGTGCTTGCGGGCCGCGCCACCGCGAGCGTGACCGCAACTTTGGCGCGGTCGATCAGGTGACGACGGTGACGCGCGCGTCGGCGAGCGCACGATGCAGCGCCGCGATGTGCTCCTGCCCGGTCGTCTCGACGACGCAAACGACGCGTACCTCCGAGAGATCGGGACCGGCGAACGTGCGATCGTGGACGATCTCCTTGATCGACGCACCGGTCGATGCGATCACCTCAGCGAGCTTCGCGAGCCCGCCCGGCCGGTCGCTGATCGACACCGTGAAGCGTGCGAGGCGGCCGTCGGCGACGAGACCGACCTCGATCACGCGATCGAGCATCGTGAGGTCGATGTTGCCCCCGCACAGAACCAGCACGACGCGCTTGCCGCGCAGGTCGTCGAGCCGACCGGCGAGGAAGGCTGCGAGCGGGGCGGCGCCGGCACCCTCGACGACACTCTTCTCGAGCTCGATCAGGCGCAGCACCGCGAGCGCGATCGCGGCCTCGTCGACGGTCACTACCCGGTCGGCGACGCGGCGCAGGATTTCCAGCGGGTGCTCGCCGACCTGCGCGACCGCGAGACCGTCGGCAAGCGTCGGCGCGAGCGAGATCTGCACGGGGCGACCTGCGGCGAGCCCCGCGCTCAAGCAGGCCGCGCGCGCCGGCTCGACGCCGACCACCTGCACGTCGGGACGGCGCGCCTTGATCACCGTTCCGATCCCGGCAAGCAGCCCGCCGCCACCGACCGGAACGACGATCGCCTCGAGGTCCGGCGTCTGTTCGAGAACCTCGAGCGCAACCGTTCCCTGCCCGGCTATGACGTGTTCGTTATCGAACGGATGGATGAACGTGAGGCCGTCCCTCCGTGCGATCGCCTCGGCCTCGCTGCGCGCTTCGGTGAGGTCCGCGCCATGGAGGATCACGTTGGCGCCGAGCTGCCGGCAGTTGGTCACCTTGACGAGCGCTGCGAAGCGCGGCATGACGACCGTCACAGGGATGCCGAGGAGCGCGCCGTGATAGGCGACGCCCTGCGCATGATTGCCCGCCGATGCGGCGATCACGCCGCGACGCTTCGCCTCGGGCCCGAGTTGCAGCAGCGCGTTGCGTGCGCCGCGCTCCTTGAAGCTTCCGGTGCGCTGCAGGTAATCGAGCTTGCAGTAGACGTGCGCTCCGGTCAGTTGCGACAGCGGAATCGACTCGACGCACGGCGACTCGTAGATGCCGCCACGAATGCGCTCGCGGGCGGCTTCGACGTCGGAGATGGTAATCATCGGCTGTGGAGGGGGCTCGCGGGCGCGTTCAGAACGGCAGCACGACGCCGGGTTTCGCGGCGCCGAGCGCGCGCCGGAAGTCGGCCTGGATCCGCTGCATCGCGGCCGCGTCGTCGGCCTCGAAGCGGAGCACGATCATCGGTGTGGTGTTGGAGGCGCGCGCGAGGCCGAAGCCGTCGGCGTATTCGACGCGCAGGCCATCGACACGGATAATCTCGCTCGCATCCGGAAAGCGCGCGTCGTTCTGCAGGCGCGCGATCAGCGCGTGCGGCTCGCCCTCGGCACACGCGAGGTTGAGCTCGGGCGTCGAGACCGCATCGGGCAGGGCGTCGAGCACCGCCGCGGGGTCGTCGCTTCGCGACAGGATCTCGAGGAGGCGCGCGCCGGCGTAGAGGCCGTCGTCGAAGCCGTACCAGCGCTCGCCGAAGAATGTGTGACCGCTCATCTCGCCGGCGAGTGCCGCGCCGACCTCCTTCATCTTCGCCTTGATCAGCGAATGTCCCGTCTTCCACAGCAGCGGTACGCCGCCGTGACGCTCGATCCACGGCTTCAGGTTGCGCGTCGACTTGACGTCGTAGATGATCGTCGCGCCCGGAGCGCGCTCGAGGACATCGGCGGCGAACAGCATCAACTGGCGATCCGGATAGATGACGTGGCCGGCCGGCGTGACCACGCCGAGGCGATCGCCGTCGCCGTCGAAAGCGAGGCCGAGTTCGCAGTCGCCGCGCGCGAGCCGCCGCTTCAGGTCTTCGAGGTTCTTCGGTTGCGACGGGTCCGGATGGTGGTTCGGAAAATGGCCGTCGACTTCGCAGAAGAGCTCGACGACGTCGCAGCCGAGGCGTCGATAGAGGCTGGGTGCAAAGGCGCCGGCGATGCCGTTGCCGCAGTCGACGGCGATCGTAAGCGGCCGCGCGAGGTGCACGTCCGACGCGATGCGATCGAAGTACGCGGACGCGATGTCGACGCCGCGCTCGCCGCCGGTCGCGCTCACGGCGCCGGTCGCGGTTGCAGCGCCGCGCTCGACGCGCGCGCGGAGGTCCTGGATCGCGTCACCCGAGAGCGTCGTGCCGTCGATCACCATCTTGAGGCCGTTGTAGTCGGGCGGATTGTGGCTGCCGGTGACCATCACCGCGCAGGCGGTGCCAAGATGCTGCGCGGCGAAATAGGCCATCGGCGTTGCGACCATGCCGAGGTCGATCACGTCGACGCCGGCCGAGCGGATCCCGGCGGAGAGCGCCTGCGCGAGCATCGGCCCGGACAGTCGCCCGTCGCGGCCGATGGCGATCGCCTTGCGGCCGCGCTCGCGCGCAAGGTCGCCGAGCACGTGGCCGATCGCGCGGACGACCTCGGGCGTCAGGCTGCGCCCGACGATGCCGCGGATGTCATAAGCCTTGAAGATCTCGGGATGCATGGGCGAACGCGCCGGCTTCGTAGAGGAAGAAGTGTAGCAACCGGCGCGGCAGCCAATCGACGTTGCCTGGAAACGGTCCACGCGCGAAACCCGCGTGGCCGCCGTGGCGCGGCTGCTCCAGCACGATCGCCTTGCTCACCTCGGTCGGCCCTGGCAGCGAGCGCGCGGGGATGAACGGGTCGTTGCGCGCGTTCAGCACCAACGTCGGTACCGCAATGCGCGCGAGCCAGGGTTTCGACGACGCCCGTGTCCAATAGTCGAGCGCATCGGCGAAGCCGTGCAGCGGCGCGGTCACGACGTCGTCGAACGCACGCAGCGATCGTGCGTGCCGGATGCGCGCGGGATCAAGCAACCCGGGAAAGCGCGCCGCCATTGCGAGCGATTTCGGCTTCAGCGTCGCGAGAAAGTGATAGGTGTAGGCGCGATTGACGCCGCGTCCGATCGAGATCCCTGCCGCGACGAGATCGAGCGGCGCGGATACCGCGGCGGCGGCGCACACCGTCTCGCTGCCATCGACGCCGGCGCGGCCCAGCCAGTTGAGGAGCGCGCTGCCACCGAGCGATACCCCGACGGCGTAGAGTGGCGCGCGCTCGCCGACGCGCGCGTGCACCGCGGCGAGCATCGCACCGACCTCCTCGTGATCGCCCGAGTGATACGCCCTCGGCGTGCGGTTCGGTTCGCCGCTGCAGCCGCGAAAGTGCGGAACGACTCCGCGCCAGCCAAACGCCGGGAGTGCGTCGAAGAGAGCCCGCACATAGTGCGAACTCGAGCCGCCCTCGAGGCCGTGGAAAAGCACCAGCGTCGGCGCCGCGTCGTCGCGCAAAGATCGCGCGGAAGGGCCTTCGCGCGCCGGCTTCGCGTCGAGCCAGTCGAAATCCCAGAAGTCGCCGTCCGGAGTGTCGACGCGCTCGCGGCGCAGCTCGACCGCAGGCCGTCTCAGCCGATACGGCCAGACGGTCTGCGCGTGTCCTCCGGGCAGCCAGCGCGGAGAGCGGTAGCCGTCAGGTCGCGGCGGCGGAACGGCGCGCGAGCGCGGCACGGCGGGTATACGCGTCGCGCGCGATCGCGACATCGTCGAGGAAGTGCGACAGCTCGGACAGCAGCAGCGCCTGCGGCCCATCGACCAGCGCCCGCGGGGGGTCGGGATGGAAGTCGACCAGGATCATGTTGGCGCCGGCGACGACACCCTGCGCGACGACGTGGAAGATGTCGAGGAGCCCGTCGGGCGCGCGCGCGCGCGAGCCGACCGAATGCGAAGGATCGATCCCGACCGGCATGCGCGTCAGCCGCCTTACTACGGGTACGTGCGAGAAGTCGACGAAGTTGCGGTGCGGATCGCCCATGTTCGTTTTCATCCCGCGCAGGCAGAACACGATCTTGCGATTGCCCTCGGTGGCGAGGTACTCGGCAGCATTGAGCGACTCGTCGAGCGTGATGCCGAAGCCGCGCTTGATCAACACCGGGAATTCCTGCTGCCTGCCGACGATCTTCAGGAGCTCGAAGTTCTGCGTGTTGCGCGTTCCGATCTGCAACATCACTCCGGTCGGGTTGCCCGTCCGCGCGAGCGCGTCGCGAATCTCGTCGATGTGGGATTCGTGGGTGATCTCCATCGCGATCACGCGAATGCCGTGCCGCCCGGCAAGCTCGAACACATAGGGCAGACATTTCGGGCCGAAGCCCTGGAACGCATACGGCGACGTGCGCGGCTTGTAGGCTCCCATCCGCGTGCACACCTGGCCATGCGCGGCGAGCGCCTTCATCATCGTGCCCGCCGACTCCGGCGAGTCGACGGCGCAGAGCCCGGCGAACACGTTGAGGCTGTCCTGCCCGAAGTGGACGCCGTTGTAGTCGAACGACGATGGCCGGTCGTCGCCCTGCTGATGGCGCCCGAGCACGCGGTACGCTTCGGAAACCCGTACGACCTTCGCGACGCAAGGCAGCACCTGCATCTGCTCGGTGCCGAGCGCGCCGGTATTGCCGATCAGATAGATCTCGGTCAGCGTCACCTCCTTGCCGACTTCGCGATGCACGCGGTAGTCGATATTGGAGAGCCTTTCGAGCTCGCCGATCAGCATCCGGTATTCCGGACTCTCGGGGTGAGTATTGGGTTCCAGTACGAGGATCATGTGTGGAAATTCTACATAATGGATTCAGTAGCTTGTAACCTATACTTCATTCGAATCGAGAAGTCGGCCCGCGCCGCGATCCGCCGATGTTGCGCCGCAAGATACCACCTGCGCAACAGGTCCGCGTCCGCTGTCAGCGCATTCGTTGCTCCGCGCGTTGAGCTTGCCGTAGACTGAAACCAGCGTCTACCCGGGCGGCGTTCCTGGCCGCCTGCAGAAGCCTCCGCAGGTCAACCAAGACAATCGTTTACCCGAGAAAGGTCCGTTCATGAAGAAGCTCCTCATCCTGGCGACGATCGGCGCGTTCGCGGCTTTCGCTTCGCCGTCGTTCGCCGCGAACAGCCAGACCAACAAGATGAAAGAGTGCCAGACGCAGGCCGGCGAGAAGAAGCTCGAAGGCAAGGATCGCCAGAACTTCGTCAACGAGTGCCTGAAGGCGAAGCCGATGAAGGCGGAAAGCAAGCCAAAAAGCAAGCTCGCCGAGTGCAACGCGAAGACGAAGGGCATGAGCAAGGAAGACGCAGACAAGGCACGCAGTGAGTGCATGAAGGCGAAGTGAGCCGGAACACCTGGCGCACGTTCACTCGCATTTAGCGTATACGACCGGGCGATCTCCTGTCCGTCCGGTCGCCACGACAAGGCCGCATGGGGGCAACTCCATCGCGGCCTTGTTTTTGCTGTGGCTCACCGGCGCGTGGCGCGGTCCGAGGCGCGGTGGCCGTGTCCGAAACGGCCCGGAGTCCGTAAGCGCCTTCCTGCGGGTCCCCGGCGCGGCGCGCCAGGCGTGCGCCGGTGACTGTCGCGAATCAGTGCAGGGCGCACCGCGCCACCCGCGACGGAAGGCACTCCCACGGGCCGTTTCGGACACGGCCACCGCGCCTCGGACCGCGCCACGCACCGGTGAGCCACGCGTCGGTGCCGTGCCGATCGGACTGCAGCGCTCCAGCGCGCCGCCCGCGTGTCATGCAAACAGTGCAGGTCACCGCGTCCAGTGTGCGTGCGGCAAGCGTACGTGCGTCAATTCTGCCTGCGCCTGGCAAGCCGGATCCGCGTGTCGCTCGACGCTGTCACGCGAGGCGCGATGGCTGTGTCCGAAAGGGCCCGTGGGAGTGCCTTCCGTCGCGGGTGGCGCGGTGCGCCCAGCGCTGACATCCGGCAGCCACCGGCGCACGCCTGGCGCGCCGCGCCGGGTACCCGCAGGAAGGCTCTTACGGACTCCGGGCCCTTTCGGACACGGCCACCGCGCCCCGCGCCGCACGGCGCGCGACTGGCGCGGCACGGCGCGCGACTGGCGCGGCGCTACTGCGCGGCGACGCCGAGCAGATGCCCGATGCCGAACGTGATCGCGCCCGCGGCAGCGCCGAGCGCCAGCATTCGCAAGCCCGACAGCGCAGCGCTGCGCCCGGTGAAGAGCGACAGCGTCGCGCCGACGCCGAAGAGGCCGAGCGCGGCGATGCCGGCCGTCCAGACGAGCGCGCGCGTCCCCGACCCGAGCAGCCACGGCGCGAGCGGAAGCAGCGCGCCGACGGCGAAGGAGAGAAACGAGCTCACTGCGGCGCCGAGCGGCGAGCCGAGCTCGGCAGGGTTGAGGCCAAGCTCCTCGCGCGCCAGCGTGTCGAGCGCATGCTCGGGATCGGTGACGAGGCGCTTCGCGAGACGGTCGGCCTGGCGCGGGGGAAGGCCCTTGGCGGCATAGATCAGTGCGAGCTCCTGCGCCTCGGCCTCGGGGTAGGTCTTGAGCTCGTCGCGCTCGAGGCCGATCTGGTACTCGTAGAACTCACGCTGTGATTGGACCGACACGTACTCGCCGGCGGCCATCGCGAGCGCGCCGGCCGCCATGCCGGCGACGCCGGTCAGCACGACAAACTTGATGTCATTGCTCGCGCCAGCGACCCCGAGGATCAGGCTCGCGTTCGACACGAGGCCGTCGTTGACGCCGAATACCGCGGCGCGCAGGTTTCCGCCGCTCGCAAGCCCGCGATGCCGGCGCTCGAAGGTGGCGCCCGCCGGCGGCGCCGCGTGGCTGCTCTCCGGCGGCGCGCTTCCGTAAATGGCCATGCCGCGCACCTTCATCGCCGACAGCACATTGCGCAGGCGCCGCGGGCCGAGCCACTGCACAAGGCGCGCGACAAGTCGCGTCCGCGCATCGGGAACGAACGGACCCGGCGCCGGATGACCGCGCGCGGTGAGCTGGGCGCGCCAGATCGCGGCCTGGGCCTCGGCTTCTCCGGCGAGACGCCGAAACAGATCTGCGCGCGAAGTGCCCGATTCCGCATCCGCGCAAGCGCGGTAGAGGAACGCCGAGCGCTGCTCCTCGCTCCAGGATTCGAGCGGATTCATGGCTGCGGGTTGGTGATCGAGTCGATGCGCGCCATCACCTCGGCGGTGAGCTTCGGCACGACGTCGAGCGCTTGCATGTTCTCGACCACCTGCGCAGGGCGGCTCGCGCCGGTGATCACCGTCGAAACGCGCGGGTTCTTCGCGCACCACGCGATCGCGAGCTGGGCGAGGCTGCAGTCGAGCTCCTGCGCGATCGGCGCAAGCGCGCGGACCTTCGCGAGCTTCTGCGGATCCGTGATGCGCTCGGAAAGCCACTCGAAGCCTTTCAGCGACGCGCGCGAGCCCGCAGGAATGCCGTTGCCGTACTTGCCGGTGAGGAGACCCGACGCGAGCGGGCTCCAGGTCGTCGTGCCGATGCCGTAGTCGACGAAGAGTCGCGCATAGTCACGCTCGACGCGCTCCCGGTGGAACAGGTTGTACTGGGGCTGCTCGACGATTGGCTTGTGCAGGTGGTGGCGCTCGGCGATCTCCCACGCGGCGGCGATCTCGCCCGCGCCCCACTCCGATGTGCCCCAGTAGATCGCCTTGCCCGCGCGGATGATGTCGTCGAGGGCCTGGACGGTCTCCTCGATCGGAGTATCCGGGTCTGCGCGGTGACAGAACACGATGTCGACGTGCTCGAGGCCGAGCCGCCGGAGCGATCCGTCGATCGCCTCGACCAGGTACTTGCGGTTCAGCGTGTTGCGCTCGTTCGGCCCGTCGTTGAGCCCCCAGTAGAACTTCGTCGAGACGACGTAGGATTCGCGCCGCCAGCCCAGCGCCTTCAGCGCCTCGCCCATGATCGATTCGGCGCGGCCCTTCGCGTAGGCCTCGGCGTTGTCGAAGAAATTGACGCCGGCGTCGTGCGCTGCGGCCATGCATTCGCGCGCCATCGCGGCGTCGAGCTGGTTTCCGTAGGTCACCCACGAGCCGAGCGAGAGTTCGCTCAGCTTCAATCCGGAGCGCCCGACGCGGCGGTAGTTCATTGCGGCAGCTTGGCAGGACACCGCCACCGCGCGTCCACGAGGATCGCGGGCGCGAACGGCGAACGGACTAGAATCGCGGCGTTCATTCTACGCCCAAAGGAAGCCTCGATGCCCCGCCGCAACCGCGCCGCGCCCCGGTCCCGCAAGCCCTTCGACGTGGCCGCGTTGTGGGCGGTGAAGAGGATCGGAAGTCCGACGATCGCACCCGATGGCAGCGCTGCCTGCGCGGCGGTGACGTCGTCGGATAGCGCACGCAACGAGGACTCGACGGTGCTGTGGATCTTTCCGACCGGCACGCGAGCACCCGCGCGTGGAAGGGCGTCACGTGCGCGACCGCTCACCGGCGGCGACAAGGACGCCAATCCGGCGTGGTCTCCGGATGGCCGTTGGATCGCGTTCACTGCCAAACGCAAGGACGACCAGGATACGCAGCTCTACGTGATCTCGCCGCAAGGCGGCGAAGCGAAACGCGTCGGCAGCGCGGCGGGCGGCGTGACGGCGATCAAGTGGTTTCCGGACAGCCGCCGCATCGCGTTCGTCGCATGGGTGTGGCCTGAACTGCGCGGCGATGCCGCGCAGAAGAAGCGCCTCGCGGAGCGCAAGGAATCCAAGGTCAAGGCGTGGGTGACCGAGCGTGGAGAGTACCGCTATTGGGATCACTGGCTCGCCGACGGCCGCGAGCCGCACGTGTTCGCCTGCGACGTCGCGACCGGTCGTTGCACCGATCTTCTTGCCGGCACCGGTCTTGCGCTGCAGCCGTGGGACCCGACGGCCGAGCACTACGACATCGCTCCGGATGAGCGCGAGATTGCGCTAACCATCGACCCCGCCGACGAGCCGGCGATGATGAACCGCTGCGACATCGTCGTCGTCGACCTGCGTACGCGGCGCGTGCGCAACCTGACGGCGACGAGCGGCATGTCGGACGAGCATCCGCGCTATTCGCCGGATGGGCGCTGGATCGCCTATCACGCCTACGATACGGCGCGCGCATTCAATGATCAGGGACGCCTGCGGCTCGTCGAGCGCCGAACCGGGAGGAGCGTCACCGTCGCACCGCGCTTCGATCGCGCGAGCACCGAGCTTCGCTGGGTGCCGGATGCCTCGGCAGTGATGGCGCTGGTCGAAGATCGCGGCCGCATCGGCATCTGGCGGTATCCGATCGCGGGTGGCGAGCCCGAGCGCATCGTCGCCGGTGGTGCGGTGGCGGGATTCGCACTGTCGTCCGATGGACGCCTCTGCGTGTTCAGTCGAAGTACGGCGCGTCACCCGCCGGCGCTATTCGCCTGCAGCGGTGACGGCGGCAGCGAGCAGCCGCTCGAGACGCTCAACGAGGCGTTGATGCGGCGCCACGCACTCGGCGAAGTGCGCGAAGTCGTGCTGAAGGGCTTCCGCGGCGAGCCGGTGCAGATGCTCGTCACCTTCCCGCCGGGCTTCGATCCACGTCGCAAGTGGCCGCTTCTGCAGGTCATCCACGGCGGCCCGCATTCGGCGCACCACGACGGCTGGCATCTCCGCTGGAACAATCAGGCATTCGCCGGCCAGGGCTACGTCGTCGCGCAGGTCAATTACCACGGCTCGTCGGGCTTTGGCCAGAAGTTCATCGAGTCGATCACCGGCCGCTACGGCGAGCGCGAGATGGCCGACATCGAGGCCGGCACCGACCATCTGCAGCGTCGTGGATACATCGATCGCGCGCGCCTCGTGGCGGCGGGCGGCAGCTATGGCGGCTACCTGGTTGCGTGGATGAACGGACACACGCGACGCTACCGCGCGTATGTCTGCCATGCGGGCTGTTACGACTGGGTGTCGATGATGGCGACCGACGGCTACCGCTTCTTCGCGCGCGAGCTCGGCGCTTTTCCATGGGACGACGAGGCGCGCGTGTTGCGCCAGTCACCGCACCATTACGTCGCGCATGCGCGAACGCCGACGCTCGTCGTGCATGGCGAGCTCGACTACCGCGTGCCCGCGACGCAGGCGCTGCAGTACTACAACACGCTGAAGGCGAAAGGCGTCGCGGCGCGGCTCGTCTGGTTCCCCGACGAGAACCACTGGATCCTGAAGCCGGCGAACGCCCGGTTGTGGCACCAGGAGTTCTTCGCCTGGCTCGCCCGTCACGCGCCGCGTCGTTAGTGCCGGATCCGCGCGGCCGCGGCGAACCCGTGCACTAGCGCCGCACGCGCTCGCGCACTTCGGCCTCGTCCTGGCAGGCGACGCAGCGGCGTGCTGCGGGGTACGCGGCGAGCCGCGCATACGGGATCGGATTGCCGCAGTCGGCGCACTCGCCGTAGCTGCCGTCGGCGAAGCGTGCGAGCGCGGCCTCGACGTTCGCGAGCTCGGCGAGGTCGCGCGAAACGAGCGTGATGTCCTGCGCCGCCATCGCGTCGGCCACTGCCCAGTCGTCGGTGTCTTCCATCCGGTTCCGGAGCCCGACGAGGCGCGGGTCGTCCTGGTTGCGCAGCTTCGCCGAGACCTCGGTGCGAAGCTCGCGCTGGCGCGCGACGAGCGCGGCTTCGAGGCTCGCGCGCTCGTCGGGGGTGAGGGAACGGACGGTCGCCGGCATGACGAGCCATTATCGGGCAGAAGGCTCCGGTGCGCATCGGGGCGGGCTTGAATCCGCATCGCCGAACCCCAGATTGAGCGGTGTACGCGGCACGCACGCGGCGCCGTGGGCGCAGCGTCGGCCGCGATGACGAACCCCGTGAGGAGAACCCGAATCATGACCACCCTTCAGCTCTACGACCCGTTCGCCGAGAGCGCGGTCGATTCGCTGTTTCGCAGCTTCTTTCGCCCCGAGCGCAGCGATCGCGCGAGCCCGCAGGGCATCCGCATCGACGTTTCCGAAGCGGATCGCGGTTACCTCGTGCAGGCCGAGCTTCCGGGCGTGAAGAAGGACGACATCCACGTTGCGGTCGAAGGCAACCAGGTGACGATCGCCGCCGAAGTGAAGCGCGTCGAGGCCGCCGCCAAGGACGCACGTGTCCTGCGCAGTGAGCGCTACTACGGCAGCGTCTATCGCAGCTTCACGCTTCCGGTCGAGCTCGACGAGACGTCGAGCCAGGCGAAGTTCGAGAACGGCATCCTCGAGCTCGAGCTCGTGAAGAAGCCTGCGACGGCCGGCCGCAAGCTGACCATTCAGTAACGCGACGCGAGGTCGACGTAACGCGGCTCGAAGCAGCGCTGTACTGCTCGAACGCGCACCGGGCGCTCAGCGCGTCCGGTGCGCGGTGTATTCCTCCTCGATGTTGTCGCGGAAGTAGCTCCACGGCGACGACGCCGACGAGAACCGGCGCCAGACTTCGCCGGGGACACCGAGGTACTCGAAGGTCCCCGACGTCAGCTCGACGACGAGCTTGCGCTCGCGCGCGTCGTAGCCCGCCGAGCGCAGGCTGCCTCCGGTCAATCGCTTCATCTCCATCGCGTCTCCGCCGCCGGCGGTGAACGTAGCCGGCGCATCCTTGCGCCAATGCTACGATCGCGCACTTCATCCCTGCAAGCCTCTATCGCGTGCCAGCCGTCCGCGTCGCAGTCCTCGCGCTCTTCGCTGTCGGATGCGTCTTCGCGCCGGCCGCGGCTGGCGCCGCCGGTCCGGTGAAGACGCTGCGCGTCGCCTTCTCGATTGCCGAGACGAGCTTTGACCCCGCGTTCGCTTCGGATGCGGCGTCCGACGCGATCATCGAGAACGTGTTCGACTCGATGCTCGACTACGACTATCTGGCGCGGCCGGTCAGGCTGGTGCCGCGCGCGCTCGAGGCGATGCCGACGGTCGAGGACGGCGGGCGGAGCTACCTCTGCCACGTTCGCAAGGGTATCTACTTCACGCCCGATCCCGCATTCAAGGGAAAGCCGCGCGAGCTTACCGCCGCCGATTTCGCCTATGGCCTCGAGCGCGTGCTCGATCCCGCGGTGAAGTCGCCGTGGCTGTGGCTCCTGAAGGGGCGCATCGTCGGCGGCGACGCCGCGCGCACGCGCGCCGAGAAGACCGGGCATTTCGACTACGACACGCCGCTTCCCGGACTCGAGGTCGTCGACCGTTACACGCTGCGCATCCGCCTCACCGCTCCCGACCTGCGCTTTCCCTATGCGCTTGCGGTGCCGAACCTCGCCGCGCAGGCGCGCGAAGTGGTCGACGAATACGGGCACGACATCGGCGCGCACCCGGTCGGAACGGGTCCGTACATGCTCGGCGAGTACCGGCGCAGCGCGCGTATCGTGCTCGTCGCCAATCCGCGCTTTCGCGACACCCGCTACGTGCCGGAGGGGCCGATTCCCGCGGCGTCGGAGCCGATCGCGAAGGCGCTCGCGGGTGTGTGTCTGCCACAGGTCGGGCGCATCGAGATCAGCATCATCGAGGAAGGCCAGGCGCGCTGGCTCGCGTTCCTGCGCGGCGAGATCGACACGCTCGACCAGCTTCCCCTCGATTTCGTCGATCAGGCGCTCGTCGACGGGAAACTGCGGCCGAAGCTTGCCGCGCGCGGGATCGTGCACGACGTGCTGATCCGCCCGAACACGTACTGGACGTACTTCAACATGACCGACCCGGTCGTCGGAGGCTACACGCCCGAGAAGATCGCGCTGCGCCGGGCGATCGCGATGGGCTACGACGTCGAGACGCTGATCCGCGTGCTGCTGAAGGACCGCGCGATCCCGGCGAACGGCCCGATTCCGCCGGACATCGCCGGCTACGACCCGAGCCTCGCCACGCAGGCGCAGATCTACGATCCGGCCGCGGCGCGGGCGCTCCTCGACCGCTTCGGCTATCGCGATCGTGACGGCGACGGCTACCGCGAGACGCCCGAGGGCAAGCCGCTGACGCTCGAGCGCTGGTCGACGCCGGGCTCGGCATCGCGGCAGGGCGACGAGCTGTGGAAGCGCGACATGGATGCGATCGGCGTCCGCATCGTTTTCAGGCAGGGAAAGGTTCCGGACCTGCGCAAGATGGCGCGGCTCGGAAAGATCCAGACGCGCGGCGACGGCTGGAACGCCGACTATCCCGACGGCGAGAACTTCATGCAGCTCCTCTACGGGCCCAACGCAGCCGAGGAGAACAATGCGCGCTTCGATCTGCCGGCGTTCAACCGCCTGTACGAAGAGGCGCGAACGCTCCCCGATTCACCGCAGCGCACGCGGCTGTTCGACCGGATGACGGAGCTCGTCGTCGCCTACGCGCCGTGGCGCCTCACCGTGCACCTGATCGAGGACAGCCTGCACCAGCCATGGGTCCGCGACTACGTTCCGCACCCGATCCGGAGCGAGAACTGGATGTACGTCGACGTCGACCCGGTGCTTCGCGCGAAGCGCCAGTGAAAACCGGGACGTACCACGTCATTTCTTCGGAAGCTCGAACGGCTTGCAGTCGAGGTGCAGCGCGCCCTGGTAGCGTGTGAGCGTCATGTCGAGCCCCTTGCCGCGCAGCTCCATGTCGCCGTTCATGTAGCGCACGCCTGAGCCCGCCGGCACCTGGTAGAGGATCACCCGCTTGCCGTCGGGCATCAGGATGCGCGCCTCGGCCTCGGTGAAGCGGATCACGAAATGCTGGTTCGTGTGATGGCAGTCGATCGACTCGCGCGCTGCCTCGATCTCATCCTTCGTCGGCCCCGTCTTGCACGCCGACAGCGCGAGCGTCGTGGCGACGCAGGCGAGAGGTAGCAGGCAGCGGTGCAGCGGTGAGCGGCTCATGGCGATCGATCGACGGGCGGAGGATAGCACCGTGCTCAGCCGACGACTGCGCCGCGACGCTGCGCCTGCGCCGCAGGAGGTGGGAAGCGCACGCTGTCGGGATAGGAGAGGACCTCGGTGTGGCGTCCGTCGCGGATCGCCTGCTGCATCGCCTGCCACCAGCGCGGATCGACGAGGTCGGCGTGGAACGCCATGAACGCTTCACGGATCCGCGGATCTGTTAGCAGGAACGTCCCGAACTCCTCCGGGAAGACGTCGTGCGGCCCGACCGGATACCACACCTCTCCCGACATCTCGTCGTACCCGGGCGGGGCCTCCGGGATCCTGCGGAAGCGGCAATCGGTAAGGTATTCGATCTCGTCGTAGTCGTAGAACACGATGCGCCCGAAGCGCGTGACGCCGAAGTTCTTGAACAGGAGGTCGCCGGCGAAGATGTTCGCCGCCGCGAGCTCCTTCAGCGCGGTGCCGTAATCGCGCACCGCGCGCATCCGCTCACCGTCGTCCGCCGCGGCGAGGAACAGGTTGAGCGGAACCATCCGGCGCTCGATGTAGACATGGCGGATGATCACGTGGTCGCCGACGCGCTCGAGCTGCTCCGGGATCGACACGACGAGCTCGTCGAGCAGCTCCGCCGTGAAGCGCGCGAGCGGGAACGCGACGTCCGAGTATTCGAGCGTGTCGGTCATCCTGCCGGCGCGGTCATGATGCTTGACGAGCGCGTACTTCTGCCGGACCCGCGCGGCATCGGTGTTCTTCGACGCGTCGATGCGGTCGCGGATGACTTTGAACACGTACGGATACGACGGCAGCGTGAACACCGCCATCACGAGGCCGCGGATGCCGGGCGCGACAACGAGGCGGTCGGTCGAGTGCTTGAGGTGGTGCAGGAAATCACGGTAGAAGAGCGTCTTGCCGTGCTTCTGCAGGCCGATCATCGTGTAGAGCTCGGCGGCAGTCTTGTCCGGGACAATCGCGCGCAGGAACGCGACGTACGCCGACGGCACCTCCATGTCGACGAGAAAGTACGCGCGGTTGGCCGAGAACAGGAGCGCGAGCTCGACCGGGTCGGTGAGCAGCGCGTCGACGTAGAGGGGCGCCTCGGCGGTGCGCTTGATCGCGATGACGAACGGATAGCTGTGAACGCCGTTGATGACGCGCCCGACCGCGTAGGCGGTCTGATCGCGGAAGAACGGGCTCGCGAGCACCTGGATCTGGCAATTCGCGTCGACGACGAACGGGCGCGGCAGCCGGCGACGCATCGCTCCGAGCGCGTGGCTCAGATCACGGCGGAAATCCGCGAACGGGGCTTCGAGGCCGAGGTCGAGGACGAGATCGACGAGCGCGGCGCGCAGCCCCCGGTGGCGCGGATAGTAGCTTCGGTACGACGGTATCTCGTCGTCGAGATACTCGGTGGACGCGGACGGGCGGACGAACAGATAGCGGTTGTGGAAGTAGGTCCGGTGCAGCAGCTTCGACGAGACGGTATTGAAGAAGGTCTCGGCGCACTCGGGCTGGCGGTGGTCGGCGAGGAGCGCGATGAACTGGCGCTTCACGTCCGCCCAGTAGGCGTCGGCGCCACCGGCACGCCTGAGCCGGAAATCGCGCTCGACCCGCGCGACCGTCTCGGCGACGCGGCGATCGTAGAAGTCGATCCGATCGCGCGCGGCGTGCCCGATTGCGAGCCAGTTGCCAGCTTCGAAATGCCGCCGCGCCGCGCGCGCACATTCGCGGAACAGCGTGTAGTGACGGTTGAAGCCTTCGAGCAGGATCGCCGCGATCTCGGCGGGGGCCGTCTCGGCGCCCTTCGCGAGCGCGGGCGCAGCGGGTGCCGCAGCGGCCGTGCGGTCGCAGGGTTCCCCCGAGCCTGGCAGCGCAGCGCCCACGTTGCGACCGCCCGAAGCCGCCTTCGGGCGGCTACTCCTCCTTCAGCTTCTGGATCGTGTCGTTGTATTCCGCGACCGCCTTGTTGTATTCCTCGACCGTCGCATTGGCGGCCTGGACGTGCGGCTGGGCGAGCGCCTGCTGGTCGGTCACGAACTTGCGCAGGCAATCGACGTAGGCGACGAAATCCTTCTGCCATTGCTTCTGCTGGCGCTCGCTGGCGAGCCTGCCCGGGAATTCTCCCGGATGGACGCAGGAATGCTTCGGCACCGGCGACGTCGAAGCCGGCGCGACGGGTGCGGCCGTGGTCGGTGCGGGAGTGATGGGCTGCTGGGCGAACGCCGCGGCGGCCCACAGTGCCGCAGCCAGCGCGAGTGCGGCGCGCGATGTGAGTTCGATCATTCGTTGCTCCCGATCTTGAAAGCGCGCATTCTACCTTCGCCGCAGCGCGCAGCGAGAAGACCGGGAACCATCCGCCGGTCGCGGCCGACGCCGGCGCGTCAGCCGCAGGCGGTCACCACCGTCAGCCGACGACCTTGAGCTTCGCGAGCGGGCAGTGCACCCAGACGACCTGCTTGCCCTCGTGCCGGGCCTCGCGATCGATCTGCGCCATGCGCTCGGCGTTGCAGACGTAGCTCCCGTCGAGGTCTGCGCGCGCGGGCGGCGTCGTCGCGCAACCGGCTGCGAGCATCGACGTCGCGATCAAGGACAGCACGAACACGATCTTCATATCACGCCCTCCTTCCGCGCCCATCATAGGCGCGGCCGGAGCGCGTAGCAACACGCTCGCAACTGCACCACGCGCGCCGCGGCGAACCCGTAGGAAAGCGCGGCAAGCCCGGAACGGACGCCAGTTCGCGGATCCGACACGCCGGGTAGCGGTGGGGATGGTACGGCGCGCGAGTTCGACCGTGGAGGCCGACGGCGTGAGGTACCGTGACGGGCTCAAACACCGGCCGCGTTCGCGGCCGAGCTCGCGCGTCACGGTACCCCACGCCCTGCCTCCACGGTCGGTGTAGAGCGCGCCCGTAGCATCCCCACCGCTCGACCCGGCGCGGCGGATCGCTGCAAGGGGTCCTTTCCGGGCTTGCCGCGCTTTCCTACGGGTTCGCCGCTGCGCGCGTGGTGCAGTTGCGAGCGTGTTGCTACGCGCTCCGGCCGCGCCTATGATGAGCGAGGAAGGAGGGCGTGACATGAAGACCGTGTTCGTGCTGTCCTTGATCGCGACGTCGATGCTCGCTGCCGGTTGCGCGACGACGCCACCCACACGCGCCGACCTCGACGGGAGCTACGTCTGCAACGCCGATCGCATGGCGCAGATCGACCGCGAGGCCAGGCTCGAGGGCAAGCAGATCGTCTGGCTGCACTGCCCGCTCGCGAAGCTCAAGGTCGTCGGCTGACGGCGGTAACCGCCTGCGGCTGACGCGCCGGCGTCGGCCGCGACCGGCGGGGGGTCCCCGGTCTTTTCGCTGCGCGCAGCGGCGAAGGTAGAATGCGCGCTTTCGAGACCGGGAGCCACGAATGATCGAACTTACATCGCGCGCCGCGCTCGCGCTGGCTGCGGGCCTGTGGGCCGTTGCGGCATTCGCCCAGCAGTCCGCCGCACCGGCGACGGCCGCACCCGCCGCGCCGGCTTCGACGGCACCGGTACCGAAGCATTCGTGCGTCCATCCGGGAGAGTTTCCGGGCAAGCTCGCCAGTGACCGCCAGCAGAAGCAATGGCAGAAAGACTTTGTCGCCTACGTCGATTGCCTGCGCAAGTTCGTGACCGACCAGCAGGCGCTCGCGCAGCCCCACGTCCAGGCCGCCAATGCGACGGTCGAGGAGTACAACAAGGCGGTCAAGGAATACAACGACACGATCCAGAAGCTGAAGGAGGAGTAGCCGCCGGAACGCGG
>DASVWR010000093.1:0-6600 GCA_036393115.1 Casimicrobiaceae bacterium
TCAGCGATTTCAACGCGCAGTACCTGGGGCTCGCACCGGGCGCGCTCGCCGAGCGCCTCACGATCGAGCTGGTCAAGGCCGGCGCACTGCGCCGCGACGACGGCGACTTCGTTCCTGCGTGACGCGGCGCTTCGCGTCAGCCCGGCGGCGCCTGACGATAGCCCTCGAACGGAATGTCGAGCTTGATCTCGTCCGCAGGCGCGAGCGGGAGGTTCGCCGTCATTCCCCACTCCGAGCGCTTGATCGTGGCAGTGGCGTCGCCGCCGCACATCGGCTTCTTGTTGAACGGCTGTGGGCCGCAGACGTAATCGATGATCTTGAGCGTCACCGGGTGCGTCACCCCCAGCATCGTGAGCTCACCGTCGACGCCGACGACGCGATCACCGTCGAACACGACCTTCGTCGACTTGTAGGTGATCGTCGGAAACTTCTCGACGTCGAAGAATTTCGGGCCCTTGACGATCGCGTCGAGACGCGAATCGTAGGTGCGCACCGACGCGGCCTCGATCGTCACGTCGACAGCACCCGTCTTCGCCGCTGTATCGAGCGTGACCGTCGCCGCCGACCTCATGAAGCGGCCGCGCTGCGTCGTCATTCCCATATGCCGCGCCTCGAACGAAACCTGCGAATGCACGGGATCGAGCACATAGACTTCGGGCGAGGCGAGCGCGACGCCGGAAACACCCGCAACGCCGGCAAGCGGAGCTGCAAGCAGGCCGCGTAGATTCATGTCGAAAGTCCTCCGGGCAGCGATGAACTGCGATGCGCGTCGCCGAGCCGTCACCCCGACGCGGGCAACACCATTCTGATCCGCACCGCAATATCGTCGGCGACCGTCGCAGGATCCGCCCATTCGCCTTCGCCGACGTGGTACTCGAGCCGCTTCAGCGTAAAGGTGCCAGTTGCGACGCGATTGCCGGCGCCATCGGTCGTGACCTGGATCGGCACGACGCAGTCGCGGGTGATTCCCTTGAGCGTCAGGCGACCGGTGACGCGGTAGCGGTTGCCGCCGTCCACGGTGATCGCGGTCGAGCGGAAGCTGGCGATCGGATATTTCGCGGTATCGAGCCACAGTGGTCCGCGCGCCGCGGCGTCGGAGTCGTCGCTCGCGAGGTCGACGCTGGCTAGATCGATGTCGATCGCGGCGGTCGACCGTGCGAGCGCATCCGAGCGGAAGTCGATGTCGCCACGCCACCGGTCGAAGCGTCCGTCGAAGCGCACGCCCATCTGCGTGATCGAGAAAGCGATCTCGCTTTTCGCAGCATCGACACCCTCCGCGCGCACCGCGGTCGCGAGCATCGCGACCATCGCGACGAGGAGCGCCGCCGTGAACGCCGCGAATGTCGATCGATTCCTGCGAGCTGCGATCAACGCCTGCCTCCCGGATCAGCGCGAGATGCCCGCCCGACTCCCGGCGACGGTGCGTCGAGACCCGGCAACATTCGCAGCAGAACTTCGTCACGGTCGACGAAGTGATGTCTGAGTGCTGCCGCAACGTGGATACAGACAAGCAGCCCCAGCAGCGAGTTCAGCGTCACGTGCACAACCAGCAGCACGTCGCCGAGCGCCCGGCTCTTGTGCACGAGGTCGGGTAGCGGAACAAGGCCAAGATAGACGACCTGCACACCCGTCGCCGAGCTGTAGAGCCAGCCCGAGATCGGAATGGCGAACATCAGCGCGTAGAGGAGCGCGTGCGTGGCGGCGGCGGCACGCCGCTGCCAGTCGGGCATCGGCACCATCGCCGGTGGCCGGTGTGTTGCCCGCCAGCCGAGCCGCAGGCCGGTGAGCAGGAACACCGTGAGGCCGATCGACTTGTGGACGAGGTACCACTCGAGCTTGCGCGGCGAGATCGGCAGTCTCGCCATCGAGACGCCGAGCACGAGGTTCACCGCGATCAGCGCCGCAACGAGCCAATGCAGCGCGACGGCGGCCTTCGTGTAGCGGTCGTGCGCTTCCTGCGACCTTGTCGCTTCATCGGCACGCATGAGCGCATTGGACATCATTCATGGCCAACAGACGCCACCGGATGGCTATTCCGCGGCACCTGGGTCCCTAGGCCGCGTGGCCGAGGCTCGCGAGGAAGGTTCTCACGCCGTCGAGCAGCATCTGCACGGCGAGCGCCGTCAGGACGAGCCCCATCAGGCGCTCGACAGCCAGCATCCCGCGTTCGCCGAGGAGCCGCTGCAGCCGGTACGCGGCGAGCATCACGAGCGTCGCAGTCGCCATCGCCGCAGTCAGTGCGACGATCCATGCGAGGCGGTGCGACGGGTCGCGCGACACCATTAGCATCACCGTCGCCAGCGCCGATGGCCCGGCGATCGACGGGACCGCGAGCGGTACGAGGAATGGCTCGGTCCCGGAAGCGTCGCCGAACACGCCCTCCGGGTGCGGGAACACCATCCTGAGCGCGATCAGGAACAGGATGATCCCTCCGGCGAGCGCGAGCGAGACTTCGGAAAGCTGCATCCACTGCAGGAACGTCTGGCCGCCCAGCATGAACGCGAGCAGGATGACGTACGCGGCGGCGCATTCGCGCAGGATCACGCGCTTCTGGCGCTCGCGCGCGACGTTGCCGAGCGCCGCGATCACGATCGGCACATTGCCGAACGGATCGATGACGAGGAAGAGCAGCACCGCGGCCGAGAACACCTCGGGAATCGGCATGACCGTCAGTCCCCCCGGACCAGTCCTTCGCGCCGCGGATCGGCCCCGCCGATCCACCCCGATCGCGTGCGCAGCACCGCCTGCAACCCCGACGGGTCGTCGATCAGGCGCACGACGTGCCCGAGCGCGCGAAGCTTCGGCGCGAGGCCCGCGACTGCCGTATCGCGCTCGAGCTCGGTCGGACCGTTGCGGCTGCCGAAGTTCGGCAGCGCGACCGCAGCCTGCGGGTCGAGCCCCCAGTCGATCATCGCGATCAGCGCCTTCGCGACGTCGTTGATGATGAGGCTTCCGCCTGCCGAGCCCGCGAGCGCATAGAGGCGGCCGTGCCGGTCGTAGACGATCGTCGGCGCCATCGACGAGCGCGGACGCTTGCCCGGCTCGACGCGATTGACGACCGGCTTTCCGTTCTTCGTCGGCTCGAACGAGAAGTCGGTGAGCTCGTTGTTGAGAAAAAAGCCGCTCGCAGTCATCAGGCGACTGCCGAATGCGGCCTCGATCGTCGTCGTCATCGTCGCCGCGTTGCCGTAGCGATCGACGATCACGAGGTGCGACGTCGACGGAAACTCGGCCGCCCCTTCGGGCGCCACCGCGAGCATGCGCGGCAGCGCGAGGCGATGACGCGGGTCACCGGGGAGCGCGTGGCCGAGCGTGCGCGTCGCGCGGATCAGCCGCGAGCGCTCGTGCAGGTAGCGGTGATCGAGAAGCCCGGGCGGCGGCGCCTCGAACGCCGGATCGGCGATCCACGCGTCGCGGTCGGCGAAAGCGAGTCGCTCGGCTTCGGAGATGAATTGCACGCTCCAGAACGATTCGACGCCCATCGACGCGACGTCGTACGGCTCGAGCATCTTCAGGATCTGCAGGTCGGCGATGCCACCGGACGACGGCGGCGGCATGCCGCAGACGCGAAAGCCGCGATAGCGGTCGCAGACCGGGCGCCGGACGACCACGCGATAACGCGCGAGGTCGCGCAGCGTGAGATCGCCGGGGTGACGCGGGGCGTGATCGACGGTGTCGACGATGTCGGCGGCGATCGGCCCCGAGTAGAGCGCGGCGGCGCCGTCGCGCACGAGCGTACGCAGCGTCGTCGCGTACGCCGGGTTCTTCAGCACGTATCCGACAGGGCGCGGGGTCCCGTCCGCGGCGAGAAAGTAGCCGCGTGCGCGCGCCTGCACGAAGTGGGTCTCTTCGGCGATCAGTCCGTGCAGCCGCGGCGAGACCGCAAACCCGTGCGTCGCGAGGTCGATCGCGCTCGCGAAGAGCGCATGCCAGGGCAGTCGCCCGTACCTCCTGTGAACGGCTTCGAGGAGACGCAGCGTTCCGGGCACGCCCACCGAGCGACCGCCGACCACTGCGTCGTAGAACTCGAGCGGATGCCCGTTCGCGTCGAGAAAACGCTGCGACGTGGCGGCGAGCGGTGCCGTCTCGCGGCCGTCGAACGCGACCGCACGGCCGCTTGCTGCGTCGTGATAGAGCAGGAAGGCGCCGCCGCCCAGGCCCGACGATTGCGGCTCGACGAGCCCGAGTACGAGCTGTGCGGCCACGACGGCGTCGGCGGCACTGCCTCCCTTCGCGAGGATTCGGTACGCCGTCGCCGTCGCCAGGGGGTTCGCCGTCGCGACGATGAAATGCCGCGCGGCGACGGCGGTGCGCTCGACGCGGCCGGTCGGAGCCTCCGGTGACGGAGCCGCCGGTGACGGAGCCTCGGGTGACGCAGCGGCGGCGAGCGCCGTGGTGACCGGGAACAGCAGCGCGCCGGCGACGAGCGCCGCCAGCGCGCGAAAACGTCGTACGTCCCGGTTTTTCAGCCTAGCCGCCGTGGAGCGCCAGCAGCGGCACGATCATCAACGCGACGATGTTGATGATCTTGATCAGCGGATTGACCGCGGGACCCGCGGTGTCCTTGTACGGGTCGCCGACGGTATCGCCGGTCACCGCCGCCTTGTGCGCGTCGGAGCCCTTGCCGCCGTAGTGCCCATCCTCGATGTATTTCTTCGCGTTGTCCCAGGCACCGCCGCCGGTCGTCATCGAAATCGCGACGAAGAGGCCGGTGACGATCGTGCCCATCAGCAAGCCGCCGAGAGCCTGCGGCCCGAGCGCGAGGCCGACGACGACCGGCACGACGACCGGCAGGAGCGACGGGACGATCATTTCCCTGATCGCGGCGCGCGTCAGCATGTCGACCGCGACGCCGTACTCGGGCTTGGCCTTGCCTTCCATGATCCCTTTGATCTCGCGGAACTGGCGCCGCACTTCGACCACCACCGCTCCGGCTGCGCGCCCGACGGCCTCCATCGCCATCGCGCCGAACAGGTACGGGATGAGGCCACCGATGATGAGGCCGATGATCACCATGTGATTGGAGAGATCGAACGTGGTCGACAGATTGGCCGTCGACAGCGCGTGCGTGTAGTCGCCGAACAGCACTAGCGCGGCGAGCCCGGCGGAGCCGATCGCGTAGCCCTTCGTGACCGCCTTCGTCGTATTGCCGACCGCGTCGAGCGGATCGGTGATCGCGCGTACGGAGTCGGGGAGGTCGGCCATCTCGGCGATGCCGCCGGCGTTGTCGGTGATCGGGCCGTAGGCATCGAGCGCGACGATGATGCCGGTCATCGACAGCATCGCCGTCGCCGCGATCGCGATACCGTAGAGGCCCGCGAACGCATACGAGACGAAGATCGCCACGCAGACGGCGATCACCGGCCACGCGGTCGCGCGCATCGACACGCCGAGGCCCGCGATGATGTTCGTCGCATGACCGGTGGTCGATGCTTCGGCGACGTGCTTGACCGGCTTGAAATCGGTGCCGGTGTAGTACTCGGTGATGACGACGAGCGCCGCGGTCAGCGCGAGGCCGACCAGCGCCGCGCCCCACAGCCGGAGCGGAGTCAGCGCCGCATCGGTCGAGGCGACGTCGCCCATCATCCAGCGCGTGATGAACCAGAACCCGATCGCCGAGATCACGCCCGCCACGATCAGGCCGCGGTAGAGCGCATTCATGATCTTGCCGCCCGCCTTCGCCTTGACGAAGTAGCAGCCGACGATCGACGCGAGGATCGAGAAGCCGCCGAGCGCAAGCGGATAGGTGACTGCGGTCGACGCCATCGCCGGGAGGAGCAGCGCACCGAGCAGCATCGTGGCGACGATCGTCACCGCGTAGGTCTCGAAGAGGTCGGCCGCCATTCCGGCGCAGTCGCCGACGTTGTCGCCGACGTTGTCGGCGATCACCGCGGGATTGCGCGGATCATCCTCGGGGATGCCCGCCTCGACCTTGCCGACGAGATCGGCGCCGACGTCCGCGCCCTTCGTGAAGATGCCGCCGCCAAGACGCGCGAAGATCGAGATCAGTGAGCCGCCGAACGCGAGCCCCACGAGCGGGCCGATCGCCTCGTGCAGGCCCTCCTGCATCAGGTTGGGCGCCGCATGCGCCGACGAGATCAGGAACCAGTAGAAGCCCGCGACGCCGAGCAGTCCGAGGCCGACCACCAGCATCCCGGTGATCGCGCCGCCGCGGAAGGCGATCGCCAGCGCCTGGTCGAGGCCGCTGCGCGCCGCTTCGGCGGTGCGGACGTTCGAACGCACCGACACGTTCATTCCGATGTATCCGGCGAGGCCGGAGAGGATCGCGCCGATCGCGAAACCGCCGGCGGTGCGCCACGACAGGAAGATGCCGATGATGAAGAACAGAACGATGCCGACGATGCCGATCGTCGTGTACTGGCGGTTCAGGTAGGCCTTGGCCCCGGCCTGCACGGCGGCGGCAATCTCCTGCATGCGCGCGTTGCCGGCGGGCTTCGAGAGGATCCAGCGGATCGACACGACGCCATAGACGATGGCCGCGACCGCGCACAGGAGTGCGAAGACGAGCGGATTGGACATGAAGCGTTCTCCCTGGGATTTTGCGGGCTTCTGCGACTGTGCGAGATTCCGCGACTGTGA
>DASVWR010000094.1:0-2895 GCA_036393115.1 Casimicrobiaceae bacterium
TCCGGCGCCGAGCCGCCGAGCTACGAAGACACGGAGAAGACCTTCGACGAGCTGATCGCGCGCGTCGAGCGCACCGTCGAATACATGCGCGGCCTCGACGAGCGCGCCTTCGACGGCGCCGCGACGCGCGAGATCGTGCGCCCGGTTCGCGGCAAGCCGCACAAGTTCAGCGACGTGAACTACCTGGTCCAGTTCGTCACGCCGAACGTCTACTTCCACGTGACGACCGCCTACGACATCCTGCGCCATAACGGGGTGAAGCTCGGGAAGTCGGACTATCTCGGCACGCTGGATTGAGAGCAGCGTTGGTTGTAGGCGGGATTGAGCCGTATCGATGATCTGGAAGAGCCCACTAGCGTAGATCCGCCAGTGTCGGCATTTTTTACACTTGACGAATGTCAATAACTCCAGCCCAAGAGCGAACTCACGGAATACTGATACCTTTCAGCAGCTTGGCCTAATCTTTGGACGCACGGTCCGGTTTTTGCATCAGCGGCTACCCTAGCTGTACTGACGATTGATCGGCGCGAGTTGCGCGATTGCGCGCCATCGACGGGCGGCACGGTTATGAGGGGATTGAGATGACCCAAGAAAAACTCGAGTTACGCAGCTCGCGCTCTGCACGGTACCGGTGGCGTGCGATGGGCATTGCAGCGACGGCCGCCGGAGTTTTGGCAATCGCACACCCTGCGGACGCGGGAAGTATCTATCGGGGCGGTTTCGACCCTCTGTTGCTTTCCGGAACCATTTCCATCGATCTGGTCGACGTCGGTTGCGTCAACAATTCGCCTGGATTCAATGAAGTGATCCCAGGTATTACACTTGGGTGTAGCCAAGTCGACGTCGTCGACGCGACGGCCAAAATCTTCAATACGGTGACTTCGACGACGACGACGTACACGTTCGGCGCCCAGCCCGGCGTAATCACGGGACTCTGGTGGAACGGCGGCGTGTTGGACGCCATCACGACGACCGGCTCGCTCCCAGCCGATCTAGTCGGCCCGAGTACGAGCCCGACTGGCTACTTCCTGCAGTTCAATGCGTCCCTTGTCAGCGACACTTTGACCTCGTCCGTGGTCCTGTTCCAGCAGACTTGTACAGGTGATACCGACGAGGACGAAGGCGACGGTAGCGATGACGATCGCGACGGCTGCACGCTGACGGCGGTCGGAGACCCCGCCCTCAATGAGGGTCCGTTCGTACGCGTTCCCGAGCCGGGATCGCTCGCACTGGTGCTTGGCGCGTTGGGCGCTGGCTGGCTCGGCCTGCGCCGTCGGCGCAGCGCCTGATCGCTCTCCGCAGCTAAGCGAGCGCAGGTTCGCGCGAAAGCGCGCCGCGGGCGAGTTCGAGCGCCCGATCCATCTCGAGCGCCGCGCCCGCGGTCCACGCCGCATCGAAAGCTGCGACCCCCAGATCGCTTCGGAGCGCATCGAGCGCATTCCGGCGCGTGCGCTCGGCCTGCGGCGGGCGCGTCAGCGCATAGCGTTCGCGCATCGCGTCAGCGGCTGCGTAGAGCGTCGTTGCGGCGGCGGGATCGCCGGCGGTCGCGTCGAGTGTCGCGCAGTCCTCGATGCATTCGATGAGCTCCCCGCGCATCTCGAACGCTTCGAGCGAGCGAAGCGCGCCGGCGAGCCGCGTGCGCGCCGTCGAGAGATCGCCCGCCGCAACGCTCGCGCGTCCCATCCTCCACAGCGCCGCCGCTTCGCCGCGCTTGTCGCCCGCGGCGCGCGCAATCTCGAGCGCGGACGAAAAGCGATCGAGCGCGGTCTTCGGGTCACCGCCCTCGAGGGCGACCTCGCCGAGGTCGACCGCGCATTCGCTTTCGACTTCGAGGTTTCCGATGTCGTGCGCAATGACGATGCACTCGTCGAGATACGTCTTCGCCGCGGCGGCGTCCCCGGTCCAAACGTGAATCTCGCCGAGGTGCTGGAGCCCGATCGCCTCGCCGACGCGATTACCGATGTCGCGAAAGAGCGCGAGCGCCTCCGTTTCGTTGGCAAGCGCGCCTCCGGCATCACCCGAGCGCAACCGCACCTGGGCGAGCGTCGACAGCGTCGCCGCGATGTCGACCGTCTTGCCGATGCCGCGACGCAGAGCGAGGCAGTCTTCGAGCATCCGGGAAGCTTCGGCAAGGTCGCCCTGGCTCTCGGCGAGCCCCGCGCCGACGTAGAGCGCGTGCGCGTGCGCGACGTCCGATGCCTTGACCTCGGGAAGCGCGAGCGCCGCGCGCACGCTCGCGCGACCTTCGGTGATGTAGCCCTGGCGCAACCAGAACCCGAGCATCGCGACGTCGAACTTGACGGCGATGATCGGGTCGACCCCGCGATCGAGGGCGAAGCGGGTTCCAGCGCGGATGTCGTCTAGCGCATCGTCGACCTGCCGCAGCCAGTCGGCGCGCTCGGGTCCCTGCAGGCCGAAGTTCGACGCTTTCGCGAAGGTCAGGAAGTAGTCGCAATGGGCGACACGGGTGGCGGCGAGCTCGTCCCTCAGCGCGAGCTTCTCGTCGGCATATTCGCGGATCGTCTCCAGCATCCGGTAACGCGCGCCGGCGTCGTGCTCCTCCACCCGCAGGAGCGACTTCTCCACCAGCGAGGTGATCAGGTCCAGCACGTCCATCGCCTCCAGCGGGTCGGCGCCGCAGATCGTTTCCGCCGCCTCCAGCCCGAAGCCGCCCGCGAACACCGACAGCCGCGCCAGCAGCACCTGCTCGTTCTCTTCCAGGAGGTCGTACGACCAGTCGACCAGCGCTCTCAGCGTCTGCTGGCGCGCCTGCAGCGTGCGGTCGCCTCCGGTCAGGAGCTTGTAGCGATCGTTCAAGCGCTTGTTGATGTCCGCCACGGCGAGCGAGCGCACCCGCGCCGCGGCGAGCTCCAGCGCCAGCGGAATGCCTTCGAG